>DATBQE010000012.1:0-17276 GCA_036561005.1 Burkholderiaceae bacterium | reverse complement strand
CAGAACGAGTCGAAGCGAAATGGGTGGGAAAAGGGCCCAATTTGGCCTCGCTTTTGAGGACTGTAGCCGTAGCTACAGCCGGAAAAACGGGGGCGAAGTGGGACTTTTCTCCATCCATTGCAGCCGACTCGCTTCTGCCGCCCAGACTCCTAACGTTGCCCGCAACTAATTCGCGCCGCAATTCATACAAGCCGCCCATCCTTCCAGCAAACCGTTTGATGTCTACTTCAGAGCGGTCCGAAGAATTTTGGCTTCAACCACCTTCATTCGTTCGGCCAGCATGGTACGCATACGGATGACGCGTTCCTCCCCTGCCCGTTCCGGCGTGCCGCTGTCAAATGGGGGTTGCGGATCATATTCGAGCGCAAGTTGTATCATGCGTGCCGCTTCTTCACCCGCCAATTCCGCCGCCAGTGCAAATCCGAAATCGATGCCGGCAGTTACGCCGCCACCGGAAATGCGATTGCGATCCCGGACGATGCGCTGCGCAACCGGCTCGGCGCCGAAAAATCGCAAATAATCGCGCCACATCCAATGACAGGCCGAGCGATATCCGTCAATCAATCCGGCGGCGCCGAGGAGCAAGGAGCCGTTACACACGGAAGTGACGTAACGCGCATCGGCTCCCTGACGTCGCAGGAAATCCAATGTCTTGTCGTCTCCGACTTGATCTGCAATGCCGAATCCTCCCGGCACGCACAACACGTCCAGGCTAGGACAATCTGCAAATGTGGTTGTCGGATTCAAACTGAAACCAACGTCGGTTGCGACCGGTCCATGCGTCTTGGCCACGAGATGGACTGTAGCGCCGGGAACCCGGCTGAGAACTTGCGCCGGGCCCGTCAGGTCCAGTTGGGTCACATTGGGAAACAGAAGGAATCCAATTTGTATTGTTGCCGGCATGGTGTTGTCCTTGGTTGTCACGGAACTCGACATGGAACATGTCGACATTGAGCCTGTCCGGGCATTGCTCGGCAGGTGCAAACATCGTAACAAGATTGGCTTTGGCATAAATGACATAATAATGATAATATCTGCCAATGATACCCACCCCGCATAAAGCCCACCATGTGGGCCTGTTAACCTTCAACGGCACGCAAATTCTTGATGTAACCGGTCCGGCGTCGGTCTTTGGGGCAGCCAACGACACAGTGCGCCAGGATTTTTACAAGGTGCACGTCCTCTCCGAGACCGGCGGCATCGTCCAAAGCAATAGCGCGATTGCCATCGCCACGAAAGCGCTCGACGACGTTTCGCCCCGCAGCATCGATACCATGCTCATCGTCGGTGGTGACGAGGACGCGGTGCGTGAGCTGGGCTTCAATCGACGAATAAGGCAGTGGGTGATGGAGTCCTGCGAGCAGGCGCAGCGTTATGGTTCGATTTGCACGGGCGCATTCGCGCTGGCAGAGTTTGGCCTGATTGACGGCAAGCGCGTGGCAACACACTGGTCCGGCTGTGCCGATCTGGCGCGGCTTTACCCGAAGGCAATGGTCGACACCAATGCATTGTTCGTCCAGGATGGACAGGTATGGACTTCGGCAGGTGTTACGACCGGGATCGACATGTGCCTGGAAATCGTGGCCAAGGACCTCGGTGCCGGCGTGGCCAACGCCATCGCGGAACGTCTGGTCCTTTACGCGCGGCGCCCCGGCTATCAATCGCAATTCAGCCCGGTGTTGCAAGCCCAGGCGAAAGCCGACGCACCGTTCGGTAAACTGATCCAATGGATGAAGGAACATCTTTCCGAAGTGCTCGACGTACCGCGATTGGCTACCCATGTGGCCATGTCCGAGCGTAGTTTCCATCGCAAATTCACGCTTGCCATGGGTGAAACGCCGGCGCATTTCGTCGAGACACTTCGCCTGGATCAGACCAGGTTACTGTTGGGCACAGGAATTTCGCTCAAGGAAATCGCCTCGAAGACAGGCTATTCCACAGCCGCGCAGCTGTCGAAGGCATTCGAACGGCGATTCGGCATGACACCCCTATTGTTCCGTGAAATCCATTGCGCCGGCGCGAAGTGACGTCGACGCGCCGGCAATCTGGAAATGTTGCCGGCGGTTGCGCCCGATCCCATAGCATGGCAGCATAAGCACCTGTTCAGGGTCAAAGACACCTGACGCCCCGATTGACGTCATCCGATGCAAAGACTTCCATGTTGCTTGCCGCTGCAAAGCCGACAATTGCCGTTTCGGTCCTGCTGTTGCTGCTTGGCACGCGAACCGTTATGGCCGATCCGAATGACAGTCTGATGATTAACTATGCGCAAAACGGCGCGCATCAGGTCGACGTCGAATTCGGATCGCAAAAGCCATCCGGACAAAGCCCCAGCGGCGCGACCACGTTGGGGGTGGGCGCCAGCGTCACGGAGCGCTGGTTCACCGAAGTGTACGGCACCTATTTGCGAGACAGTGGCGACACCACCAAATTCGATTCTGCTGCCTGGATCAATACCTTGCTGTTGACCGACGGCCAATCCCCGATCGAATTCGCCTTGTACACCGAAATCGAATATGAGCGGGATCGGGCTGCGGGGTATAAGGCAGTGATAGGCCCGCTGCTGCAGGGCGAATTCGGTCTGACGACGGTCAATCTGAATTTCCTCCTCCATCGCAATTATCTGGCCGATTTCTCCAATCCAATGCAGCTCGACTATCAGTGGCAGGTCAAACGTCGCTTGAGTGCATCGTACGAATTCGGCGTCCAGGGTTTCGGCGAGTTGGGTGCTTGGAACCATTGGGCGCCGCACGATCAGCAGGTGCATCAAATCGGCCCCGTATTCCTCGGCAAATTCAAACTCGGCGACGAACAGGTCATCCACTACAATGCGGCAGTATTGTTCGACGTCCTGGACGGGCAGCGAGCAACGACGTTCAGGCTACAAGCGGTCTATGGTTTTTGATCGCCGACATAACGGTCCGCACCGATTAGGGCGTCACACTTTACACGCGCTGCGCAACACGAGCCAGGGCCTCGACCCCTGAGCGTATCGACGCATTGTCGAGCGCCGCAAATCCGAGCAGCCAGCCGTCGCGCGCCGGCCCGAGGAATAGTTTCGACATGCCAGGTGTCGCCACGCCCAGCCTTGCCGCCTCGCGCGTGGACGGCAGTTCCTTGCCGCGCGGCAGCCAGCCCGCCATCTTCAATCCGCCAGAGGTCGGCGCCACGTCCAGCCAGCCGGCAAGCTGACGCGTCAATTCGTCGTGCAGCAAATCGCGCCGACTCCGGTAGAGTTGGCGCATCTGACGAAGGTGGGCAGCAAAATGGCCATCCTCGATGAAGGCTGCCGTCACTGCTTGCGCAACCTGGGTAGTGTGGCCGTCCTGCACCGTGCGCGCCAGCGTGAACGCCTCGATCAACGCAGGCGGCAAAACCAGATACGCAAGGCGCAACGCAGGAAACAGCACTTTTGAAAACGTGCCCACGTATAACACGCGATCATGCCGATCAAGTCCTTGCAACGAGGGCAAGGGCCGGCCGTCGTAGTGAAACTCGCTGTCGTAATCGTCCTCGACGATCCAGCATCGCCGGTTCTGCGCCATGTCCAGCAGCGCCATGCGGCGTACGAGAGATAGACTCGTTCCGGTCGGATATTGATGCGACGGCGTCAGATAGATCAGGCGCGGTGCCGCTCCGACTGGCGCCTGCGCCAAATCCATGCCGTCGGCATCGACCGGCACGGCCGCCAGATGCGCGCCGGCAGCGGAAAATGCGGTGCGCGCCCCTTCATAACCAGGGTCTTCCACCCATACCGTATCGCCGGCGTCGAGCAAAAGCGTCGCGATCAACTGCAGCGCCTGCTGCGAACTGGTCAGCACCAGGACCTGATCGGCACTGCAACGAACACCGCGTGACTGGTTCAGGTAATGAGCAATTGCCGCACGCAGGCGGGCCAAGCCTTGCGGATCTCCGTAGCCGAGCAGGTCTCTTCCTTCGCGGCGTGCCACCCGATTGCCGAGCTTGTTCCAGGTATCGAGCGGGAACGCGCTTAAATCGGGTGAAGCGCCGGCAAATGCAGAGGGCGTTCGCGTGTCGCGACATCCGCCGCCGGCAACGATCGTGTCGCCGCGCCTGGAGAGCGTTGCCACCGACCTCGGCTTTACGCTCACCCGGCCAGCAACCGGTGCGAGCGCCGCGAAAGTGCCACCACCCACCTGGCGACGCAGGTAACCCTCGGCCTCCAATTGACCGTAAGCGGCTTCCACCGTGACGCGCGACACGCCGAGGTCTGCGGCCAATACGCGACTGGCCGGCAGGCGCTCACCCTGTGTCACCTGGCCGGAATGCAAGGCTTGCCGAATAGCCGCGCAAATCTGCTCCCGGAGGCTACGTCGGTCGCCGCCTTGCGCAGCAAACAGGGTTAGCCACAGCGAGGGCGTAGAACCATTCATCGATTGGCCTTATTAATTCAATTAAATTGGTATTAATTATAAGACCAATATTCTCTTACAATGACTTCGTCTTCTAATTGATTCGAAGGGACTACCCCATGTCACGCCCATCCTCGTACGTACTTGAAATACCCGCGCCGGCCGCGGAACTAAGCCGTGATTTCATGCTCGCGAAGCTCGCCTATCACACCGACGCATGGGATGTTGCCGAAGACTTGCGTGGCCGCGCGGAAGAGATTGTCGTGGTCGATGCGCGCACGGAGGAATATTACCGGCGCGCCCACATACCAGGCGCCATGAATTTCCCCCATCGCACGATGACGGCGCTCACTACCCAGTCGCTCGACCGTACCAAGACCTATGTCGTGTATTGCGACGGCATAGGCTGCAACGCCTCCACAAAAGGCGCCTACAAGTTGGCGTCGTTCGGGTTCAAGGTCAAGGAATTGCTAGGCGGACTGGACTTCTGGCTGCGCGATGGCCACCCGGTTGCCAGCGGACCCGACGCCGGCTCCATGGCCAACACCAAGCAAGTGGAGTGCGCATGCTGACGCCCGCGCTCGAAATCCGCCCGGCGAGACAAGGGGATTTTGCGGCCTGGTTGCCGTTGTGGGATGGCTACAATGCGTTTTACGGTCGCCACGGCGCCACGGCCCTGCCCGAGGAGATTACCCGCACAACCTGGACACGCTTTTTCGATGCGTATGAACCTGTGCATGCATTGGTGGCGGAAAGCGAAGGCAAATTGATCGGGCTCGTGCACTACCTGTTCCATCGAAGCACCACCTTGCTCGGGCCGACCTGTTATTTGCAGGATTTGTTCACCACGGAGAACGCTCGCGGCAAGGGCGTCGGCCGCGCACTGATCGAGGCTGTCTCTGCGCGCGCGCAAGAAGGCGGCGCAACGCGAGTCTATTGGCTCACCCAGGAACAAAATCGGACGGCAAGAGGACTTTACGATCAGGTTGCGACGGAAACGGGTTTCGTCGTGTACCGCAAGATGTTGTAACGGAAAAACGGAGCGCCGGGAGCGCTACGGCACAGCGCTCGCGGCGCTCGGACCTGTACAGGGACAGGCAGCAACTGCCGCGCAACGTGCCCCTTGGCGCGACGCCATTGGCATTACAATACCTACCTTGCCAGGAATTGGAAAACACACCCATGAGCATCGAAGGCCTCAGCCATATTACGTTCGTTGTGCGCGATCTCGAACGCTCGGCGCGGCTATATTGCGAGGGTCTGGGCGCATGCGAAGTGTACGATAGCCAAGGCAGCAATTTCTCGCTGTCGCGGGAGAAGTTTCTGCTCATGGGGGGTATATGGATCGCGCTGATGCAGGGCGATGCACCGCCTGAACGAAGTTACCGGCACGTCGCGTTCAAGGTCGACGAAGGGGACTTGCCACACCATGAAAGACAGTTGCGCATGCTGGGTGCGGAAATCCAACCCGCCCGCACGCGCGTACACGGCGAGGGCGTGTCCCTGTATTTTTACGATTACGACAATAATTTGATCGAGCTGCACAGCGGCACGCTGGAGCAACGCCTTGCACGCTATGCGCTATCGTCCAACAAGGAAAAGCCCGAATAATGAGTATCACTATCCGCAAAGAGCAACGCGAGCAGGCCGTCCATTCAATCGAGCGCTACTTCAGCGAAAACATGGAAGAGAAAATCGGCAATATGGCCGCCGGCGCCCTGCTCGCCTTCTTCCTTGAAGAAATCGGTCCGATCGTCTACAACCAGGCCGTTGCCGATGTTCAGGAGCGCTTGCAGGCCCGCGTCGCCGAAATCGACATAGAAATCCACGAAGAAGAATTCCAGTTCTGGGCAAAATTAGAACGCAACCGAAAAGGTCGTTAATGGCGCCATGACTGCGCAGAGGCTACCTTAGCGCGCCGAATCTGGCTATACTTGCCTGCGTCGCTGACGACAAGAGACACCGCCGCCGACGAAATTCACTCAAAGTCCAGGAAAAAGCCAAGTACAACCATGATCACCATAATCGCCTCGATCGTCGCCCTCGTTGTCCTCCTATTCGTCTATCAATTTTTGAAACTCAGGCGCGTGGTAAAGCAAGGCCAAAGGCCGTTGAATGCGGCCATGAACCTGGAACTGCAAACGCAGTTGAGCTTCAACGACGAAACAATCACGGCACGGTATGTTGACGGCAATTCAGTATCGATCAAGTGGATGGACTTGACCATGGTGGGTATCGGCTTGATCAACGAACAATCCAGTTCTTCCAATATTTATTGGGGATTGCACACGGGGAAGCGCGTGCCTTCGCTGAGCTATCCGCACGGCGCAGTGGGCGACAAGGCCCTGCTCGCAGAATTCACGAAAAGGCTGCCCAATTTCGACATGGACAAAGTCATGCAGGCAGTCAGCACTTCGGGCAAAGGCCATTTCAAGGTTTGGCCCAAGTCCTGAGTCGATTCATTTTGTTGGCCGGCTTGGGGGAAATGCAGCTCTGGTGGGCATGGCCTGGGGCCGATTGAAAAAGAGCAAATTCGCAAGACTCACCCCGCTCCAGGCTTAAGACCACTTGCACGTGCCTTCTCGAGTGGTATTGCACGACACCTGCGTCGACAGTGCCGCCGACTCGCGCCGTCCAAAGCCGCAATCGACCGTCATGATGTGCGGCATCGCCCGTTCCAACTCAAATGTGCCATGACCTACCCTAAACGGATTTGCCAAAATCCCGATTGCACTATCGCGCCAACACACTGAAAATGTCGTCGAAATCACCAGTGGTTCTTAATTGGTATTAAGAAATCAAAACCACTTGACGCTCGCATCGTTCGACCGCAACCTCGAACCCGCTGCAAGAAGCAGTTCGAGGTTCAAATTCATAAAAACAATTTTAGGAGAGAGCGATGCAACACAAAATGATTTCAGGGTTGGTACTGAGCCTGGTTGGCGGCATGCTGGCCGGTTGCGGCGGCAGTTCGCAAGACACGCTCAATGCCGGTCAAAAACAACTAACACGCAACGTCAAGGCTACCAATCCCCCGTGCGATGCGGCATGGAACGCCACCACCGCCTACACCGGCGGCGCGCTGGTGAGCTACAGCAGTATCAACTACAAGGCAAATTGGTGGACCCAGGGCAACAACCCGTCCACCAGCAATGGCGGCGCCGGATCCGGGCAACCATGGACCAGCCTGAGCGCATGTGGCGGCACGACGCCTACGCCTACGCCTACGCCAACACCGACTCCAACACCTACTCCAACGCCGACACCCACACCAACCCCGACTCCGACTCCGACTCCAACTCCAACGCCAACGCCGACCCCTACTCCAAGCGGGAGTAGGGGCACGATCAACTTCCATCTTCTGCTCGGTGCCGGCTCATCGCAAGACCAAATGGTGCTCGACGGCGGTAACTACGATGACCTGATCATGTCGAATTTCATCGCCGGCGTGATGTACGGCCACATGATCCAGGAGTACTACCCGGGCGAGCTGTTCAACAAGGATTACCTATACGGTTCCGTCATGGCGCAGCTGCTGCAGGAAAACATTGCCACCGAATGGTATGTCAATACCGGCACCTTGCTCGACCCATCGGTCAATCAGCAAGCCGTGATGGGCGCCGGACAAGGCGGCCCGTACCAGATCAACAACTACGCCGCCGACATGGTCTCGGGTTCCTATACGCCGGGCGGACATTCGCTGATCAATTACGTGGCGATCCAGAAAAACATCGGCTATACGATGGCGACGGCGCCGACGCAATATACCAAGGTCACCCCGCCATCGTTCAACAACAAGTACTACGGCCCGATGTTGACGGCCTATTTTCACTACAACGACTATGTTGCGCTCAACGTTACCGGCAAGGGAACCGGCGGCTGGACCACACCGTGGGAGCCTGCCTATGACAATGCCCTGGCCAACTTCACCAAGCTGCCGAACAATTTCCTCGACATCGTTCTCAACGTCGCCTATAACCAGGGCTACTACGGCGGCCTCGTTGCCAGCTACAGCACGCTCGGTGCCACGGCTACAGCAGCAACCTTGACCAGCGTCAATTCGTACAGTTCGGTCTGGGGCGTCAGTGATACCTACAAGCAGTATCCTTATCAAGTGCGCTATTACCTCGACCAGTTGTACGACAATCCGATCCCAACCACCAGCGCCACCACCCTCGTCACGCCAACCAATCACGTCATGTTCAACATGACAACCCTGTCCGGCGTGTTTTCGAATGTGTTCCAGACACTGGCCTATCCGAACAGTTCGGGCGCGGCAGTATATTTCACAGCTGCACAGTCACAAGCAGCATTTAACAGCGCCTTGACATCGGCAGGCGTGTCGAGCAGCGCCACACTCGACTTGAGCAACGCCGCAAACCGCGCGCAGATCTTCACGATTCTGGAGAAAGCAATCGGTAACCTCGAAACCAACCAGAACACCAAGTTCAACGCAACGACGCTTACACAGCTGTAATCCGATGTAATTCCATGCAATCCAATCGGGCCCGCCATGTTTCATGGTGGGCTTTTTTTATTCCTGGCCATCCCCGGCACCAATTTCCGATTGGAATTTTGCAGACTATCCGCCAAAATCCGCAGTACGTCGCATTCGGGTAGTTATTCGGCTGCACCGGCAATATAGTTGAACGGTAGGAAGACAACGTGCCATAAGGTCGATTGGAGATAAATATGAAGCAACATTTCTTGAGAAATGCATTGGGACTGGGCCTGCTGTTGGGTTTGATCTCCGGCGCCGTCATGGCGGACGATACGGTGAGCGAAACGCGTAGCATCGATACTGGCGTGTCCAAGGTCATTCTGGACGGCGCCGCCTCGCTGCAATTGCGCCAGGGACCGACGGCAACCATCGTCGTCTACGGCAGCAAGGACGACATGAAATCGTTGAACACGACCCAGAATGGCGACACCTACCGTATCGATACGGAAGGTTTCTTCATCCGCACGCCGCGCCTGCGCATTGAAATGACGCTGCCCAACCTGAATCAATTTATCAGTAGCGGTGTGGGGCCCGCCCGCCTGAGTGGATTTGCCGGCGACAACCTGCAATTGAGCGCCACCGGCGCAGGCAACGTCAACGTCAATGCGCACTACAAGCATGTAGTAATCCGTTCCACCGGCGTGGCCAGCATGACCCTCGACAACGGCGACTGCGATAGTATCGAACTCAGTTCTCCCGGTGCCGGCCATGTCGTCCTGATCGGCCAGGCCAGAGAGTTCACCAGCCACCTGGATGGCGTCGGGGGCCTCGATGCAAAGGATCTGAAAGCCGACACCGTAACAACCTACTTGAATGGGGTTGGCAGCGTGAAAGTCTATGCCAGGAAGGCGGCAAACATGTATCTGCACGGCGTTGGATCGGTGACCGTCTATGGCAACCCGGCCACGCGCAATGCCAATGTCAGCGGCTTCGGCAAGATCAATTGGGAATGACGGCCGGCATATGACAAAAACAATAAAACTATTGGCACTGGCGGCGGCCTTCTTCGTGCAGGTCGGCGCCCATGCCGGCTACGATGAAGGATTGGCGTCTTTCCGCGCCGGTAATTACACAAGCGCCTACCAGGAACTATCGACCGCAGCAAACAGCGGCAATGCCGACGCCCAGCAATTGCTGGGCCACATGTATTACATGGGCTTGGGCGTCGCGCAGGATTTTGCCAAGGCATTGGCCTGGCACCGCAAGGCAGCAGGCCAGGGCAAGAGCGAGTCGCAATACGTCATCGGCACGATGTATTATTCGGGAAAAGGCCTGATCCAGGATTATCGCGAAGCGGAGCAATGGTTGCAAAAGGCAGGCAATGCCGGCCATGCCGACGCCCAGTATATGCTCGGTGCCATGTACTTCACCGGCAAGGGCATTCCGCAAGACTATCAGCGCTCCGTCGCATGGTTCAGGCGCGCCGCGGAGCAAGGCCAATCCGAAGCGCAGCGCTTGCTGGGGCTCATGCACATGTATGGCGTCGGCGGCGTCCCGAAAGACAATGTGGTCGCCTACATGTTGTGGAATCTTTCCGCGGCGAGCGGCAATATGGAAGCGTCGGAACTGCGCAGCGATTTGTCGAAACAGTTGACGCCGCGCCAGATCGAAGAGGGGCAAGCCATGTCGAGCAAATGGCAATTGCACACGCCACTGCCTACGCATTCTTCGACCGGCCAATAGCCCGACTGCTTCAAAAGCGAATGGCGAGCTTGTCGCCGTTCGCCAGGCCCGCGATCAGCGGCAGCAGCAATTCAACAATCGTATCGCGTTGGCGATGATCGGGTTTGGTCGCCGGATCGGGATAATACCAAAGACCTTCGTACTCTACCGCGCCAACTCGCACCTCGACCTTCGACAAGACGAATCGTTCTTCGATATCGCCGAACCAGCGCAACCGCCCGTCGAAAACGACATGCCGCTGCTGCGCAACATGGTGCGCCAATTCAGACGCCAGGCAGGGGGCGACGTCGACGTTGAGCGTGCCGGAAAAATAATGCGACAGGTCGACGCCGGCCTTCAGAAAAAACGGTTGCTGCAAACGAATCGTGCCACGCGGATAGGGGCTATTCGTTGCGCGGCCGCTGGCCACACCGTGGCCAGCGACAATCACTCCGTCGACCCACCTTGCCGCCGCCGGCATGTTTTAGAAAACACCGAACAGGGGTTTGCGCTGCGGGTCCAGGTAAAGCAGTTTCTTGATGCCGGAATGTCCGTTGCGATCGAATCGGCGCCATTTGCCTTCGGGCTGGGCCAGCCTGTCTGCAATTGCGTAGAGCGCAGTCGGATTCATGCCCATGCCGACATGGCTGGCATGCACTTCGATATTTTCCGACGACCCGGTTTCTTCCTCGATGCTGCACTGCCACGCCACGACGCCGTCGGTTCGGCTGAATATCGACGTGGTCGGTACAGGCGGTGTTTCCTTGAGGCCGGCCAATTGTTCGTCGTCCACCAATTTGTGGCCGCTGGTAAATTCGTAGACACGCCAGGCGTTGGTCGCCTTCGGGTGTCCGGTAAATGGCGTGCCAAGCGTGACCACACAGCGCACGTCGTCAGGCGCCAACTTGGCGATCTCGCGCGCATAAACGCCACCCAGACTCCAGCCGATCAGGCTGACCGGCCGACCGTGTTCGGCGCGCAATTGCTGCAAGCGCTCAATGCAGCTTTCCACCACGCCGGGACGCGGGCCAAGATTGATTCCCTGCTCCCAAGCATAGGACGCATAGCCTTGGCTGCCGAGAAAATTGCGCAGCACTACCGTGGTCAGATCCCCGGCGGCCAAACCGGGAAATACTAGAACCGGATGGCCGTCACCCTTGGGCGCCTGGCGCAACAAAGGCGTCGCCATGATGGATGCACCCAACTCGAATGGCGCCCTGCCTTCCAATGCCATCAAAAACCAACCGGGCGCATCGATCTGGCTCACCGATAGGGGTACAGTTTGCTTCCTTGTTGCCATGTTTCTCCTCATTGGGCTAGGGGTCGTTTACTGACGCGGCACAGTCGCTCTTGTCGTCATTTTGTCACTTTGTTTACTGCTTTGCGGACTGCCTTGGGTTTTGCCGCGCCAGGTTTTGCAGCCACAATCTTCGTGTCTGCCTTCCGGGCCGCGACCGTCTTCGTTTTTGGCGGCGACTTCGGAATTTTTATGTTTTCCTCGCGCACCGCCTTCGGCTTGGGCGAGATCGCCTTTGCTTCGACAGGCACGGCCATCTTGCGCGCCGCTTCCAGCACCTCTTTATGCGATTCGGTCATCATGCGCGCCAGTTCCCCGATGTCGGGCAGCGCCCGGCGACAAGCGATCAAACCGAAATCGAGATAACCGTCATAACTTTGCACGGTGATGTTCAGGGCCACGCCGTGCACCACGATGGAGACAGGGAAGTAAGTCAGCATGCGTCCGCCCGCCATGTATAGCGGCACACGCGGTCCGGGCACATTTGAAATCACCACATTGGCGATAGGCGGAATCTTGTCGGCCAAACGCGATCGGCCGTACAGCGAGACCAGGCCGCTTATCAGCCAGGGCGCGCCCAAACTGGGGAAATCGGTCGGCATGACCGACTTGACACTCTTGAGCGTCAACTTCATGGCATTCGACGCCTTGACGATTTCGCGTGTGCGCCTGCGCGGGTCGGCAATATCGGTCGCCAGGTTGACCAGCATCATGCTGACCTGGTTGTTCAACTCGGTATTACCTTCCTCGCGCAGGCTGACCGGCAAAGCCGCCACCAGCGTCTTTTTCGGTAGCGCGTCGTGGCTTTCAAGATAGCGCCGCAGTGCACCACTGCAAATGGCCATGACCGCGTCGTTCAGACTGCCGTCGAAAGCTTTGGCAATTTCCCGGGCTTCGGCGAGCGAAATTTTTACTGTGGAAAATGAGCGCTGGTTGGTAATGGCGACATTGAGCGGAGTCTTCGGTCCCAGCTTGAAGTTTTTCGGAAAACCGATATGGCGCTTGCCGTCTTCACCCTTGGCAGGCAATGCGACTTCGCCGATTGCCTTGACTGCAGCGGGCAACAATTTTATCAGCTTCCAATATTGCGCCAGATTGTTGCGGAAGGCCGCACCGACCATGTCATTCACACTGGGCTGGTAAACTGCGCCTGTGCGTGGCTCAGCTTTTTTCACTGTACGCGCAACCGGCGTGATGTCGAGCATCGCTTGGGCCAGTGCCTCGCCACCCTTGCCATCGAGCGCCGCGTGATGGATCTTGGAGTAAAAGGCCGCCTGGTCCCCTTTCAATCCTTCGAATACGTAAAACTCCCACAGCGGTCTGCTGCGGTCCAGCAGACTCGAATGCAGGCGACCGACATAGGTTTCGAGCTGGGCCATGGTGCCCGGTTTGGGCAGCGTGATTTTACGGATGTGGTAGTCGATGTCGACCGCGTCGTCGTCGACCCAAACCGGGTTGGCGAGGTCGAACGGCATCAGGGCGAGTTTCTTGGTGAAAATCGACGCGAGGTGCATGCGGCTTACAATGTGTGCCTTGACGTCCTCATGAAAATCGCCATGGTAGTCTTTTGGCAATTCAAAGATATTCAAACCGCCGACGTGCATTGGCATTTCGGGTGTTTCCAGATGTAGAAACGACGCATCGAGGCCACTCAATTGCTTCATCTTTGTCTCCTGCATGTTGTTTCCCGCAAACCTGCGTCGGAACATTGTTTCCGCCCAGCATAGCATTTTTACGCGCAGGTTCGCCTCTCGCGCAATGATTTGCAGGGAGAAATGCATGTTGCATTGCGCAACTATTGCGTGGGAGTGCGCCCACCGTGTCCCGCGAGAAATCCTTGGCAAGCTCCATCAGGTTGATGATGGGTCGCCGATAAATTGAGGTATTCCTCTAGTTTTTTGCCCGCGTTTAGATTTCGAGCTCTAGTTATTCCGGCTAACCTTCATTGTGTTAAGAACTCATATTGGGTTCTGTATAGAAGTCGTTTCAAAATGAGCGTGGCCAAGCGCCATGGACATTATGAAACGGCTTCTTAATCGGCGATACGCCGGATTCATTCCCTCACAAACTGGAGAACACCATGGCAGTTGCCCTGAAAGCAAACTTCGCGAATTTGACGAATCTGAAACTCAACCCGAACGAAATCGGCGATGCCGTGCGCGAGTCGGCAAGCCGCATTCTCGAAACGGTTCAAGCGACGTTCGACAAGACTCAAAAGGAAGGCCGTCTGGCCCTGTCCAAGCAAGTGTTCAAGAGCGCCCAACGCACGAACGAACTGAGCAAGGCACTGGTCATTCTGTCTGCGAAAATTGCCCCCGACGTCAAGGCCAAGGCCGCGCCGAAAAAGCCGGCAGCACGCAAGGTTGTCGCCAAGACTGCAGCGAAAGCCACTGCAAAGCCGCGCGCACGCAAGGCTGCGTAATTTAGCGTGAAGGGTGCGGGCGCCCTTGCTGCGGGCGCCGCTACCCGATGTTCGGTCGGCCCAAGATTTTACTTCTTGGCGATTCGATCGAGGCTTTCCTTGGCCGGGCCATAACCCTGCGCCGCAGCCCTGCGGTACCACTGCACGGCAATAACGTAGTCGATGGGCACACCCTGCCCTTTTTCGTACATCGTCCCCACGTCGAATTCTGCCTCCGGCAAATCCTGTTCAGCAGCCTTGCGGCGCCAGGCAAGCGCATCGGCGTAATTTTGCTGCACCCCCAAACCTTGCGCATACATGTAACCGAGCATGTTTTGCCCAACCGGGTGCTCCTGTTCCGCCGCCTGACTGTAAAGTGCCACTGCAGCCGCGTAATCCTGCGTAACGCCATCACCCATCACGTACAGAAAGGCCAAGCCGACCTCTGCATCGGCCTGCCCTTGCGCCACGGCTTTGCGATACCATCCGAGCGCGGCTGCGGCGTCCTGGGAGACGCCCGTGCCGTGCGCATACGCCGCCGCAATACGGAATTGCGCCTTCGCATCGCCTTGGGTGGCGGCCTTGCGATACCAATCGAATGCCTCGACCGGATCGCGTTTGACGCCGCGACCTGTGGCATAGCACACGCCCAACGCATACTGGGCTGCCGGGTAGCCTTGCCTGGCTGACTTCAAATACCATTTCATCGCCTGCTGCTCATCGGCAGGCATTCCTTGCCCCTGCGCGTACAACTCCGCCAAGTGGAACTGGGCCGCGGCGTTGCCCTTGTCGGCGAGCACGCGCCACTCCTTGAACGCAAGGCTGTAGTTCTGGCTATCGTAGGCAGCCTGGGCCTCGGTCAAGCCGGCATCGGCATTTGCCGCGCCCAGGGCCAGCAACAGCATCAGCGCCAGGCGCGGGATCGATGAACGGGCACGGATATTCTGCATGTATGGGAATTTTCGTAAGTTTGGGGCAATGCATTGTATCAACGATGATGGTTCAAGACCTGCGCAATACCACCTCCAACCAGTCTTACCGTGATCCGGTAGAAGGCTAAGACGTAAGGAATCGGAAATTGTTCTGGTCAGCAAGGAGAATTTTTATTCGAATAAATAAACGGTATTTTAGTGGTATTAAACACAGACCGCATTTCGACATGAGGTTGACCATGCTCCTTGCCAGGATACAAGGCCGGGTTGCCGCACGTGATTTTGGGTGAGGATTTTCTACGCGCTCATTACGTATTATTAGCGGTCAACCAGCACAAGTTCTATTTCTCTTATCTCGGGGCAGCGTGTTTAACCTTGATGCATGAATAACGGACGCGAGGTCACGGACATCGAAGTAGGGTCGCGCTTGCGAAGGCAGGTTCTGTCAGTTTGGCAGTTGCGCCGCAGCCGGAGATGAAATATCAGGTTACTTGTTCGAGATGGCGCTCAATGGCAGCCTGTATTAGTTGCTTGCTGACCGGGTCGGATTGCACGTAGTGCACACCAATCCGGTAACCATCATCCTTGGCGACACAAGAAGCGACCGTGCCGCGAATAAGTGTTCGCTGCTTGCTCTGCTGGCCCGGAACATCGAAGGAAATGGCGCAGGCTTGCCCAACGTCCAAGGGCTCGGGAATGGTCAAGCTGAGGCCACCCGTTGAAATGTCAATCGTCACAGCCGATTTCAGGCGCAGTTTTTGCGAAACAAATATTGCGTGACTCAGCAATATCTTCCTGACCGACTTCCGCATGTCATTGGCAACAGTCGTTGTGGCTGGCTTGTCCGACATCAGGCTTCCTCCAGAATCTTGCATGAGGTATATTTTACGCACGGTTTTTGGCTTTCAGGCAATTATTTTTGCTTGTGTCCGCCCCGACATTGTTTTTACCGCCATATATTGACGTCAAAGGACTTATGCAACTGCCGCGTGATCGCGCCGAAAGCTCGTTTCGGTCAAAGCTACTCCTCCTTGTTTTGCCTTTGATACTGATGTGGGTGCTCGAGTGCGCCAATTTCCTGGCAGGCGGCGCGTTGGGCCAATTCGGTATCGCTCCCCGCTCCGCCAGCGGACTCTACGGCATTTTCTTCGCGCCATTTCTGCACGCCAGTTTTGCGCATCTGATCGCCAATACGCCGCCCTACCTGATCCTGGGTTGGCTGGTCGTCCAGCGGCGTAACAGTGAATTTGTCTGGGTAAGTCTGATTGCCGCTGTCGTTGCAGGCATCGGCACCTGGAGCGTCGCGCCAGCCGACACGCTTCATGTCGGTGCCAGTGGCGTCATTTTCGGTTACCTTGGCTTCCTGCTCTCGCGCGGCTATTTCGAACGCAGCCTGTCTTCCATCCTGTTATCCATCGTCATCGGCGCAATTTACGGCAGCTTGCTATGGGGCATGCTGCCCGGTCAGTCGGGCATCTCGTGGCAGGGACATTTGTTCGGCTTCACAGGCGGCGTGATTGCCGCCCGCATGCTCGCGCGAAATAATGCGAGCGAGGAAGTGCGAGCGAGATAGTGTGAGGTTAGTGTTGCGCACCAACGCAACCATTATTCGCCGCCAAGCAGGCATGGCGGCTGGTCGATCATTTCCGCCTGCACCCGCCCTGGTCCTGCTACCTTGTATAATCTAGCTCCAATTTATCGTCAGCCGTCTCGCAGGGAGCGTAATGCATGGAACAGGACCGTGTGCAATTTGTCGAATGGCTTCGTTCGGTAGCGCCATATGTCCATGCGTTTCGCGGCAAGACGTTTGTTGTGGCCTTTCCTGGCGAGTTGGTCGTCGGCGGCGGCCTGGCCGAACTGGCGCAAGATCTTTCGCTGCTGCATGCAGTCGGAATCAAGGTGGTCGTGGTCCATGGTTCGCGTCCTCAAGTGGCCCAGCAACTCGCGCTGCGCAATGTCGAAGCGCGCATGCACAACGGCTTGCGCGTTACCGATCCTGCAGCCCTGGAATGCGCCAAGGAAGCCGCCGGTGAACTGCGTCTCGACATCGAAGCGGCATTCAGCCAGGGTTTGCCGAATACGCCCATGGCACATGCGGCGATTCGCATCA
>DATBQE010000011.1:0-24542 GCA_036561005.1 Burkholderiaceae bacterium | reverse complement strand
AAAACACGAACCCGGCTCAATCGCGCTTTTTTTCCTTGCGTCTTACATGCACCCACGCGCCGAGGTAGATGCAGGCGAATGTCAGGACGCAGAGAAAAATATCGTCCGACAGTCTAAAACTCGCGCCATCCAGCAGAAAGCCTACCGCTGTCGAAAGCAGGGCGAGGATCGTTACAATCCTGTACTCCCTATGATTGACAATACTGGCGCATAAATAACCCGCGTAAATGGAAAACAGGGAACCAAAAACGCAATTAATGATGCCGAAGGGTGACCACAACGACGCAAACGAGAGATTTTTTACTTGTTCGATCGGCATACCCCGAGAGATAAAAAACGCAGCATAAGCAATTCCCATCAAGATAGATACCACTGCGGAACCGACTATATCGACTGTCGCCGCGATCAATACCGCTTTTATCGGCGATCCCCGTTTTGTTTCAATCATGTGAAGGTCGGCTTGCGGCGCCTGATATATATTCTCTCCCATCGTTTCACCCGTTCGTTGCGATAGTTTACTTGTGCTTATGTGTTGCTGCCTCCAAGCAGATCCATGACGGTCGTGTTCGCACCGCCTTCGCGGATTTCATCGCCCTGTTCACGAGCGGTAAATCGCAGTGAATCGTAGTGAATCGCCGGTGTACCGAATACCTGGCCAACTGTAATGGCGCGGAGCCACACAACCATTCAAATAACCTTGCATGCTTCATCGAAGCTCAAGCGCGGCGAACGGCCGAACAGCTTGCCCGGATCGCCGTAACCGAGACTGCAGATGAAATTGACCTTGACGGTGGTACCCGCAAAAAAGGTGGCGTTGAGCTTGTCGGCATCGAAACCGGACATCGGGCCGCAGTCGAGGCCGATGGCGCGCGCCGCCAAAATGAAATACCCGCCCTGCAGGGAAGAATTGCGGAAGGCTGTCGCTTCGATTACCGCCGGATTGCCGGCGAACCACGGCCTTGCGTCGGTGTGCGGGAAAAGCTGCGGCAGCTTGTCGTAGAAGGCCATGTCCATGCCGATGATGGCGGTAACCGGTGCAGCCCTGGTTTTTTCGGCATTGCCTGCGGAAACGCAAGCGACCAATTTTTCCTTTTCTTCGGTGGAGCGGACGAACACAATGCGCGCCGGCGAGCAGTTCGCTGAAGTCGGGCCCCACTTGACGAGGTCGTAAAGTTGATGCAGCTGGGCGTCGGTCACGGGCTTGTCCTGCCAGCCGTTGTGGGTGCGGGCATTGTTGAACAGAATGTCGAGGGCGGCGTTGTCAATCATGGTGTGATCCAATCCTTTAGAATTTTCTCGCGGGTAGCGCAACTGCGCCGTATATTAATCCAAACTGCCGTTTGATGTTTTTTGCGTACAATGGAGGCATCGCCATCACCACTGCAGTCGCCTCATGTTCAATCCGTCCCAGGAAGACGTCCGTCGTTTTTTTTGCGCGGTCTACCAGAAACATCGCGCCCAGGCGATCCTCACACCCCTGGAAGCAATCGCGCGCGATTGGATCATCATGCACCCCGAGTATGACGGCATATTGAGTGACGTGGAACAGGCTCTGGCGACCGATTATTCCGTCGAGGGCGGCGTTGCCAACCCTTTCCTGCATCTGTCGATGCATTTATCGATCGAGGAGCAGGTGTCGATCGACCAGCCGATCGGCATACGCGAAGCATGCGCGGCATTGGTACAGCGGCGCGGCTCGAAGCACGACGCCCATCATGAGGTGATGGAATGCCTGGGGCAGATGATCTGGAACTCGCAGCGCAACAGCGTGCCGCCTGATGGCGCAGCCTACGTCGAATGCGTCAAGCGGCGTCTCTGATTCACGACCCCTTGCACTCCAAAATAAAAAAGCCACGCAGTTGCGTGGCTTTTTGAAGCGGCTTTATTGCACGACCGGACTTGGTCGCTGCCGCCTTACTTACCGAGGAATTTCGATTCGGTCACGACGACCAGGCTACCCGACAGGCTGCCGACGTAGGCGGCGATGTCGTGGATTTCCTTGTCGGTCAGCGGCTTGGCCACGCCGCCCATGATGGCCTGCACACGGCCGTTGGCATTGGCGCCGTCGCTGCCGCGTTGGTACGACTTGAGGGCGTGCGCAATGTACTCGGGATGCTGGCCGGCGATCTTCGGGTATTCCGGTTGGATCGGGCTATTCAAATCCGCGCCGTGGCAGGAAGTGCAGGCGTATTTGGCCACGGCTTCCTTGCCGGCTTCAATGTTGCCGGCGGCAAAAGCGTTGGAGGATGCTGCGCAGGCGAGCACGAGCAGGCTGGAGATAATGGTCTTGTTCACAGTGCGCTCCCCTTATTTCTGTTGCGAGTAATAGGCGGCGATATCGGCGATGTCCTGCTCCGACAAGCCGCGCGCGATGCCCATCATGCTCGGGTTCTTGCGATCACCCTTTTGATATGCCTTCAGTGCGCTTTCGATGTACTTGGCCGACTGGCCGCCGATCTTCGGTACCGGGAAAACCTCCGGGAACGTCGCCTTGTAGCCCGGAATGCCGTGGCAACCGACGCACATGGCAATCTTGTTTTCGGCTGCCTGGGCATTGCCATCAGCTGCTGCGGCCAAATTGGCAACGCTCGCAAGCGCGAGAAGTGCTAGTAATTTTTTCATGGTAAATTGGGTAATTAAGCGAAACCGACTTGGTGCAAACGCCACCGCGAGCACGCATTTTAAGACCAAAACCGGGATGGATTTTCATTAATTTTGCGATCAATCCGCCCAGACACCAGACGCATTACCCTCGCATTCCCCCGGCCGCAGTCAAAAATCTTGCATTGCGGAACCAAAACCGCTCGATTTTACCCTAATCCAGGGCCTTAGTCCACGGTTGCGGCTGGCAAGCCGCCAGGCGCCCGCCTTCCGACCCGATGCCGCGTTCTCGCTTATACTGGAAGGCAACAAGTCAACATCATTCTTCCACACAGATCATCGCCCCCAAACCGACCCGGAACGCCATGCAAGACACAACCCGATTTGAAGGCTCAACGAGCTACGTCGCTACGGACGACCTGAAACTGGCCGTGAATGCCGCACTCACGCTGCAACGCCCGCTGCTGATCAAGGGCGAACCCGGTACCGGCAAGACCATGCTGGCCGAAGAAGTGGCGGCGGCGCTCAACATGCCGCTTATGCAATGGCACATCAAATCGACCACCAAGGCGCAGCAAGGCCTCTACGAGTACGATGCCGTTTCGCGCCTGCGCGATTCACAACTCGGCGACGAGCGGGTCAAGGACATCCACAACTACATCGTCAAGGGGGTGTTGTGGCAGGCCTTCACGGCGCAGGAACAGGTGGTGCTTCTGATCGACGAAATCGACAAGGCCGACATTGAATTTCCCAACGACTTGCTGCGCGAACTCGATCGTATGGAATTTTACGTCTACGAAACGCGCGAAATGGTGGCGGCCAAGCATCGCCCGCTGGTGATCATCACGTCGAACAATGAAAAGGAATTGCCGGACGCCTTCCTGCGCCGCTGTTTTTTCCATTACATCAAGTTCCCGGACAAGGACACGATGGAGCAGATCGTGGAAGTGCACTACCCCAACCTGAAGAAGGAATTGCTGGCGCAGGCGCTGCAAACCTTTTACGAAGTGCGCGACGTGCCGGGTTTGAAGAAAAAACCGTCCACCTCGGAATTGCTCGACTGGCTCAAGCTGCTGCTGGCCGAGGATATTCCACCCGACGCCCTGCGCAGCAAGGACGCCAAGACCATCGTACCGCCGCTGCACGGTGCACTGCTGAAGAACGAACAGGACGTGCACCTCTTCGAGCGGCTCGTGTTCATGTCGCGCACCAATCGCTAGGCGGACGCGTCGATGGCATTTACCGAACCAGTCACCCTGCGCGGGGAACACGCGACCCTCGAACCGCTCAGTGTCACCCATCATGACGACCTTGTCGCCGCCGCGAGCGATGGTGAATTGTGGAAACTGTGGTACACCACGGTGCCGCGCCCAGAGAGCATGCGCGCTGAAATAGAACGCCGCCTGGACTGCCAGAGCAAGGGTACCTGGCTGCCTTTCGTGATACGGCGCAACGACACGGGCGCCATCAGCGGCATGACCAACTATCTCAACATCGACGCCAACAGCCGGCGCGTCGAGATCGGTGGGACCTGGAATGCCAAGAGCACGCAACGCACCGGTGTCAACACCGAATGCAAACTGATGCTGCTCACCCACGCATTCGAGACATTGAAGTGCCCGGCGGTGGAATTCCGCACCCACTTCATGAACCATCAGTCGCGCGAGGCCATTGCGAGGCTGGGCGCCAAACAGGATGGCATCTTGCGCAATCATATGCTCATTCCTGGCGTGGGCTATCGCGATACGGTGGTGTTTTCCATTATCGAGAGCGAGTGGCCGACGATCAGGCATCATTTGCGTTACAAGCTCGGCAGGTAGATTCTCATGTTAATAGATTTCTTCTTCACGCTGAGAGATGCCAAGATTCCGGTCTCGATCAAGGAATTCCTGATCCTGCTCGAGGCAATGAAGAAGAACGTCATCGGCCCTTCGCTCGACGACTTCTATTTCCTCTCGCGCATGACTCTGGTGAAGGACGAATCGCACTACGACAAGTTCGACAAGGCATTCGGGCTGTATTTCAAGGGGATCGATGCGGTGTTCGAAAAGAACGCCGATATCCCGCTCGACTGGCTGTTGAAGCGCATGGAACGCGAACTGTCGCCCGAGGATTTGGCCAAGCTGGAAAAATTCGGCTACGACAAGCTGATGGACCGCTTGAAGGAATTGCTCGACGAACAGAAAGAACGCCACGAAGGCGGCAGCAAATGGATAGGCACGGGCGGCACGTCGCCATTCGGCAACGGCGGGCAAAACCCGGAAGGCATCCGCATTGGTGGCAAGGGCGGCAACCGTGCGGCAGTCAAAGTGTGGGAGGCGCGCTCTTATCGCGATTACGACGACGAACGCGAACTGGGGACGCGCAACATCAAGGTGGCGCTGCGGCGCCTGCGCAAGTTCGCGCGCCAGGGCGCTGAAGAAGAGCTGGCGCTTGACGCCACGATACGCGCGACCGCCAACAACGCCGGCTATCTCGACATCAAGATGCAGCCCGAGCGCAAGAACAACATCAAGGTGCTGATGCTGCTCGATGTCGGCGGTACGATGGACGACCATATCGCGCGCACCGAAGAACTGTTCTCTGCAGCCAAGACCGAATTCAAGAACATGGAGTTCTTCTACTTCCACAACTGCGTGTACGACTACCTGTGGAAGAACAACCGCCGCCGGCACGCGGAACGCTTCCCGACTTGGGACATCCTGCGCAAGTACACGCCCGACACCAAGGTAATCTTCGTCGGCGACGCCACCATGAGCCCCTATGAGATCCTCCAGGCGGGCGGCTCGGTCGAATACAACAACGAGGAAGCCGGCGCCGAATGGCTGCAGCGCTTCACGCGCACGTTTCCCAAGTTCATCTGGCTCAACCCCGAACCGGAAGGGCTATGGCAATATCGTCAGTCGATTGCGGTGATCAGGCAATTGATGAATAACCGGATGTTTCCAGTGACGATCGAGGGGCTGGAGCGGGGAATGCGGTTGTTGAGCAAGTAAGCGCCGCAAATACCAACCGGTAGGGTGGGCACCTGTGCCCACGCGTTCGATACCAACCAGCGGGTGACACTCTACGAGATATTGACGGATATTCGGATCCGCGTGGGCACAAAGTGCCCGCCCTACTCGATTACCGCGACAGCGCCGGCATGAATTTCTTCAGCACCGCCATTAAATGATGGCTGGCAATCGGTTTGTTCATGTAGCCGTCCACTTTGGCATCGCGCGCGCGTTCCACGTCATAGACAAACGGCTTGCTGACCAGGAAGATCACGGCCGGATTGCGCACAGCGCTGACCAGTTTGATCTCTTCGCATAGATCGTAGGGATCGATCCCAGGCGTCGAGGTATTGACCAGCACCACGGAATATTCATTGGCTTCGCATTGGTCCGACGCCTTGTTCTGCGTCGATGCCCAGGCGATAGGCAGGCTGTAGCGCAGCAGCAGGTCGGAGACGTATTCGCGGAACGCCGGATTCTTGTCGATGATCAGAATGCCACCTTCGGACTTGCCGCGCGTGCGCATGCGTTCGTACTCGGAGGGATCGGTCAGGTCGATATGCACGCGATCGGCACGGCGCCGTTCCGGCACGGCGACAATGCTGGCCGCCTCAAGGCGCGAGAGCGTGTCGGCGCGCTTCTCGACCAGGGAATCGAGCGCTTCAAGCAAACCGCGCTTGTACAGTGGGCGCGGCACATGTGGATACGGCAAACTGACCTGAGGTACGCCTACAAGCAGGGCTGGGCGCACTGCGCTTGGCGTCAGGTCGGACAGCGTGACGAGCGCTTTCAACTCATCGGCGTTGACCAGATACAAATCCGGGTCTTGCAAATTGTCATCAAGCAGGCGGAAATAGCCATACCCTTTGCCATGCTCGCTGGCAAAACTGTTGGCAATCGCTTCAGCCTCTTCTTCGACGAAGCCGATCATGCGAACTGCAAATGGAAAGCTGTGACTTTGCATGATCCTAGAAAAGGCGGCACGCCGCTTTGCGGTGAGAGGTGCATGAATACATTGGATATCCTGTTGTCAAAAACTTTACCGATACGGCGACGCCGCTATCTGCGCCTTCAGGACGATGACAATCATTTTATAAAGGTTTCCGATCCCGCTACCAGTTTAATTCGTTCACGAAAGCAATATGTAACATTGTTTAACAATTAACGTAAGGAAACCCAACAGTATTAAGTTTCTTAATTGCAATTAAAACAATTAATACAGTGCAAGCCATTGAAAAAAAACGAGTTTATCAATACATCGGGCAAACGAACCTTGGTTTTTCATGCTTTCGGGCGAAGTTCTTTTTCACTATCCGATGCAATCAAACAACCAAGCCGTCCATTTTTCTTTAGAATGCAGAAACTTTTACCGTGGTGATCCAGCCCTGCAATACGCTGCTCGGCACACGGCACCCATTACATCAATAAGACAGACTACCCCAATTGCATGGCAACCAAAAAAACACCCGCTTCGGAATACAGCGAATCGTCCATCCGCGTCCTGAAGGGACTTGAGCCGGTCAAGCAGCGGCCGGGGATGTATACGCGCACAGAAAACCCGCTGCACATCATCCAGGAAGTCATCGACAACGCCTCAGATGAGGCCTTGGGTGGATATTGCAAGAACATCGGCGTAACGCTCAACACCGACGGCAGCGTCAGCGTGGAAGACGACGGACGCGGTATTCCGGTCGGCCTGCATCCGGAAGAAAAGATTCCGACCGTCGAGATCGTCTTTACGCGCCTGCACTCGGGCGGCAAGTTCGACAAGGGCTCGGGCGGCGCCTATGCCTTCTCGGGCGGCTTGCACGGCGTCGGCGTTTCGGTGACCAATGCGCTGTCGACACGGCTCGACATCACGGTGTGGCGCGAAGGCGGCATGCATACCATGGCCTTCGGCGATGGCGACGTGATTGAAAAGATGAAGACGCGCAACCTCGCCAAGGATGAGAAAAAATCCGGCACGCGCGTAACAGCCTGGCCGAATCCGAAATACTTCGACTCGCCGAACATCCCGCACGCGGAATTGCAGCGCCTGCTGCGCTCCAAGGCCGTGCTGCTGCCCGGCGTCAAGGTCACCCTGACCAATGCCCGCACCGGCGACGTTCAGACCTGGCAATACGACCAGGGATTGCGTGGCTATCTCGTGGAATCGCTGGCGCAGAGTTCCGGCGCCGACCCTGTCATTCCGCTGTTCGAAGGCGAACAATATGCCGGGGCCGACGCCGAGGGTTTTGCCGAGGGCGAGGGCGCAGCCTGGGTGGTGGCATGGACTGAAGAAGGCAATGTGGTGCGCGAGTCCTATGTCAACCTGATCCCCACCTCTGCCGGCGGTACGCATGAGTCGGGCCTGCGCGAAGGCCTGTTCGGCGCGGTGAAGAGCTTCGTCGAACTGCATTCGCTGCTGCCCAAGGGCGTGAAGCTGCTGCCGGAAGACGTGTTTGCGCGTGTCTCCTTCGTGCTCTCGGCCAAGGTGCTGGACCCGCAATTCCAGGGCCAGATCAAGGAGCGCCTGAATTCACGCGATGCAGTGCGCCTGGTGTCAAGCTTTTCCAAGCCGCCACTGGAGCTGTGGCTGAACCAGCACGTCGACTACGGCAAGAAGCTGGCGGAACTGGTGATCAAGCAGGCGCAATCGCGTCTGCGCTCGGCACAGAAAGTCGAGAAAAAGAAATCGTCAGGCGTCGCAGTGTTGCCGGGCAAGCTGACCGATTGCGAATCGAGCGATATCAGCCGCAACGAGATTTTCCTGGTCGAGGGCGACTCCGCCGGCGGCTCGGCCAAGATGGGGCGCGACAAGGAATTCCAGGCCATCCTGCCGCTGCGCGGCAAGGTGCTCAACTCCTGGGAAACCGAACGCGATCGCCTGTTTGCCAACAATGAAATCCATGACATTGCCGTAGCGATCGGTGTCGATCCGCACGGCAAGAACGACAACCCCGATCTATCCGGATTGCGCTACGGCCGCATCTGCATCCTCTCGGACGCGGACGTGGACGGATCGCACATCCAGGTGCTGTTGCTCACGCTGTTCTTCAAGCACTTCCCGAAGCTGCTCGATCTCGGCCACATTTGTGTGGCGCGCCCGCCGCTGTTCCGCGTCGACGCGCCGCCGCGCGGCAAGAAGCCGATGCAAAAGATTTACGCACTCGATGCGGAAGAGCTCGAAGTAATCGAAGACAAGTTGCGCAAGGATGGTGTGAAAGACGGCGCCTGGTCCATCTCGCGCTTCAAGGGTCTCGGTGAAATGAATGCCGAGCAGTTGTGGGAAACCACGATGAACCCCGACACGCGCCGCCTGTTGCCGATCACCCTGGGCGAGCTCGATCTCGACACGTCTGAGCTGCGCTTCAATATGCTGATGGGAAAGGGCGAAGCAGCGGCGCGCCGGTCATGGATTGAAGAACATGGCAACGAGGCGGAAGCCGACATTTAAGATTATTTCGTAGGCTGGGACGCGTCCCAGCAAGCAGCCTCGATGAAAGCTGGGATGAGTCCCAGGCCACGGCCCTGATTAAAGAACATTACCTAGAACCACAATGAGCGAACAAGCCAACCTTTTTGGAGATACACCGGAACCGCCACCGCCAGGAGGCAGCGATGCCCTGGTGCTGGCCACCTACGCCGAGCGCGCCTACCTCGATTACGCCATCTCGGTGGTCAAGGGCCGTGCCCTGCCCGACGTGAGCGACGGCCAGAAGCCGGTGCAGCGGCGCATTCTCTACACCATGAACGAACTCGGCCTGAACGCCGCCGCCAAGCCGCGCAAATCGGCCACCGTGGTGGGCGACGTGATGGGTAAGCTGCATCCGCATGGCGACCAGTCGATCTACGAAGCGTTGGTGCGCATGGCGCAGGAATTTTCGCTGCGCTATCCGCTAGTGGATGGCCAGGGCAACTTCGGCTCGCGCGACGGCGATGGCGCCGCCGCCATGCGATACACGGAAGCGCGCCTGACGCCGATCGCCAAGCTGCTGCTCGACGAGATCGACATGGGCACGGTCGATTTCCAGCCCAACTACGAAGGCTCGACCGAAGAACCGAAGCTGCTGCCGGCGCGCCTGCCTTTCGTGCTATTGAACGGCGCCTCCGGCATTGCCGTCGGACTGGCCACCGAAATTCCGTCGCACAATCTGCGCGAAGTGGCCGGTGCCGCCGTCGCGCTGATCCGCAACCCCAAGCTCACCCACGCCGAATTGATGGAGATGATTCCCGGACCGGACTTTCCAGGTGGCGGACAAATCATCACCTCGGCGCCGGCGATTACCGAGATGTACGAAAGCGGCAAGGGCAGCCTCAAGGTGCGCGCGCGCTGGAAGATCGAAGACCTGGCACGCGGCCAGTGGCAAGCGGTCGTCACCGAATTGCCGCATGGCGTGTCATCGCAAAAAGTGCTGGAAGAAATTGAAGAGCTGACCAACCCCAAGATCAAGCTGGGCAAGAAAACATTGACGCCGGAACAATTGGCGCTCAAACAAACGGTGCTGTCTCTGCTCGACACCGTGCGCGACGAATCGGGGCGTGATGCGCCGATCCGCCTGGTTCTGGAGCCAAAGTCCAAGAACATCGACCAAACCGAGTTCATGAATGCGCTGTTGGCGCACACCTCGCTCGAAAGCAGCACCTCGATCAATCTGGTGATGATAGGTGGCGACGGCCGGCCCCGCCAAAAGTGCCTGGGCGACATTTTGCGCGAGTGGATCACCTTCCGTTTCGACACGGTCACGCGCCGCACGCAATTCAAACTGCAAAAGGTTTTGGACCGGATCCATATCCTCGAAGGTCGCCAGGCGATTCTGTTGAATATCGACAAGGTGATCAAGATCATCCGCGAGTCCGACGAACCGAAGCCGGCGCTGATTGCCGCCTTCAAGCTGTCAGACAGGCAGGCCGAAGACATCCTGGAAATCCGCCTGCGCCAATTGGCGAGGCTGGAGACCATCAAGATCGAGCAGGAACTGGCTGAACTTCGCGGCGAGCAAGGCAGTCTGCAAGACCTGCTCGACAATCCATCGTCGATGAAACGCCAGATCATCAAGGAAATCGAAGCCGACGCCAAGCAATACGGCGACGCGCGCCGCACGTTGATCGAAGCAGCCGAAAAAGCTGTGGTGGAAAACAAGGTGGTCGACGAACCGGTCACCGTCATCATCTCGGAAAAAGGCTGGCTGCGCGCGCGCACCGGCCATGCGCACGATGCCGCCCAGTTTGCCTTCAAGGCCGGCGATGCGCTGTACGGCGCATTCGAATGCCGCACGGTCGACAACCTGTTGGCCTTCGGCTCGAACGGCCGCGTCTATTCCGTGCCTGTTGCGGCCTTGCCGAATGCACGCGGTGACGGTGTACCTGTCACGACATTGATCGATCTGGCGAGCGGCACGCGCATCCTGCATTACTTCGCCGGCCCTGCCGAGAGCGTGCTGCTGATGGCCTCGACTGCAGGCTACGGCTTCACCGCCAAGGCGGGTGACATGGTCAGCCGCATCAAGGCCGGCAAAGCCTTCATGACACTCGAAGACGGCGACGAACCGCTGCTGCCGCGTCCGCTTGTGGACAAGGCCAGCGCGATCGCCTGCCTGTCCGAAAAAGGCAAGCTGCTGGTCTTCGGTCTCGATGAAATCAAGACCCTCTCCGGTGGTGGACGCGGCGTGACGCTGATGGATTTGGAACCGAAGGAAAGACTGCTGGCGGCGTTATCGATTTCGCAGCGCGGCGTTGTGGTACACGGTACCGGCAACGGCGGAAAAATGAAAGAAGTGCCGCTGTCGGCAACGAGCCTCGCGCATCACATCGGCAAGCGCGCACGCAAGGGCAAGGCGCTTGAAGGCAGGATGAAGGCTATGGGACTGAGCAATCCATAAAGGGGGGTATTCCATATCATGTCGATGCCGTCTCTGGAAATACAAACCAGCCGATTGATCATCCGTCCGGTAGTGGAGGCCGACCTTGCCGGGCTGTTGGCGATTCATTCGGTCGACGAGGTTAATCGTTATCTGCCCTATGTCACCTGGACCGGCATGGCGGACGCCAATGCCTGGTTCGAGCGTGCAATGAAACGGCAAAATGACGGCATATCGAAGCAATTCGTGCTGGTAGAAAAAACCGGCAATACAGTGGCTGGTAGTTGCGTGCTGTTCGACTTCGAGACTGAAAGTGCACGCGCTGAACTCGGCTATGCCCTTGGCAAGCCGTATTGGCGAACCGGCTTGATGCGCGAAGCCTTGACTGCACTCATCGCTTACGCATTCGATGCATTGGCGCTGCGCCGGCTCGATGCGAAGGTGGACCCGGAAAATACCGCATCCCATCAGTTATTGCTCGGCCTCGGTTTCACGCACGAAGGCAGGCTGCGCGAGCGTTCCGTGATCAAGGGCGAGATCAAGGATTCCAATGTGTATGGCTTGCTGCGGCATGAGTGGCCCGTGGCGATTTGAGTTGGTAACCGCGCTACCGCTACTTTGATGACAATTGAAAATATAATATGCGAGATTGAAGCATCAAGCGATGAATATTATCGTCTGACGGTGTCGAGTTATGAAGCTCAATCGGGGTTGTGGCTCGCCAAATGTAGGTTTCGAAGAACGGATTCCGGCGAACAGATCGGTGGCTGCGTCGTATCGGAGAAAAGTCAGTTGTTGGCACTGATATCACTGTCAGCAAAGATAAAATCGGAACTGGCCGAACTAGCCCGGCCTCCACATGAATGGGGTCGTGTTGCGCTGCGCGTATTGCTCAAGGACTATCGACAATTAGACGTCGAATTGACCGAAATTCTATTCAAGCTGCAAAAATCCAGAGAAGCCGGCACGTTGTCCAAAGAAGAATTGCATCGCGGGCATTGGAATGCCAGAACGCTGGCAATTGCCGGGGGCATCAAGTTTTCTCATCGCCTGGCCATGCCTTCTGAGCAGGATCGGATTGACCTGATGACCTCTCCTGAGCCTGTATATCAAGACGCGGTGATCAATCCCTGGTACTTGGACGATCTGAATAGTAGAGATAGCTTGTTTGAGTTCATCATCGATCCTTCTGCAGAAGTCATTCTGGCGCATGAAGGTCACCAAGCACGTATGGCAAAAGGTGGACAATAGCAAGTAGGATAGTTTCAACCCACCAATGCTTCATGAAAGGTATTGGTGGCGCGCTGGTGGGAAGCGCTTCGCTCTCCCACCCTACGGTCCCGTATCTATTGGCCGAACCAAGGTATATTCGACTTCGATATTGTTCTTCATCTCTCCCCTGACCCAACCCTGCCGAGCGTAGAAACGGTCCGCGCGCGTGTCCGCAGCCGTACCCAATTTAACTGTTTCATTCCCAAGACTGAAGAGCCAGTCAGCCGCCAGTTTTAACAAACCCTTCCCGGCGCCACGTCCTTCGTGCTCCGGCAACACAAACAATGCCCAAATCGAAGCATCGCTCTTTTCCGCATAGGAAAAACCAATCATCTCGCCGTCGATTTCCGCGACCCAGCCGCGCCCGAGGCGTTCAAGATAATCTTCGTACATTTGCACGGTAATGCGCCCCGGATTCGACAAGGCGTTTTCCTTGACGGCAAGACGAATGGCGGACATGGCCGGGATATCTGCCTGTGTGGCCCGGCGAAACATTATTTCTGTCGTCATGGCATTCCAAATATGAGGTTCCAATGAAAAGGGCAGGTGCGATATGGTCGCACCTGCCCTTGCTCTACAAGATGGCTCGATTACAGCTTCGATGCAATCAGCTTGCCAAGAATTTCAACGCCGGTGCGGATACGGTCCTGCGGTACGGTGACGAAACTCAAACGCAAGGTATTGTGCTCCGGCTCGTTGGCGTAGAACGGTGCGCCCGGCACGAAGGCAACATGTTGCGCGATGGCTTCGTCGATCAGCTTGGTAGTGTCGATGTGCTTGGGCAGCGTGACCCAGATGAACATCCCGCCTTCCGGCTTGGTCCAGGTGACCGACGCCGGGAAGAAATCCGTCAGCGCCTTCAGCATGGCCTGGCATTGATCGGAATATAGTTTGCGGATGGTCGGTATGTGCGCATCGAGGAAACCGTCCTTGATGACTTCATAGACGGCCATTTGCGTCAGTTGCGATGTGTGCAGGTCGGTCGCTTGCTTGGCCTGTTCGAGCTTGCGAATCAGTGTGACCGGCGCGACGACATAGCCGAGGCGGATACCGGGAGTGAGGATCTTGGAGAACGAGCCCATGTAGATCACGCCGCCGGGGTTCATGGTCAGCATCTTGGCCAGCGGTGCGCCTTTATAGCTGAGCGCGCCATAGGGGTCGTCTTCGATCAGCGGCAGGCCGAGACGGGCGCAGGCTTCGACCAGCGCAACGCGGCGTTCGACAGACAGCGTGCGGCCGGTCGGGTTCTGGAAATTGGGCAATGCGTAAATCAGGCGCGCGCCCTTGCCAGCTTCGGCGACAGCTTCGGGCACCAGGCCATGGTCGTCGGTCGGCACCGAGCCGAATTCCGGGCCATAAACCGAGAAAGCTTGCAGCGCGCCGAGGTAACTAGGTGTTTCCACCAGAATCTTGCTGCCTTCATCGATCAATACCTTGCCCAGCAAGTCCAGTGCCTGCTGCGAACCTGAGGTCATCATGATCTGTTCCGGCATGATCTTCACGCCGTCGGTCGACAAGGAATCGGCAATCCATTCGCGCAGCGGGCCGTAGCCGTCGGTCGGGCCGTATTGCAACGCGACCTTGCCGTTGTTCGACAGCACCTTGTCGAACGCGGCGCGCATCTGGTCGACCGGGAAGGTGGCGGGCGAGGGCAGGCCGCCGGCGAACGAAATAATTTCCGGACGCATCGTGACCTTCAGGATTTCGCGGATGACCGAGCTTTGCAGTCTTTGTGCACGACTGGAAAACTGCCACTGCATGGGGGTTGGATTTTCGATTTTCATACGTTTCTCACATGGTCTCACAAGGTATCAGGCCGGCTTTTGGCTGCCCACAATAAAACGGTGCTGGGTAAGCACCGCCGTCTCCAACAGGCACCGCTTCATTCCGCGCCGCCCGTAAAAATCAATCAAGCTATCTCGGCAATCATCTCGATTTCAACGCAGGCGCCGAGCGGAATCTGTGCCACACCGAAGGCCGAACGCGCATGCTTGCCCTGCTCGCCGAACACTTCGCCGATGAACTCGGAAGCGCCGTTGGTGACCAGGTGCTGCTCGGTGTAGTCGCCGGTCGAATTCACCAGGCTCATCAGCTTGACGATGCGCTTGACGCGCGTCAGGTCGCCGCCGCATGCCGCTTGAAGCGTACCGAGCAAATCGATGGCGATGGCGCGCGCGGCAGCCTGGCCTTCTTCAGTGCTCATGTTCTTGCCCAATTGACCGACCCATGGCTTGCCGTCTTTCTTGGCGATGTGGCCGGAGATAAAGACGGTGTTGCCGGTTTGCACATACATCACATAGGCTGCCGCAGGTGTGGCGACGGCAGGCAATTCGATATTGAGGGCTTTCAGTTTTTCGTAGACGGACAAGATGTGCTCCAAAATAAAGGGTGCCGACGCTGCTCATGGCCGGACGGCAAATTAAGGTAGGTGCTCGGTTGGTGAGCGCCACGCAAGCCGATCCGCCCAAGTTGAAGGGCAGAGCAAAACCGGCGCATTTTACGGGTATCGGGATTTTACTCTCAACCGCCCCGTATATCTCACACAAAATTACGCCAAAACCTCGCGTTTGATCGGCATACGGCGCCCAATTACCACCAAGGCAATGATCAGGGCAGCGAACAGCAGGTTGCGCCAATCGAGCAGCTCGCCCAGCATCAGCGATGCGGCAACCAGGGTCAGGAAAGGTTGCAATAATTGAACTTGTCCTACCCGTGCAATACCACCCAAAGCCAGGCCCTTGTACCAAAAGAAGAAGCCGATGAACATGGAAAACAGCGAGACATAGGCGAAGGCAAACCACGACTGCGGCGAGGCCGACACGCCGTAGTGCAGCGCGCTCCACATCGTGATGGGCAACAAGAAGGGTAGCGACAGGATCAGCGCCCACGAAATGACTTGCTGGCCGCCCATTGCTTGCGACAGACGCCCGCCTTCGGCATAGCCGATGCCTGCAGCCGCGACAGCGATGAACAACGCGAGATCGGCCAGTTGCAGCCTTCCGCCGCCTTGCCACATGGCAAAGGCGACGACAATACCGCTGCCGAGCATGGCCGTGGCCCAGAACCCGGCAGATGGGCGCTCGCCGAAACGGATTGCGCCGCACACTGCCGTGGCCAGCGGCAGAATGCCTACCACGATTGCGCCGTGCGAAGCGGGCACATAGCGCATGGCGAACGAGGTGAACAAGGGGAATCCGACCACGCAACCCAGCGCGGTGACGGCAATGCCGCGCCATTGACGTGAAGTCGGCAACGGGGCGCGCAGATGCCACATCAGGGCAATGGCCGCAAAGCCGGCCACTACGGCCCGGCCCAAGGCGATGAATACCGGATTCAGTTCGGCCACAGCCAGACGTGTGAAGGGCAGTGTGAGGCTGAATATGGCCACGCCGATAAAGCCGTAGAGCATACCCTTGGTTTCGCTTGTAAATCGCATTTCCCGCTCCCTATAACCAGATCGACACGGCCGAATACACGGTCAGCACAACCATCACGGCGCAAAACAGACGCTGCCATTTCGGCTGCGCCAGATAGCGGCGCAATACCGCCCCGGTGCCGGCCCAAAGGCTGATGCAAGGCAGGTTGACAGCGCAAAACACCAGGCAGAACACGGCGATGGCAAACCACAGCGGCTGCACCACAGGCAGGAAAGCCGAAGCGCCGGTGATGGCCATGACCCAGGCCTTGGGATTAGCGAACTGGAAGAGCGCCGCACTCAAGGCCGACATTGGGCGGGCATCGCCGGCATCGGTCTGGTTGAAGGCCATCGAGCGCAATTGCCAGGCAAGATAGATCAGGTAGGAGGAGCCCGCCACTTTGAGCAACAAATGCAGCGCCGGCACCGCCAGCACCAGTTTGCCGATGCCGGCAGCACACAATGCCAGCAGCACGCCGAAACCGACGGTGATACCCAGCATGTGGGGAATCGAGCGTGCAAAACCATGCAAAATGCCCGATGAAGTGAGCATGATATTGTTCGGACCCGGTGTGATCGAGGAGACAAAGGCAAACAGCGCGAGCGGCAGGAGTGTGTTGAGCATGGCGATGGAATCAAGCGTCGAAAAGGAATAAGCGACTGTCAGGGTTGCGAATCGGCGCGCAGCGCAAAATCAACAGCGGCGCGCGCGTGGATTTCAGTCGTGTCGTACAACGGCACCGAGGCGTCCTGCGCACCAACCAGCATGGCGATCTCAGTGCAGCCGAGCACGATGGCTTCGGCGCCTTCGTCAATCAGACGGCCCATGATGTCGCGGTAGGCCAGGCGCGACGCATCCTTGACCAGGCCCTGGCACAGTTCCTCGTAGATCACGCGATGCACGGCGTTGCGGTCGGTCAGAGCCGGCACGATCACACTGATGCCATGGCTTTCGATGCGGGCGCGATAAAAATCCTGCTCCATCGTGAAGCGCGTGCCGAGCAAACCGACCTTGCCCACACCATTCGACTTCAATTGCGCTGCCAGCGCGTCAACCACATGCAATACCGGAATCCGCACGGCGCGTTCGACGTCATCGATCAGCTTGTGCATGGTGTTGGTACAGATCAGGATGAGGTCTGCGCCACCGGCCTGCACCGAACGTGCGGCATCGGCCAGCAGGCGCCCTGCTTCGCTCCAGCTGCCGGCGTGCTGATGGGCGGCGATTTCGTCGAAGTCGACGCTGACCAAGACGACCTTGGCTGAGTGCAGGCCACCGAGTTTTTGCTTTACCGCTTCATTGATAATGCGGTAGTAGGGGATGGTGGATTCCCAGCTCATGCCGCCGATCAGGCCGATGGTTTTCATGGTTTCTGTTCTTTCAGTGTGTTCGAGTATTCAATAGTTTTGATGTCTTCCAGCGCGCTCTCGAATTCTGATCTTCCTAACTTTCTTGGCCATCAAGAAACCTCGTCAGTCACATTGCGTCGCAGCCAAAATCAAATTATCCGTCGTCCCCGCGCAGGCTGGGATCCATGGGGACTGCGCCCGACCAATCTCACTGTGGATCCCCGCCTGCGCGGGGACGACGAAGAATAATCGCCCTTCCCCATGGATCAACGCGCTATGCGGCGCGCAACCATGTGCGGCCCCCGACTTCTCGCAAAACTCCTTGCATTCCATCAGCGATAAGCTATCCTAATCGACAAAACCAATACAGTACCAGTACACTTTCCCAACTAAATTTAGCCACTGTTACGCTCAAATGACCAATACAGTTAAGACCCCAAGCGAAGATGCCGCGGGAAAGCAACGCGCTGCAAGGCGCGCCAAACCCGCCGCCCTCTCCAGCATCGCGGTACTTTCACGCAGCGGCGGCGAGTCGCTGGTTGAACAGATAGTACGCACCATCCAGTCACGCATAGACGACAAGCTGCTGCGCACCGGCGCGCGCATGCCGTCGATCCGTCAATTCGCCGAAAGTCATGCGGTATCGCGTTTCACTGTGGTGGAAGCCTACGACCGGTTGGTCGCGCGCGGTGTACTGGAATCGCGCCGCGGTTCCGGGTTCTTCGTACGAGAACTGACGCCGATGGCGTTCACTCAAGCGGCGCCCGCCGCGCGAGAACATGGCGAAAGAAAACCGCCGCCGCTCGACGTGGTCTGGCTGGTACGCAATATGTTCCGGCAAAACCCGCCGGCCAGCATGCCCGGCACCGGGGTGCTGCCCAACACCTGGCTCGATGGCGACTTGATCGCCAACGCCTTGCGCGCCATCAGCCGGCAAAGTTCGAACCTGCTGCTGCAATACGGCACGCCGCAGGGTTTCCTGCCTCTGCGCCAGCAACTGCAACTGAAACTGGCCGAACTCGAAATCGCCGCCGAGCCCGAGCAGATTGTGACCACAGCCGGCGTCACGCAAGCCATCGACATCGTGGCACGCCACTTCCTGCAACCGGGCGATACGGTGTTTGTCGACGACCCGGCCTGGTTCCTCATGTTCGGATCCTTTGTTACGCTGGGTGCCAAGGTAATCGGCATCCCGCGTCTACCGGACGGCCCCGACATCGCCAAGCTGGCCGAACTGGCGGCATTGCATAAGCCCAAGCTCTACATCATCAACTCGGTGCTGCACAACCCGACCTCGACCTCGCTCTCAGCGGCAAAAGCCTTCCAGGTGTTGAAGCTCGCCGAGCAACATGACTTCGTCATTGTGGAAGACGACATCTATTGCGACATGCACCCCGGCAGCGCCGTGCAGCCGGCCACACGCATCGCCGCACTCGACCAGTTGCAGCGCGTAATCTACCTTGGCGGGTTTTCCAAAACGCTGGCGGCCAACTTGCGCGTGGGCTTCATCGCCACCACGCCCGACCTGGCAATCCGCCTGTCGGATCGCAAGATGCTGTCCATGCTGACCACCTCGGAAATCGGCGAACGCGCGGTGTACAAAATTCTCTCGGAAGGCCACTACCGCAAGCACACCGATCGCTTGCGCAGCAAGCTTGATGCCGTGCGCGACAAGACGGTGCGCCAGCTGGAACGCATCGGCATGAAGGTCGATATCGCCACGCCGGCCGGCATGTTCATCTGGGCCGACGCCGGTTGCGATACCAATACGCTGACTGAAATCGCCATGGAACAAGGCATCTTGCTGGCGCCGGGCTGTCTGTTTTCGCCCAATCAACTACCTTCCACACGCACACGCATCAACATCGGCACGATGTCCGACACAAAAATCTGGCAATTTTTTGAGCGCGAACTTGCCAAAATCTAAACTGGACACTTGAAACGCGTCCCATCATCCCCACTTGGCGTGTGGTTATCCGTACTTTGCCGCCGTCCGCTGGCAAAATAATATTTAATTAACAACTTTTATTCGATTCTTGAGGTAAAAATGGCCGCATCCGAAAAGCAAACCCTTGGTTTCCAGGCAGAAGTCAAACAACTGCTGCAATTGATGATTCATTCCTTGTATTCCAACAAGGAAATATTCTTGCGCGAATTGGTTTCCAACGCCTCCGACGCCTCCGACAAGTTGCGCTTTGAAGCGATCAACAACAGCGGCTTGTTCGAAGACGACCATGAACTGAAGATCAAGATCGAGTTCGACAAGGAAGCGCACACGATCACGATTTCGGACAACGGCATCGGCATGAGCCGCGACGAAGCAGTCGAGCACCTCGGCACCATCGCGAAATCGGGTACCAAGGAATTTTTCTCCAAGCTCTCCGGCGATCAGCAAAAGGATGCGGCGCTCATCGGCCAGTTCGGCGTCGGTTTCTATTCGGCCTTCATCGTGGCCGACAAGATCACCGTCGAATCGCGCCGTGCCGGTTTGCCAACCAATGACGGCGTACGCTGGGAATCTGCCGGTGAAGGCGACTTCACCGTCGAGCAGATCAACAAGACCACGCGCGGCACCGACATCATTCTGCACCTGCGCGAAGGCGAAGACGAATTCCTCTCGTCGTGGAAGCTCAAGTCCATCATCCGCAAATATTCCGACCACATCTCCTTGCCTATCCAGATGAAGAAGGAAGAATGGGACGAAGAAAAGAAGGAAACCGTCGTCAAGGACGAATACGAAACCATCAACCAGGCTAGTGCCTTGTGGTCGCGCAGCAAGTCCGACATCACGCCGGAACAATACGTCGAATTCTATAAGCACGTTTCGCATGACTACCGCGATCCGCTGACCTACACGCACAACCGTGTCGAAGGCCGCAGCGAATACACGCAACTGCTCTACATCCCTGAAAACGCGCCGTTCGATTTGTGGGACCGCAACAAGCGTGGCGGCATCAAGCTGTACGTCAAGCGCGTGTTCATCATGGACGATGCGGAACAACTGATGCCGATCTACCTGCGCTTCGTCAAGGGCGTGATCGACAGCAGCGACTTGCCGTTGAACGTCTCGCGTGAAATTTTGCAGGAGTCGCGCGATGTGAAGGTGATCCGCGAAGGCTCGACCAAGCGCGTGCTGGGCATGCTCGAAGAACTGGCAAACGCAGAAGAGCAGGAAAAGAAAGACAAGTACACCACCTTCTGGAAGGAATTCGGCCAAGTGCTGAAGGAAGGCATCGGCGAAGACGCCGCCAACAAAGACCGCATCGCCAAGCTCCTGCGCTTTGCCTCCACCTCCGGCAACGGCGAGGAACAGGCAACCTCGTTTGCCGACTACATCGCGCGCATGAAAGAGGGCCAAGACAAGATTTACTACGCCACCGGCGACTCCTTCGCTGCCGCCAGAAACAGCCCACACCTGGAAATCTTCCGCAAGAAGGGCATCGAAGTGCTGCTCCTGACCGACCGCGTCGACGAATGGATGTTGTCATTCCTCACCGAGTTCGAAGGCAAGAGCCTGGTCTCCGTCGCCAAGGGCGATCTTGACCTCGGCAAACTGGAAGATGAAGCCGAGAAGAAGCAGCACGAAGAAACTGAAGCGGGCTACAAGGAACTCGTCGAAAAGATGAAGACCGCGTTGGCCGACAAGGCCAAGGAAGTGCGCGTGACTTTCCGCCTGACCGATTCGCCCGCCTGCCTGGTGGCCGACGAAAACGAATTGTCCGGCAACCTGATGCGCATGCTCAAAGCCGCCGGCCAAAGCGCACCGGAATCGAAGCCGATCCTGGAAATTAACCCGGATCACCCGCTGGTGCAACGCCTGAAGTACGAAGAAGCGAAGTTTGACGACTGGTCGAATATTTTGTTTGATCAGGCGATGTTGGCAGAAGGCGGCACGCTGGCAGACCCGGCCGGGTTCGTGAAGCGCTTGAATGAGATGTTGTTGGGGTTGGCGACGCGATAATTGCGCGTATTGTTGTGGGAACGTTTTAAGTTCCCACACACTGTTGGACTGGCCCATGCCACTCGGGCTCGTCCAACAGCCGGTCGCTTGCATATCATCGAATGTGCGGGCACAAAAACGAGACGCCCTGCTCGATTACTCTTTTTGGTCGCCCCGGATCGCCGAGGATCCGTCTCTGGCATAGCGACTTGGCAATTCTAACAACCGCCGAAGTTCATCCCTCGACTTGTCTACGGTGATCGAATGCGTCTCGGCTATTTGCGTCGACGTTCGCGCGGTTGTGAGCGTCGCCACTTCCTTGCGACTCGGTGGCCGCGGATGATTGAACCAGAACATTTTCCCCTCACTTCCCGACATATTCGATCGACGCAATTAAAAATGGCGGCGGGCGGAGGAAAAACAAGGTGACCGAGGTGACAATAGCAAATTAAAAAATCCCGAAGCCTCGTCGATCGGTACGGACAATCTGCTTTCACTCGGATAGAATCCTCTGCATTCATTGTGCGTTGATAGCTGGGGCGTGCCCCAGCCTACAAATTGGAACCTCATGAAACTGACAACATCGGCGCTCGCGCCACTCTTGACCTCTCTCCTTGCCGTCTCCAACCTGACGCACGCTGCGGACCGCACCTGGATCACCGACGTCACCATCGTCTCCCCCGAGAATCTGGCCCATATCGAAAAGGGCAGCGTGCTGATCGAAGACGGCAACATCGTCAAGGTTGCTCGTGGTGCTGCGGGCAAGCGGCCGGCCGGTGCCACGGTGGTTTCGGGGCGTGGGCAGTACCTTATTCCAGGGCTGATCGATTCGCATGTCCACCTGGCTTCGGTGCCGGGCGTGGATGCCGGGCAGCCGGGCATGCCTGCCGCCATAATCGATGCCTACTTCAAGCAGTTGCCGCGCTCGTATTTGTATTACGGCTATACGTCGGTGATCGATCTGGTGGTGTTCGATCGCAATCGGCTCGATGCCTTCCGCAATGCGCCGCTGCACCCGGACGAATACGATTGCGGCGAACCCTTGCCGGTGGCAAATGGCTATCCGATGGCATTTGCGCCGCCGGAAATCCGTTTCAAGATTTTTCCGAATTATGTCATCGATCCGGAGCACGCAACGCCGCTGCCTGCCGACGTTCGCCCCGAAGACCACACACCTGCCAAGTCCGTTGCAAGGGACAAGGCTGCAGGCGCGGTTTGCGTAAAGACATTTTTCGAACGCGGCTTTGGAAGCGACAAGAACCTGCCGGTGCCGAGCCCCGCGCTGTATGCAGGAATTCGCAAGGCGACGAGCGACGCCGGCTTGGTGTTGATGACACATGCCAATTCATTCGAAGCGCAGAAATTCGCCGTCGAGGGTGGCACCGACGTGCTGGCACACGGCATGTGGAACTGGGGTGAGCTCAACGGACGCCGCGATCTGCCTGATGAAATCAAAGCGGTGCTCGACAAGATCGTTGCACAAAAAATTGGTTATCAGCCCACCTTCCAGGTGCTGCAGGGATTGCGCGCCTATTTCGATCCGACTTACCTGAAGACGCCGGCAATCCGCAAGGTCATTCCCGGCGCCATGCTCGATTGGTTCAACACGCCGGAAGGTGCGTGGTTCAAGAAGGAGCTTTCCTCTGACGATGTGCCGGATACCGTGGTGTTCAACAATCTGGAACAGGGGCCGGTATACCACGCGCGGCTGGCCGCCGGTTACCTCGCCGCAAAAGACGCGAAGTTCCTGTTCGGCACCGATACGCCTTCGGCGCCCACCTACGGCAACCTGCCGGGCTTGAACGGTTACCTGGAAATGCAACAGTTGCAAAAGGCCGGCCTGTCGCTAACCCAGATATTCCAGGCGGCCACGCTCAGCAATGCCAAGCAGTTCAAGCTCGACAAGCAGCTGGGTAGCATTGAACCCGGCAAAACCGCGAACCTGATCTTGTTGAAGAAATCGCCGTTGGAAAGCATCGATGCCTACGACAGCATTGTGTCGGTCTGGATACACGGCAAGCAGGTGCAACGCGAGTCGCTTGCTGCGGATGGCGCCAAGTAAGGGACTTTATGCCCGTCACTCCTGCTGGAGTGATGGGCGCCGGGAAACAATATCGGCGGCCGGAAGGCTTGAGCCCGGCAACCTTGCCACTGTACAAAAACCGCCGAGCGGTGCGAATTTTGTAACCGGATTTATCACTCCGATACGATCGGAAATTGCTGTTGCGGGCGCCGCACAAGACTCGCAAGCCTTATTCCGCAAGCTTGAACGCAACTGATGCGTGGCCGGTTCTCTGCAGCTCTGGCATGCTCGTTACGAATGCTTACAACTGTGTAGTTCGTCTTTACCGAAATTAACCTGTTTCGCTGCACCGTCGTGCTTAACTATTCCTTGGTTTCGTTTACTACAACTTGCCAATCAGCAATCCGAGGAGCAGCCATGAACTCTGAAAAGAATCTTGCCTGGGGACGAAGCGTCTCTCCGCAGGGATATGAATTTACTCTCGGCACAAGCGGCCAAGTGACGGCAATGGAGTATGTGTACGGCACTCGTACTTTTGATCTGAAGTTGCCGGGCAACGCAACTTTTGCGGCGGATGCCGCTGGCGGCACGGTAACGGAAACGCTGACCGAAAGAAACGCAACCGAGGCGATTGTCTATTCTGCGGAAACGTCCAACAGTAGCCTGTATCAGGTCACGCAAGAATCATTGACGATCACCACGCCTTCAACCACCTCGCCCAACGGCTTCGTCAACGGCTATTCCTTCACGACAACTGGCGACCAGGTGACGGCAATGCAGGAGGTTTTTGGCCAGAGCGGAAATACTCATACCCACACCCTCAATAGCGCGCCAAATACCGTGTTCAGCGTCAGCGGCAGCACAGTGACGGAAACATCGATACATGGCAACGCGGTAGAGACGATTCAATTCGTCCAGCCGGCCAATTCCACACTGTATGCAGTCGGCTCGGAAACGACTTCATTCATTACGCAGGGCAGCGCCACCACGACATTGTCGGTCAACCCCTACGAGAGGGCGGAATTCATCATTGGCACGGGTGGTTCAGTGACTCAGGTTCAGGCCGTTTCTCCGAGCGGTGTTGCAACCACATTTACACCGGGCA
>DATBQE010000010.1:0-4450 GCA_036561005.1 Burkholderiaceae bacterium | reverse complement strand
CCAACGCCTGATTTCCGTCGCGCGTTCGGGCTCATTAACCGTGTAGCAGAACAAGCCATAGCCTGCAGCCTTGATGGCATGCGCCATTTGCGGCGTCAGGTTCTTGTGGTTCGTATGCAGGGCAACAGCGTCCAGTTCTCTAAGCCGCTGCTGCCAGCCGGCGGGAATCGTATCGACCAGCCAGGCGCGTGGCACTTGCGGCAGGCTGCGCTTGGCCGCCTGCCCGGCAACGAAAGAAAATGACGAAAACAGCGGCAATTGCTGCGTCGCTCCGGCCGCAATTTCGCTGGCGAATACGTTGGCAATCACCCGCGCGGCAACCTCACCGGTTTGCTCTTCGAAGCCCGGTACCGGCTTGATCTCGACATTCATCCAGATACCCTGCGCCCTGCAAAATCGCGCGATATCGGCAAACAGAGGCACCGGCTCGCCGGCGAATTGCGCGCCGAACCACGACCCCGCGTCCATTTGGGTCAACTCGGCGGACGAATAAGTCGATATGTCGCCGCTGCCTTCAACCGTACGCCCAAGCCGCTCATCGTGCATCAGGATAGCCACCCCATCGGACGCCAGCATCACGTCAAATTCGACCGCACGAAAGCCATGCTCGAAGCCGCAGCGCATGGCCGCCAGCGTATTTTCCGGCGCCAGCTTGCCGCCGCCGCGATGCGCCACAACTTTTGGATAAGGCCACATGGTGTCCCCGGGAAAATCGTAAGAGCAGCCATTTTACCGTGCGGCGCGGTATCATCCCATACCACTGAATTCAGCAAAACCATCATGACCAACTCCCCACCGACAAACACGGCCCTCGGCCATATCCGCGTACTCGACTTGACCCGCGTACTGGCGGGCCCATGGTGCACGCAAAACCTGGCCGACCTCGGCGCCGACGTGATCAAGATCGAGCGGCCCGGTGTCGGCGACGACACGCGCTCCTGGGGCCCGCCCTACCTGCGCGATGCCGAGGGACACGATACCAGCGAAGCCGCCTACTACCTCGCAGCCAATCGCGGCAAACGTTCGGTCACGCTCGATATCGCCACGCCGGAAGGGCAAGACATCGTGCGCCGCCTGGTGGCACAATCGGACGTGGTGATGGAAAACTACAAGGTCGGCCAGTTACGCAAATACGGCCTCGACTACGAATCGCTCAAGGCGATCAAACCTGATCTCGTCTACTGCTCCGTCACGGGTTTCGGTCAGGACGGGCCCTACGCCCACCGCGCCGGCTACGACTTCATCATCCAGGGCATGGGCGGCTTCATGTCGATCACAGGCGAGCGCGACGACCTGCCGGGCGGCGGTCCGCAAAAAGGCGGCGTCGCCATCTCCGACCTGATGACCGGCATGTATGCAACCATCGCCGTCATGGCTGCGCTCACGCATCGCGACCGCACCGGAGAGGGTCAATACATCGACATGGCCCTGCTCGACGTGCAAGTTGCCATGCTCGCCAACATGGGCAGCAACTACCTGGCCAGCGGCAAGCCGCCGGTACGCTGGGGCAACGCACATCCAAACATCGTGCCGTATCAAACCTTTGCCACGTCGGACGGCCACATCATCGTCGCCGTCGGCAATGATGGCCAGTATGGCAAATTCGTCGAGGCGGGCGGAAGGCCGGAGTTGGCGCGCGATGAACGTTTCGCCACCAACCCGATGCGCGTGCGGCATCGCGAAGTGCTCGTGCCCATTCTCGCCGAGATGGTCAAATTAAAAACGCGCCAGCAATGGATAGACCTGCTGGAAGCGGCAGGCGTGCCGTGCGGGCCGATCAACAAGCTCGACGATGTGTTCGACAACCCACAAGTGAAAGCGCGCGGCATGCAGGTTGACTTGCCGCACCCGAGCGGCGCGCAGGTGAAGCTGGTGCGCAACCCGATGAATCTCTCTGCGACCCCGGCGCGCTGCGACATGCCGCCGCCGACGTTGGGGCAGCATACCAATGAAGTATTGCGCGATCTGCTGGAAAAATCTGACGATGACATCGTCGCCATGCGCGCCAAAGGCATAATTTGACGCGTATTGCACGGACGCAAAAGATGTTTCAGATTACCTCAAACTGCCGTTAAGATGGCAGTTGCCCTCCTGGGCAAGGCAACCAGTTCCAATCTCACAAATACATGATGAAAATCCTTCGCCTTCTGTCCCTGCCCATCATCCTTTGCACGCCCCTTCTCTCTCATGCGGCAGACGAACCGCAGAACGAGCAACCACCAGCGGCGCCAAAGTCCGTCGAAGTACCCGGACATTTTGATATGCATAGCTGCGCGCCAACTTACCCGACCAAGGCCCTCCGTGCGAAGGAACAAGGAACCGTCAAAATTCGCTTCGACGTCGATCCCGAGGGGAAATTCATTTCGGCGGATATCACGCAATCGAGCGGCTCTGCCGATCTCGACCGAGCGGCTGTCAATGCGCTGACCCGTTGCGTATACACACCCAAGCTGGTGGACGGCAAGCCCACAGAAACCTCGTTCAGCGTAACCTATATTTGGAAGCTGCCTCGTAGTTGAGAATTGTCGCTAATCCTTCATCCGCTCCTGCAAGAAATTGATGAAAGTCGACGTCTTCAACGGCAACCAATCGCGTGCCGGATACACTGCATAAACCGGCGCCGAGGGCGGCAGCGTGCAGTCCGACAACACTTCCACGAGATCGCCGCGCGCGATATCGGCCGCAACAAGCTTGCGTGGAATCATCGTGATGCCTGCGCCGCACACGGCCGCCGTAATCAGCGCGCCGCCATCGTTGATCTGGATCGGACCGCTGACCCGCACTTTATAAGGCCCGTCGTCGCCGACAAAGGTCCATTCGTCATAGACGCGCCCCCCATTCGAATAAATCAGACAGGCATGCGCGCTCAGATCCTGCGGGGTGGCCGGCGTGCCGGCCCGCGCCAGATACGACGGTGCCGCCACCAATGCCCGGTGATTGTCGCTCAGCTTGCGCGCCACCAATGACGAATCCTCGAGCGGCGAGGCGCGAATCGCCAGATCGATCTGCTCGGCAATCAGGTCGACCAGGCGGTCTTCCAATTGCAGGACAATTTTCACTTGCGGGTAAAGCGCAAGAAATTCTGTCATCAGCGGAATCACCAGCAGCCGGCCGGCCATCGAACAGGAGATGCGCAAGACACCGCGCACCTGCTGCTGGTATTGGTCGGTCAACTGTTCTATGCTGGTCAAGGACTCTTCAATGCGGCGCGCCTCCTGCAGCACGAGATCGCCAATTTCGGTCAAGGCCAGTCGCCGCGTCGACCGTTGTATCAGGCGTGCCCCGAGGTCTTCCTCCAGGCGGGCCAATTGGCGCGACACCACCGATTTGCCGCAATTGAGCTGCTCGGCCGCCCGGCTGATGCTGCCGGCTTGCACGATGGTCGAGAAAATCGTTAAAAGTTGTGGATTTAGCATTATTAGTTTTTGGCACCTTTAAGAATCGTGGCGAGCGGCTCAGTGTCGGGCCGAGAAGCGGAGCCGTACGACTGTACGGTGAGCATCACAGGCTCGAGACTGGGCGGCGCAGTAGATTATTAAAGGCGCCCTTCATTGTCCCGATATAGTCAACAATATAGTGACGAATTAGGGACTTATCAAGCAACTTGCGTGTCCATATACTGCTTTCATCGTCAAATTCACCCAGGAGACCCAACATGAACACAGTCAATCACCAATTCAAGCTCGCCGCCCGCCCGGTCGGCAATGTCAAGCGCAGCGATTTCGATTACACCAGCGAAGCATTGCGTGATCCCAACGAAGGCGAAGTTGTCGTCAAGATCCTCTATGTTTCTCTCGACCCGGCCATGCGCGGCTGGATGAATGAAAGCAAGGCTTCGTATATTCCGCCGGTTGCCATCGGCGAAGTGATGCGCGCCATTGCCGTCGGACGTGTCATTGCATCGAAGAATGCCCAATTTGCCGTCGGCGACCACGTTACCGGCTTGCTCGGCGTGCAGGAGTACGCGTACTCGAACGGCCAAGGCCTGACCAAGGTCGATGCCAAGCTCGCGCCACTGCCGCTGTTTCTCGGCGCGCTCGGCATGACGGGCCTGACGGCCTACTTCGGCCTGCTCGATGTCGGCCAACCCAAAGAAGGCGACACCGTTGTGGTATCGGGCGCTGCCGGTGCAGTCGGCGCAGTAGTCGGCCAGATTGCCAAGATCAAGGGTGCGCGCGTGGTCGGCATTGCCGGCGGCGCGGACAAGTTCCGTTACCTGGTTGAGGAGCTCGGCTTTGACGCAGCAATCGACTACAAGACAGAAAACGTTGTGGCAGCTCTGCAGCAGCATTGCCCCAAAGGTATCGACGTGTATTTCGACAATGTCGGCGGCGACATTCTCGATGCAGCCCTGACGCAACTCGCACACGGTGCGCGCGTGGTGATTTGCGGCGCAATCTCGCAATACAACAACACGACGCCGATGAAGGGTCCATCGAACTACATGGCG
>DATBQE010000009.1:0-36286 GCA_036561005.1 Burkholderiaceae bacterium | reverse complement strand
ATTGGGCCCTTTTCCCACCCATTTCGCTTCGACTCGTTCTGCCGCGCAGACTCCTAGTCGGGCCGAAATTCCCAAGCATCCTTCATGAAATCGAAATCGTATGTATCGAATACGATAAAAGTTGCAGCATAGCTCAAGTTGGGTTTTTCTGAATTGTAGTAACTCAAACCCAGGCGGTTTTTCAATTCTTCGTTGCTAATGCCTATTTCGCTCAGTGTTTCGGGGTAATGACCATTTTTCGTTCGATAGGCCTTGATCCCAGCAACGATTTGGTTGGCGTCATTTCTCACTATTACATGCCGAGCGTAGTGAATTACCCCAACAAGGCAAACTGCTACTACCCAGATCGCAACGCGGGTGAACTGGATAGCCTTTGACTCCGGCCTGGAGAATGCTTTTGTCAGGGTGACAGGAATCCATATCGCCAGCGGCAGTCCAAAAAAAATGATCATGAACCCTGCATGCGGTGGCGCGAGGAGCAGCACAAATAGCGCCGCCGTGATGAGCGTATTACGAACCTTCTTCTTTTGATCTTGTGTCATGGGGTTTGCGCTGAACAGTAGTTATTGACAACTCAGAACAATCGCATAAATACTTTCGGTAATCAACACCTCTTGGTGCCGACCATCGTTATCGCCCATCAGGGATTGGACGGCCTGAGCAAACCCATGGCTTGCCTGCGCATCCGGTCCGAACAAGCCGCGCAAGGGAAAAGCGCCGAGCGCAACCATTCTCCGCACGTTCTCGTTAGCCCGCTAATCCTTCCATGTCTCCTGCTAGTTTTAACAGGTTGAATTGACAAAATAGCCATGTGATTATCGATTGCCGGCAAGAATCGGCAGGCACGAACCGCCTTGAGACCGCATCTGTGAGGCCGTAGGCTTCGATCACTGCATGACTCAACGTCGGATCGAGATAAATCCATTCTATTTTGTTTCATTTTGAAGGGGACACCATGATAAGCCTCAGTCATTCGATAGCGCGGTTGGCGCCATCGCGCGCGTTGCTGCTGGTAGCGGCATTGCTTTGTTCCAGCCATGCGGCGTTTGCGGCAGACAAGGCCGCCTGTAGCTTGCCGACCGCACCTGCAGCCTCGCCGGAACAGACCGCCTGGCAAATTTTTACTGCCATCAATTGCACCGATTCCAACGGCAAGCTGGCATGGGAAACATGGACCGAACAAACCTGCCTCTTCGATCCAACGACCAAGGGTTGCGCCGAAGGCGGCAATCGCGGCCACACGCTGCACGGCAGCGTGCTGGAAAAAGCCAAGCTTATGTTGACCACGCCGCTTGCGGTTCCGGCAAAGCGCAAGCTCACCGCGCATGGCGATCCGGTCAATCGCCTCGGCAACGATTGCAACCCGATGACGACGACGGGGCCATTCGCACCGGCCAACCTCGCCGGTTCGCCGCAGTTCTGCGAGGAAGTGTACGTCAATCAGGCTGAACTGAATTACATCAATGCACCCGCCGGCACGCCCAACCCGAACCTGCGTACGCACAACGGGCAGGCCGCTTATATCAATACCAAAGCAGCGATCCAGTTCCCGACCGACGCGGTGGAACTCAAGATCGACTGGCTGCCCGTCACCTCGCTGGCAGCGATTGAAGGTCAGCCGGCATTCAGTTGCAAGAACAAACCGAAGGATATCTATGTAGAAGAAATCGAAGGTGTCTGTTACGCACTCGCCGGGGTGCATATTTCGTCGAAGCTGTATCCGAATTGGGTGTGGGCAACCTTCGAACCGCAATACGCGCAATCCAACCCCAATCGCTGCAAGAGCAACCTGTACTCCGATTGCAATGACCCATGGGGCTCGAACCCTGCCGTGGTGAATAACCCAAGCACCGACAATACACCGACGACCGCTACCAGCAAACTGACCGATTCGGCCAGGAAACTGCTGACTGACGCCGGCGTCAATCCGGTATTCTTGAACTATCGTCTGATCGGTGCGCAAACAGAATATGCCAACGCAAGCACTACCAAGCCCGTCCCGCTCGGCAACTCGTTCACTGAATTCAATGCCGGCGTGCTGCCGCAGCAATCGTCCTGCATTACCTGCCACGCCAACGCCACGCTGAATGCCGGCGTGCGACCAGCCCAAGCCAATCCGAACGGCAGCGCTTTCCCCGGCTTTCCGACAACCGGCTTTCCGGTCATGCCCGCCCCGACGCCAGGCCAGTGGAATTCACTGGATTTCTCCTGGCTGCTGGGAATCATGCCGCAGGCTGGCAAGTAATCCAAATATTGTGGAACGGCCCCCCAATAGCTGGGAGGCCATTCCTCAAGTCAAGGTCATGGGGCACAACATGAAACGATACAAGATATTGTCGCGCGATGGCGGCGACGCTCGTCGTTGGTAGGAGCCCTGGCACAAAGGAATTCCGTGGAAGTTGCTTAGCGTTGGCCCCCAATTTTCGACAACCGGAAAGTTACTAGGTCTGAAGGAATATTTGTCGAGTGTGGCCGCAACTGACCTTTACGGCTTAACCTTGGAGGTCCCAATGGCCGTGACACCTTCCCGGGTGCAAAAATCGCATGGAGCTTGATGTGAAACGTACGGGCGAAATTGTGCTTTCACTTCGGCATACTCGCGCGTCAATTTCCGGCTTAACCCTGCATGAGATCGAAAAATGACTCAGACCAATTCACAGCTTGACGCGTTTTTGACCATCTCCGCCTGGCTCACCGGCTTCGAAGAAATTGAGCTTTCCGGTACCGGCATGGTCGATACTTATTTTCAGACTGTAATCGAGAATAACGATGCGTCCGACGTCGCGTATTTCTTCGCGGAAGTCGACGCCATCCTGCATGAAACCGCAGGGGACGAGAACGCCACCGTCGCGCAAATCCGCGCCCGCCTGATTCCCGATTCCTGCTATAACAGCATTGCCAAGAACATCATCCTCATGTGGTACACCGGCGAGTGGTACACGCAGACCGACGACCCCGGCACCATCACAAGCACTCAGATCAATGGCGAGTCCTACGTCCAGGGGTTGATGTGGACAGCCGCCGAAACACATCCGCCCGGAGCAAAGCAGCCCGGCTATGGTTCCTGGGCCGAGACGCCGATTGGTATTGCCGGCAGTTTCGCCAAGGCTGAATAATCGCTCCGCTCAAGCAGGCAAGAATCATGACAAATCGAGACTACGATGTAGTGATAGTCGGCACCGGCATCGCGGGCGCCGTGATGGCAAAAACGCTGACTCAGGCGGGCAAGACAGTCCTGATCCTCGAAGCCGGCTTGCAGGCCGGCATTGCAATGGACGGCGAGCGCGCCTATAGGAATTACCAGGATTATCTGCAAACCTTTTACGCCAGCACGATCAAGGCTACCAATACGCCTTATCCGGATATTACCGATGCGCAATCGATAGACGTGCTGCAGATCCAGCAGAAAACGCCATATGACCAGGGGTATCTGGTTCAAATGGGTCCGCTGCCGTTTGCCAGCGACTGCCTGCGCGGTCCGGGTGGTACGACGTTGCACTGGCTGGGCAACGTGCCGCGCATGCTACCGAACGACTTCAGGATGAAAACGCTGTACGGGCAGGGCGTGGACTGGCCCATCAGCTACGACGACCTGAAGCCCTACTATGAAATGGCGGAAAACGAAATCGGCGTGGCCGGCGACGTCAGTGCCCAGGTTGGGCCCGACATGGGGCAGCAAAACTACGGCCCCGGCTATGTCTTCCCGATGGAGAAAATTCCGCAAAGCTACCAGGACCGCGTGTGGATGAAGCATACGCAAGACCTGCCTGTCGAACTATACGGCAAGCAATACACTGTCACATGCGTGAGCATGCCGCAAGGCCGCAACTCGACCCCCAATTTGCGTTACCGCTATTCCGGTGTGAAATGGGACCCGGTCAGGAAACAACTCGAGTTGACGGAAACCGGCAAGACCTATCAGGTCGTAGCATCGATCTGGAGCCCTTACACCGGCGACCGTTGCGAAGGCAATGCCAGCTGCGTGCCGATCTGCCCGGTGCAGGCGAAATACAATGCCTTGAAGACGCTGAAAAAATCCGACCCAAGCAAGCTCGATATCCTCACCCAGTCGGTCGCCTCGACCTTGCTGATCGATGACAAGACAAAATCAGTCAGCGGCATCGTCTACAAAGTTTACAAAGAACCAGGTTCCACCGAATACACAACCGACGTGGCCACCGGCAAGATCTATGTGCTGGCCGCCAGCGCGATTGAAAACGCCAAGATACTGCTGGCCTCGAACGCGGCCAATTCTAGCGACCAGGTCGGGCGCAATCTGATGGACCATCTCGTGCTGTTGACCTGGGGCTTGCTGCCGGAAAAGGTCTACCCGTATCGCGGCCCTGGCTGCACAACCTACATCCCGACCTTTCGCGACGGCGAATTCAGAAAAGATTTCGCCGCCTGGATTTCTCCCATCGACAACTGGGGCTGGTCCTGGCCGACCTTCGCGCCGGGTTCGGATGTGACCACCGCCGTTGTCTCGGACGGCATGTTCGGCAAGGAATTGCGCAAGCACGTCAACGATGTGGTGACCAGGCAGGCCTTGCTGCACTTCGAATGCGAACAGGCACCGGAGCCGGATAACCGCGTCACAATTGATCCGAAATTCAAGGACCAGCTCGACAACTACCGCCCGGTGATTCAATACAATGCGTCGGAATACATACTGAAATCCTTCGAAGCAGCAAAGAAGGTGTCGGACCAGATCTTTGCCGCCAACAAAATAACCGATTTCACCAACTACGACGCCGCCACCGATCCCGATTACGTTACCTATCGCGGGCGCGGTTACACCTTCCGCGGCGCCGGCCACATCGTCGGCACGCACCGCATGGGAAGCAGCGCCGACAATTCCGTGGTCGACCGGAACCAGCGTACCTGGGATCACGACAATCTCTACCTCGTCGGTTGCGGCAACATGCCGACCCTGGGCACGTCCAATCCAACGTTGACGATGACGGCGCTGACCTTCATGGCGGCAGAAGCAGTGCTTAAACAATTGGAGGACTAGACTGCCATGAGCTCACATTTCCAGGAAAACGCCGCGCGCCAACGCCAACAGTTGCTGTTCGAAGACGACCGGCCCGATACCGAATGCGGCAGTATCAAGACCATCGAGGAATTGCATTGCCATTTGCAGACTGCGATTGAAATCGAGCATTCAACCATTCCCACCTACCTGTGCGCCTTGTACTCGATCAAGGACGGCACCAACACCTTTGCCGTGCAAGCCATACAAGGCGTGGTAATGGAAGAAATGCTGCACATGCTGCAGGCCGCCAACATCCTCAATGCGGTTGGCGGCCATCCGGCCATCAACAAGCAAGACTTCGTTCCCAGCTACCCGACTTATCTGCCGCATAGCGACGATGCCTTTCTGGTGCCGCTGCAAAAATTCTCCAAAGATACGATCGATGTCTTTCTGCAGATCGAGCAGCCGGCCAGGCGGCTGGCCCCACCCGAAGCCAGCGATTACAAGACCATCGGCCAGTTCTACCACGCCATCCGGCACGCCCTTCTCTATCTTCAGCGCACCACCAAGGGTGGCATCTTCACCGGCAAGGCGGAGCGCCAGGTCACCGCGCACCATTACTACGGTGGCGGCGGCAAGCTCGTTGCCGTGCACAACCTCGCCGACGCCATGCTCGGCATCAATGAGATCGTCGGCCAGGGCGAAGGCATGAACGGCTCCATTGTCGATCCCGACCATCGGCTGTTTGGCCAGGAAATTGAATACGCCCATTATTACCGCTTCAATGAAATCAGGCACGAGCGACAGTATGTGCCGACCGATTCTCCGCAACAGCCGCCGAGCGGTCCGCCGGTCGCGGTAGACTGGGAAGAGGCATACAACATGCAGCCCAATCCGAAGATGGCGAATTACCCCAAAGGTTCGGAATTGTGGAACAAGACCTATGCCTTCAACCGCACTTACAAGTCGCTGCTCGACAGCCTGCATCACGCTTGTAACGGCCATCCGGATTTGTTGATGAAGTCGATTCCATTGATGTACGACTTGAAGTACAAGGCTCTGGAATTGATGAGGACACCGCTGGAAAATGGGCAAACAGCGGGCCCCAGCTTCGAGTTTGTCGAGTAAGCCATGAAAATCCTTGCATCCCTGAAGCGCCTCTCTGCCGCAGTTTTCGTCTTCTGCCTAGCGGCTATGCCGATGATATCTCCGGCAGCAACCACGCCCCCGCTTGACGGCAATTCCTGGAACTTCATATTTGTCCAAAGTTTCGAAGGCGATCTCGGCCCAAACAACAATCTCGCGATTGAAGGCTTCAATCACGCCCACCTGTTCGGCCAACTTCTCAATACGCTGACAGCGGGTAAGAGCGGCGCGATCAGGCAGATTTACGCCTTCGATCCTTCGGATGGGATGGCTTCCGACATGCGGGTGACCGAAAGCATCGAACCATTCGCCGTGCTCAACAATCTCGGCATCGTGCATGTGCTGGTCAATCATGGTGACGCATCGGTCTACAATTCGCCCGCCTATATCCTCAACCAGATCGTTGCCAATCAGCCCGGCGGCATCTACATCATTGCCATGCCGGCAGCCGTGATCAACAGCACGCTGCAAGCGCTGGACGGGTCGTCGAATCCGCCGCCAAGCCTTGCGCCGGGCAATTCGCATCAATACGCCGTCTGGTCGCTCGAACAAGGCAAATCCGGCGTGGCAGTTTATGACGATGGTCTCAGGCCGGAAAAGAGTTATCCGGCGCTCCACATAGCTGATGGCGCGCAATGCCCGCAAAACCCGGTGACCATCCATGTCAAAACCCCCAAAGACGGAAAATTCATGCTCAATGCCGGGCAAACCATTCATTTCATCCGCCACGTGGAAGCCCACCCGACCGGATCATTCGAGAACGGCAATTTTGTCTGCCAGGGCGAATGGCGCGCAATCGGCGCGACTGAAATATTGCGCAAGAAAATAGGCGGCCTGCCAGATACCGTCTACACGACCAACCCGAACGACATCATTGGCTGCAACACCCAGTGTTCCTATGTCAGGCCGGCACTCACGATTGCACCATTCGCCATCGAACATGGCAAAAGACTGGAGCTAGCACAATTTCAATGGAACGATGCGCCGACCTTGGCGGCGGCGTTGTTCACACAAAATTCGCCTTACTCCAGCAAGGAATTCGACCATTCAAGCGTCCTGGTTGCGTGGGAGCACGACCATATTGTAAAAGCGGTCAGTTATTTGCTCGAGACCATCTATGGCGACAAAGAAAAAGCGAAGCTGTTGCCGGCGTGGAGTTATACCGACTACGACAGTATCTGGACCATCAAGACCGACCAGCATGGCGATTTGACCTTCACCAATTCCTGTGAAGGCATTGCGAGTGAGACCTTGCCCAGTACCTGCCCGGCGTTTTTCGGCTCGAAACAATAACTGGTGTTGCGCCAAAGCGAATTGACAACCTGCCATGCGAGGCGGAGACGCCGATTGGCCAGGCTTAAATGATCGGGCTTTTACTCGTCAGGTGTACCGATGTCTTGGTCGATGGAAAGATACCTGCAAGCGGCAAGCGCTTGTCTCCGGATATGCTGCCATCGGCAATCAGCGAAAGATAGCGCAGGCAGCAAACCCGCAGGAAAGAAGTGAAGTTGTCGATCGCGCCGCGATATTCGACCAATTCATCATACAGTTTGGTAATCAGTTGATTGGCACTCATGCCATCGCGCGTAGCGATTTCTTGCAAAACGTCCCAATACAGGTTCTCCAGACGTATCGAAGTGACTGCGCCGTGCAGGCGGATGGAGCGGGCGCGCGATGCATATAGTGCCGGGTCGGCTTTGACGAAAATCTCACACATTCTTGCCCCTGAGTGGTTCTGTCAGGTGCGCAGTCGGCGACCGCGCACCTGCTTGCTCAGTTGTATTTATAGCACAATTTTAGTGCCCAACAAGGCGAGAAATTGTGCAATCCACGCTGGATGTGCCGGCCATGCCGGCGCGCTCACAAGGTTGCCATCGGTTACTGCATCAGTCACGGCAATATCGGCAAAATGGCCTCCCGCCAGTTCGACTTCGGGCCGGCAGGCAGGGTAGGCTGAGCAGCGCAGCCCCTCCAATACCTTCGCCGCCGCCAGGATTTGTGCCCCGTGGCAGATTGCTGCAATGGGCTTCTTGGCCTGGCTAAAGTGTTTCACCAAATCCAATACCGCCGGATTCAGGCGCAGATATTCCGGTGCGCGTCCGCCCGGCAACAATAACGCGTCGTAGCTCGATGCTTTGACATCTGCGAAAGTGTGCGTCAGCGTAAAACGGTGGCCAGGCTTTTCCGTATAGGTTTGCTGTCCTTCGAAATCGTGGATAGCCGTGGAAATATAGTCGCCGGCCTTCTTGTCCGGGCAAACGGCATGCACTTGATGCCCTACTGCAAGCAGTGCCTGAAACGGCACCATGATTTCATAGTCTTCGCCAAAATCGCCAACCAGCATCAATATTTGCTTTGCAGCCATGACTGTCTCCTTGGAATGGATTTATTGCGTGGGGGCTTCCATTGTTCGCCTGGCCGGCAGGTTGTGGGTAATCGCCCGTTACTACATTTTGAGTTGTATGCGAGCACAATTGTCGAGACCGGTATGGCCGCCCATGCATTATCCGGCGGCCAGACCCGAAAAACCGGCCAGTCAATAGGACTAATGCTCGGCGCGGTACGCCATGAAATGAACATGGGGCAACAACGTGCATCCGATCGATGCCCAGTTCGTAATGTGCAACCTGGAGAACTTGGGTACCATTGAACGAGCAGGTTGCAATAAAACAGTGGGTGCCGGTTTGCACACCAGTCTTTCGGTTATTGTGGCAGTTGCGATAAATGCGATATTCGCACAAAGCGATTGCAAGAATTCCTGTCGCGATCGGCAATGCATTGAGAATACGGAAATAAGGAAATACGTGCACTCTTCGATACGGTACAACATCATATTGCGATCGGCAGGTTCGTTACTGCTATGGATCGCGCTCGCCGCCAATGCGGCGCCCTCATCGCCTGACGATGAACAGATTTTGCGATCGAAGTATGCATCGCTTGCACAAAGACTGGAACACAATCAATTTCACAAGCCCCTGGTGCTCGATTCAATCGAAGGGCAGGACGAGTTAAAGGGCGATATTTATGCCGTGATGGATTTTCCCTATTCGCAACTGAAGGCCTCCCTTACCGACCCGGCCCAATGGTGTGAAGTCATGATTTTGCATCTCAATACGAAATATTGTCGTTCAAATCTCGAACACCAGCAGCCGGTTCTGCAAGTCAATATTGGTTCCAAAACACCGCAAGCCCTGGCCGATTCCGAACGTATTGTTCTCAAATTTGACGTACTCGCAGCGACATCCGATTTTTTTGAAATTGCACTTGCGGCGCAACACGGGCCGCTCGGCACCAGCGACTATCGAATAGCCCTTGGGGGCGTGTCTCTGCCTGGCGGCAAGACCTTCATACACCTAACCTATTCCTATTCAACCGGCATGCTTGGACGGACTGCAATGCGGGCTTACCTCGCCACGGTAGGGCGCGGCAAAGTTGGCTTCACGGCCGCAGAAAAGGACAGCGATGGCGAAGCCGGGTATATTGGCGGCGTTCGTGGTGTCGTTGAGCGCAATGCAATGCGCTATTTCCTCGCAATCGACAGTTATATGGGCTCGGTGGCGGCGTCCAAAGACGCGCAGTTCGACATGAGGCTGCGTTCGTGGTTTGCTGCGACCGAGCAATACGCCAGACAGTTGCATGAAATTAGCTGGGATCAATATGCGACGATGAAGCGTGCCGAGCGCCAGCGTATGCTGGCTGAACCATGACGCCAAGTGGCTTTCGCCGGTTCCACTGTCTAGCCCGCAGAATCAATCTCCGGGTAACATGCCGGCTGTGCCCCCGCAGTACCTCTCGAATTTTATTGGCTTCGTTATCAACAGAGGTGTGCGTTAGCGGCTGAGAGGATTGATATTAAACACATCCCCGTCATACCTGACAATGAAATTGAATTTACCGCAATCCGTGCTCAAGGCGCCGGCGGGCAAAACGTCAATAAAGTGTCCAGCGCAATTCACTTGCGCTTCGATATTGGTGCGTCGTCTCTTCCCCTGCTCCTGAAAGAACGTTTGCTCAGCCTGGCCGATCAACGCATCACAAAAGATGGCATGGTGGTCATCAAGGCGCAGGAGCATCGAAGTCAGGAAAGGAACAAGGTAGACGCGCTGCAGCGTTTGCACGACTTGGTGGCAAGCATTGCCGTGTCGCCGCGCACACGCAGGGCTACGAAGCCGACACTTGGGGCGAAGAAAAAGAGGCTGGAAACAAAAAGTCGTCGGAGTCAAATCAAATCGATGCGATCCAAGGCATCGGAATAGCATAGTGCGCCCACCGCATGGCAATCGGTGCAAAATCAGTGCCACGCAATTGCTGGCTGTCGCTTCGGTGCGGCATCCATTATGCCAGTGGGTTTTCCTGCCACTAATTACGAAGTATTTTTTGGATGCGACTTTTTGCCAGGTGCCGCTCGCTGCGATCGGCCCAATGCACATACCTTCAGCGCAGTCGTGAGCCAGGCCACGCTTTTGGGGAAAACTGCGTTCACAATTCTGGTTGCCGGTAAATTTGTCCGGCGTGGCTTTTTCGATAGCATTCTCAAACTGTATTCTCAGACACGCGTACGGGCAAAGTTTTGGCCATGCGCTACGCCGGCACGACTTCCAGCGCCGCCTTGTCTTCGCAAAGCGCCTTCATGTGACGTTAATTAGCCACAAAACAGTCGACGACAAAAAAACTGCCCAAGCTTCGCGAAATTTGATTTGACAGTAGGTTGGATTGATCGCTAGTATCATGAATGCATTCAGTGGAAACGTTTCCATTAATATTTGGAAAGCTTTCCCCCTGGGAAGCAATGTGCGGGGCGAGCCCATTTTCGGCAACAGCAAATCGCTTGGGGTGGGGATAGGACCGATTGAAAGAGTCGCACTTTGCGGTTCGAAATACCGTGGTTTTCGAATAGGCGTCAAAGAAATTTCCAGCAACCGGATACAAACGCATTGAGTGAGGCAAGTGTAAGCAAGACCCAGTAACCAAATGAGAAAAGAGGGAGACAATGTTGCATCAAACTAAAGATAACCAGTTCTATCCAAGAACCAGCAAGAAATTAATCAGTTTGGCCGTTGCCAGCGCCTGCGCGGCGCTAGCGGGGCAGGCTGGGGCACAGGAAGCCGCCAAGCCGGCTGACGCGGCGGCAAACAACGTACAATCGATCGTCGTGACCGGCATCCGTGCCGGGATGCAGTCGACCCTCAACATGAAGCGCGATTCGGACGGCATCGTCGACGGCATCGTAGCCGAAGACATGGGCAAATTCCCCGACACCAACCTGGCCGAATCGCTGCAGCGCATCAGCGGCGTCTCGATTGACCGCGCCAATGGCGAAGGGCAGACAGTCACCGTGCGCGGACTCGGTCCCGACTACAACATGGTGTTATTGAACGGCCGTCAAATGCCGACCACCAACCTGGGTGACCGAGGCGGCCGCTCGTTCGACTTTTCGAACCTGTCGCCGGACGCGATATCCCAACTGCAAGTGTACAAGACCGGCCGCGTCGAAGACTCGGCAGGCGGCATCGGCGCCACCATCAACGTCATCACCGCGCGCCCATTCGACAACCCGGGATTTCATTCGGCCTTCGGCATCAAAGGCATCGACGACAAATCCGGCCAGGATCTGCCATCGCAGATGCAATTTAGCAAATTGACCCCTGAAGTATCGGGCATCTACAGCAACACCAGCGACGACGGCAGATTCGGCGTCGCCCTCAGCCTGAGCTACCAGAAGCGCGCATCGGGCTTCAACTCGGCCGGCGCCACCAGCGGCTTCCAGGGACCGTTCCCCGGCACCAACGCCACCAGCCTTACCGACGGTCATGCCTTGGGCACCACCACCAATGGCCCGACCCCGGGATCCATCTACGTCATCCCGCAAGACTACGCCTACGGCGTCAACAGCATCGAAAGCACACGCCTGAACGACCAGTTAGTGTTCCAATTCAAGCCGAACAACGAATTGCTGACCACACTCGACTTCACCTATGCCGAACACAAAATCCATACCCTGCATAGCGAAGTAAGCGCCTGGTTCAGCGCCTCGCCGACCTCGGTGAGCACGTGGCCCAGCGGCAGCGTCGTATCGCCCCTGAAATACACAGAAAACTACACCACCCCGCAAGACGTCTCGTCGGCCGACGGCGACTATGCAACCAAGACAAAGAACGAATCCATCGGCTTTAACGCCGTATGGAAATATTCGCCCAAGCTCAAACTCACCCTTGATGCGCACCACTCCACCGCCGAGTCCGGTAAAGACAGCCCGTGGGGTAGCGGCAACGACATGTCCAACGCCAGCTTCAGCCGCACGACATCAACCGTAGACTTCTCGCAAACGCTGCCCATCCTGTCCATGCCCGTCAACCTGGCCGCCGCACCGATCCAGGCCACCGGATCATGGTTCCAGAATGCCTGGCAAAAAGCCACGGTTGATCAAATCCAGGCCTCCGGCAAATGGCGCGTCACCGACTCGTCGAACTTGAATTTCGGCGTCGGGCAAAGCGACAACACCAACCACAACACCTTCTCGCAAGTGCAGAACAACAACTGCTGGGGCAACTGCACCTTGCCGGCCGGCTCGTTCCCGGCCAGCCTGTACACGGCCTACAACCTGCCGAGTTACTTCTCCAACATCCCCGGCCACAATAGCCCCAACCTGTTTGGCTACCTGTACGTACCGAACTTCGGCGCTTTGCGTGCGCAGACAGCCAGCGTCATGGCGGCAACGGGCAACCTCAGTGCCGGCGGCGGCTACTTGCCGAGCAACACCCCGACATCGGACAGCCAGATCAAGGAAAACACCAGTTCGGCCTACGCCTCCTACAGCACCGATTGGGACACGACCATCCCGTTCCACTCCAGCATCGGCGTGCGCTTTGAACACACCAGCGTCACCGCCACTGCCCTGGCCCAACCGGCCACCGGCGTTACCTGGGTATCGCAGAACGAACTGCCCCTCACCCTGGGTGGGCAAAACTACTCGTCGACGGACGCGTCCTATACCAAGGTCCTGCCCGACATCAACCTGGTCCTGGAACCGCGTAGCGACCTGAAATTGCGCGCCAGCGCAGGCGAAACCATCGGACGTGCGCGTTACGATCAGATGCAGGGCAGCCTCTCGCTCGGTGCCACAGCGAGCACCTACAACGGCACCGCCAGCGTGGGCAATCCGGCGCTCGTTCCCGTGACATCGAAGAACCTCGATCTGTCGCTGGAGTGGTACTACGACAAGCAAAGCCTGTTGTCGGTCGGCTTCTTCCGCAAACTGCTCGACAACTATGCAGGGCAGGCCGTCATCAGCCAGCCGCTATACAACCTGCATACCCCCGTCGGCGGCGCGTACTACAATTCCGCACTGGCGCATGGCTGCGGCGTGGCAGACACCAACTGCATCCGCAACTACATCCTCACCAACTTCAACGGCCAGCCAGGCGTGACGGCAACGGGTCCGGCCAACAACGCCGGTGTCGTACCGGGCACCATTGCCGGACTGCCCGCCGATCCGCTGTTGATGTTCAAGACCGACACCTATGTCAACGAACAAACTGCCAACCTCAATGGTTTGGAGTTCAACGTCCAGCATATGTTCGGCAACAGCGGCTTCGGCGTCCAGGCAAACTACACCTATGTGCATTCGCCGCTGAAGTACAACAACAACAACCTCGACGTGTCCACCCAATTCGCCATCGTGGGATTGAGCGATTCGGCCAATCTGGTTGGTATTTACGAAGACAACAACTGGTCGGTTCGGGTGGCCTACAACTGGCGCGACAAGTTCCTCGCTTCCACGACCCAGCCGGGCGGCAGTAATGGACCGACCTACACCGATGCCTACGGTCAAGTTGACGCGAGTATCAATTATGCGCTCAACAAAAACCTGAGCTTCCAGTTCGACGTCGTCAATCTGACCAATGCGATTCAAAAACAGGTCGGCCGTACTGACCTCGAAGTGGAAAGCGTGACCCAGACCGGCGCGCGTTACCTGGTGGGTGCCCGCTACAAGTTCTGATCAGCACAACATCAAGCAGCAACAACCAGCACAGCGTGAGCTGTGACTGGCAAAAATGCAGGCCGTTGGGACAATTTGCTCCCAACGGCCTGTGTCGTCTCTCCAGTGCCGTTTGTGCAATGCGCAATAGGGCGCTTGTCGGCGACATTGCTGTGCGAGCAAAAGCGATATAGCTGGTAAGCTCAAAGAATGAACAATAAAATCCTTGCCAAGGCAGGCAGGCTAGGCCAGCCCAGGGCCGCGCAACGCAATGAAAAGTCTGTTTTAAAATCGAACCCACGGTAAATCACTATGCCCCAGGCACTATTGCTCAACAACGTCGATCACAAGGATCTACGCATCATTACCCAACGCGGCGCGCAATACGGCGACGATGTGAGTCTGGCAGCAACGTTTCCTGCCGAATTTGTGCAAATTCAGGCGCACTACCCGATCGTGTTTCGCAAGACCCAGGACGGCATGGGCTTCGATGCGCTGGCCCTGTTCGGCCTTGCTCCGGGCGAGAACCTGTTCCTCGGTCCCAACGGCTGGGACGCCACCTATATCCCGCTGGTGCTGCAGCGCCAGCCCTTCCTGATCGGCGTGGCCGACGACGAGTTGACCGTGCACGTCCACATCGACAGCCCGCGCATCAGCACCACACCGGGCGAAGGCGAAGCCGTGTTTCTCGAATATGGCGGCCCGACGCCGTTTCTCGAGCGCATGAATTCCATCCTGCTTGCAATCCATCAGGGGCTGCACGGCATGCCGGCATTCATTGCCATGCTGCTCGAGCATGACTTGCTCGAACCGTTTGTCTTCGACATCGAACTCAATGACGGTTCCAAGAACCGGCTGGAAGGTTTTTATACCATCAAGGAACACAGCCTCAATGCACTCGACGGCAGTGCGCTCGGCGCGCTGCACCGTGCCGGTTACCTGCAAGCGATGTATATGGTGCTCGCCTCGATGGCCAATTTCCGCGCCTTGATCGAAAGAAAGAACCGCCTCCATGCCGCGCGCCGTTAGCTTTGCCAACCATCCGGTGCGCGAACTTGACTGCACCGGATCGCAGCAATTAAGCGCAGACATTCTCACGGCAACCGAGCCCCTCATCCTCAGGGGCCTGGTGGCAAGCTGGCCGATGGTGCGCGCCGCCTTGACGTCGCAACAGGCAGCCGATGCCTATCTGCGCCGCTTTTATCAGGATGCCACCGTCACGGTCATGCACGGCCCGCCCGACATAGCAGGGCGCTTCTTCTATAACGACGACTTGTCCGGTTTCAACTACACCTCGTCGCGCGTCAAACTCGACGTGGTGCTCGACGCGCTGCGCGACCATGGTCATGACGACAAGCCACCGGCCATCTATGTCGGCTCGTCCGCGATCGACAACTATCTGCCGGGCTTTCGCGCCGAAAACGATCTCGACCTGCCCGGTGTGCGCGACCCCTTGGTCAATATCTGGATGGGCAACCGCACGCGCATCCCGGCCCACTTCGACCTGCCCGACAATCTGGCCTGCGTGGCCGCCGGCCGGCGCCGCTTTACCCTGTTCCCGCCGGAGCAACTCGGCAACCTGTATATCGGCCCGCTGGAATTTACGCCGGCCGGGCAGGCCATCAGCCTGGTCGATTTCGCCCACCCCGATCTGGACAAATTTCCAAAGTTCGCCACGGCCATGGCGCATGCCCGCGTGGCTGAACTGGAGACCGGGGACGCACTGTTTCTTCCCAGCATGTGGTGGCACCATGTCGAGGCGCTCGACCGTTTCAACGTCCTGGTCAATTACTGGTGGCGCCAGTCGCCCGGCTACATGGACACCCCATTGAATACGCTTATGCATGCACAGCTGACCATGCGCGAGCTGCCGCCTGCGCAGCGGCGGGCCTGGCAGGAATTGTTCCGGCATTACGTGTTTGAAAGCGACGGCGAAGAAACCCGGCACATCCCGCCCAATGCACGCGGGATACTGGCGCCGTTCGACAGCGACGCGGCCCGCGTGTTGCGGGCCAGCTTGCTCAACAAGATGAAGCGGTAGCCGAAGCGTCAATTGAAGCGCAGGCTGAAGCAGTAAGTAAAACGATAAGTAAAACGATAAGTAAAACGGTAATTGGAGATTGACCATGCAGCAGAACACCCGCACAGAAGCGCAGCGCAAGCCCATTCGCCGTGTCGTCATCGCAGGCGGTGGCACGGCCGGCTGGAATGTGGCCGCTGCCCTATCCAAGATCCTGGGCAAGATCCTGGACATTACCCTGGTCGAGTCCGATGAAATCATGACGATCGGGGTGGGCGAGGCGACCATCCCGGCCATTGTCGCGTTCCACAATTTGCTGGAAATCAACGAAGCGGAGTTCATGGCCGCGACCCAGGCGACCTTCAAACTCGGTATCAGCTTCGAGAACTGGCGCAACGTCAACGAGCATTATTTCCATTCCTTTGGGCACACCGGCACCGATCATTGGACGGCCGGCTTCCAGCATTTCTGGCACAAGGGCGTGGAGCGCAACGTCGCCGCCGACTTCAGCGAGTATTGCCTGGAAGTGAAGGCGGCGCAGGCCGGGCGCTTTGCGCATTTGCCCAATAATGGCTTGAATTACGCGTATCACCTCGATGCCGGCCTGTATGCCCAATACCTGCGCAAGATGAGTGAATTCTTCGGGGTCAAGCGCGTCGAGGGCAAGATCGCCAGGGTGGAGACCGACGCGCTGTCCGGCGATATCACGTCGCTCAGGCTGGACTCGGGTGTCAATCTGGAAGGCGATCTGTTTATCGATTGCACCGGCTTTCGCTCCTTGCTGTTGGGTGAGGCGATGAAGGTGAAATACAAGGATTGGTCGAACTGGCTATTTTGCGATAGCGCCTTTGCGGTGCAGACTGAATCGGTGCGTGATGCACTACCCTATACGCGCGCCATCGCGCACGAAGCCGGCTGGCAGTGGCGTATTGCCTTGCAACACCGGGTCGGCAATGGCCTGGTCTATTCGAGCCGTTACATCGATGAAGAGCAGGCCAGGAAGACTTTGATGGGTAACCTGGAAGGGGCGCCGCTGATGCAGCCGCGTCTGATCAAATTCACCCCCGGTCAGCGGGAAAAGACCTGGAGCGGCAACTGTATTGCCTTGGGTCTTTCCAGCGGTTTCCTGGAGCCGATCGAATCAACCAGTATTTATCTGATTCAACGCAATATTCTGCGCCTGATGCAAATGTTTCCGACCAACGGTATCTGCCAATCCGACGTCGATGAATACAATAAGCAAGTCGATCATGAGATGGCGCATATTCGCGATTTCATCGTTCTCCACTATCATGTGACGAACCGGCGCGACACGGCCTTCTGGCGCGACTGTAGCAGCATGGACATCCCGGCGTCGCTGCAACACCGCATCGATTTATTCCGCGACACCGGCCGCGTGTTTCGCGTGCCCAATGAATTGTTCGCCGAGAATTCGTGGATTCAGGTGATGCTGGGACAAGGGATCATGCCGCGGCAGCATCATCAAACGGCTGACTTGATGGGCGACGCGGAGTTGTCGGGGTTTCTCAATAATATCCGTGCGACGGTCGACAGGAACGTCAAGCAATTGCCGTCTCATCAGGCTTATGTGCAACGCTATTGCCCGCATCGGTGAGATGCGATGTGCATTCCTGTTCTTTTGCCTGTTTCACAATCCGCTTGCTCATCCGCGAGGAGTCGGCCCCTTGCGGTGCGGCTTGGGTTTGGTCTTGGGCTTCGCGGTCTCGGTTGTGCGATTGACGAAATCGCTTTTGCTTTTGAACGGCTCCTTGCCGGCCAATTTCTTTTCTCCCACGCGTCGCTCGGCGCCTTTATTGGGTGCTGACAGCGGCACCTTCTTGCCGGAGAATTTCTCATCGGTCGAGGGGCTCGCATCGGCATAGCTAATGCGCAATTGTTGCCCGGCCACCCATACTGTTTTCAATTGTTCGAGTAACTCCTTTGGCATGCTGTCCGGCAAATTCAGCGTGCTGTAGTCATCGAAAATCTGTATTCGACCGATATATTTGGAGTCGAGGCCCGCTTCGTTGGCAATCGCGCCGACGATATTGCCCGGTTTGACGCCGTGTGCATGGCCCACTTCAACGCGAAAACTGCGCATGCCGACGTCATCCGGCCGAGCGCCGCGTTCCTTGTCCCGAACTGGCGGGCGCATGGCGGTGTCCTTGCGTTCAAACCGATCGGCACGCTCCGGACGTTCAGTGCGTTCGACAGGCGCGCCACGTTCGGGCCGAGCCGCCTGTTCGGTGCGCAGCGGGCGTTCGGGCCGGGTTGAACGCGCGGGATTATTTTCAATCGCGGAGGGTTCAATGTGGGGCTCACGTTTTTTCTTGTCCAGCAATAACGGCGCGTCACCATGCGCCATCTTGGCAAGTGCCGCAGCGATTTCAATGGCCGGGATATTGCTCTCACGCTCGAAATCTTCAATCAGCGAACGGAATTCATCGAGCCCACCGGCATCGAGTACATCGCTGATCTGCGTTTTGAATCGGGCAATCCGCACATCGTTGACGACTTGAACGCTGGGTAATTCCAGCATCGATATCGGTTGGCGCGTAGCGCGTTCGATTGCCTTGAGCAAATTCCTTTCCCGCGGTGTGATGAACAGGATTGCCTCGCCGCTGCGCCCAGCACGGCCGGTGCGGCCTATGCGATGGGTATAACTTTCCGGATCGTGCGGCACATCGTAGTTGATCACGTGGCTGATGCGTTCGACGTCCAGGCCACGTGCCGCCACATCAGTGGCGACCAAAATATCGATCTTGCCGTCCTTTAACTGCTGGATCGTCCGTTCGCGCTGTTGCTGCACAATATCACCGTTGATCGCCGCAACAGAGAATCCACGCGCCTGCAATTTGCCCGCCAACTCTTCCGTGCCCAATTTCGTGCGCGAAAAAATGATCATGCCGTCGAAGGGTTCGGCCTCCAGGATGCGCGTGAGCGCGTCCAGCTTATGCATACCGCTGACCAACCAATAGCGCTGGCGAATATTATCGGCTGTGCCGGTTTTTGATGCGATCGTGACCTCCGCAGGGTCGCGCAGATAGGTTTGGGCGATACGCTTGATCGAAGGCGGCATGGTCGCGGAAAACAAGGCCGTCTGGCGCGACGCAGGCGTCTTTTGCAGAATGGTTTCCACGTCGTCGATAAAACCCATGCGCAGCATTTCATCGGCCTCGTCGAGTACCAGCATCTTGACCTTGGACAGATCGAGCGAGTTTTTTTCCAGGTGATCAATCACGCGTCCGGGTGTGCCGACTATCACATGAACGCCGCGACGCAAGGCACTTAACTGCGAACCGTAACTTTGGCCGCCATAAATCGGCAGCACGTGAAAGCCGGGGATATACGAGGCATAGCGCTGGAACGCTTCCGCCACCTGGATGGCCAGCTCGCGCGTCGGCGTCAATACCAGGGCTTGCGGTGCGCTTTGCTTGATATCGATACGGGAAAGAATCGGAAACGCAAAGGCTGCCGTCTTGCCGGTGCCGGTTTGCGCCTGGCCAAGCAGGTCGCGATTGGCCAGCAAGATGGGAATGGTGGCCGCTTGAATCGGCGACGGTGATTCATAGCCAAGCTCTTTGACCACGCGTAGCAGCGGTTCGCTCAGGCTCAAATCGGAAAAAAGGGGAATGGATGTTTCAGGCATGGGGGCACTCACAAATGTGTCGAATCGCAGGTTGCGACGGAAATATAAGGCCCAGTTTACTCTCTTGCTTTGCAGGTGATCCGATTTCTTCAAATTCGGGCAAGATGCCGGCAATTTCCCAGTTTGGTTGGCGAATGCATCGTTCGATGTAGTAAACACATCGAATTGACTTCATTTGAACCACAAATCGACTTCGCCGGGCAATTAGTGTAAGCTTCCGCACCCCTTTCTCCAAGTTGGTCCTGAAGTTGGCATAGCCAAAACGCCAACCCCGTCAACTCGGTATCACTCGAAGAACGCATGAAGGACTATTACGCTTTACTTGGTATCGAAGCCGATGCATCGGCAATCGATATAAAAAATGCCTACCGCAAGAAGGCTTCGGCGTTGCATCCGGACAAAAATCCGTCGCCGGACGCGGCTGTCAAATTTCGTGAAATTCAGGAGGCCTACGATCTCTTGTCCGATGCAACGCGGCGCCAGGCCTTTGATGAAAATCGCCGGCGAAGCCTGCTGGATAACCCTCTTGAAACTGCAGAAGAAATCTGGAAAACATACATGAACAAAGTCCTGCAGTGAACCTTTCCCAATATTTTGAAGACTTGAACAAAGCGTATCGTGCCGAGCTCGATGACATGCAGACCGACTCCCAAGGCAACAACGTCTTTGCGGCGCGCCTGAAGGAGAAGCGCCAGCAGTTCACTCTGCTGATGCCCATGATAGCGTTTGCACCGGAAATGGTCGCCCCTGCCTTCCATACGGGCGTCAGCTTTGATGATCCGCATGCAATGATGAAGTTATCGTTTCTTGAACCTGAAGAATTTCCGTCATGGCTCAAGCTGACTGAAGCGATCCGTTTTGAGGCCTGGGCCGAAAGGCTTGTCGCCATCGCTGTGGCGGAGCCTGGCGGTGAGCGCTTCCTGTCAACGACGATGTGCCTCGAATTCCTGCACGGCATGCATTCCGCGAAGCATACGCTGGCTCACGACGCTGCCGAACAGGACGATGATGGCGAAGGCGAGAATGCCGAAGAGCACGACCACAATGAACATAACGAGCGTAACGAGGGCGACGACAGGGACCTCGAAGCTGCCGGCGCCGATTGGCTGGCCGAACAGGGTTTTGATCGGCGCGAATAGCCATACTCTTTCTTTGCAATTAATATTGGATGCACATGTCGAATTCATTGGTAGTGAAAACTGCAAGCTTGATCAAGGCTGGTGATATTGCCGGGGCGGAATTCGCTCTGGTTTCTCTCGCTGAATCGGAAGGCGACCACGCATTGATTGCCGTGCTTGAAGAATTGCCGCCCACCGATTTGCTGGCCGTGATACGGGAATTCGACACCTCGAAAGAGTCGGTCGTCAATTTGCTCATTACACCGGAACAATTCGCCCGTGCCGTCATCATCGAGAAGAAATACGACGACAAATCGCGCTCGCACCTGCGCGGGATGATCAATTCGATCGTTTTCCGCGACGAAACCCAGACGGGCGACTTCATCAGGGCAATCGGTGAAGTCGATGGCGGCTGCGAGGCGCTGGTTGACTATCTGTCGGACCGCGATCACGAAGTCACCCACTTCAGGAAGTTTGACACTTTCAATGTCAATCACGAAGAAGAGGGGCAGGAAGTCGAACGCCATGAAGTGAGCGATCGCGACTGGAAAGAATTTACCTGGTTGCTGAAATATGAACACCCCGACATGTTCGAGCAAATCTGGCCCGAGCTCAACAGACGTCTGCAAACGCGATTGCGCCTGGAAGCCGATGAGGAATTGCGCGAGCAGCAGGAAATCGACGCGCTGCGGCACGAAACCGACGATATGCGTGAAGATGCGCGCGGGAAGTCCGATGTGAAGCGCAACAGCCCCTCCGATACACTTGCTACTGGCGAGGAATCGGCCCTGTAAGCGCAATAGCTCAAAAATCCGCTACGCCGCGCGCCGTTTGCGGCGCATCCCACCCCCCAATACTCACAGTACGCCATGTCTGACGGAAATCGCAATGTCGCCACAGTTGACCGGCGCCCCTTCTTTGAAAAGGCGCTTTGCTACGGCGTGCAAAGTGGCCTGATCGACCCGATCAAATGCGACATGATCATGCGCGACGGCGCCAAGGGCACTGTGCAGGTGGCACAGCATTTCGGCACAAGCCACATTTACAGCGATCTCGACAACGCCCGCAGGCGCATCGTCAACCTGGTCAGTCTTTACCTTGAAGATCAGTACGGCAATAACCTTGCGCGCGCTGCGGAATCGCTGCGCGACAACAGCTTCCTGTCCCATTCGCGCGGCGGCAACGACATGCTGAAAAAACTGCACGCGATGCCGGAGTTGCCGATCTTCCTTGCTACAAACGCACAAGAGCTCAAGGAATTTCAGGATGAGCGCACGCTTGCCAAACCAATGACGCTCGCGGCCTATCGGAAAGAACTGAAGCGACGTCAAGAAAACTTGACAGCCATCGCCGCAGCGCGCTGGTTTGCAAAAGATATGGGTGTTCCATTTTCCGAACTCGACTTTGTCTCCAGCGACATGGTCATCCGGACGGCCCTGCTGTTGCGGCTATGCGGCAAGCAAGCGAAGTGTCCGACTCCAATCGAGTTCAGGAAAATGATCGAGACGCTGCGCGCCAAGGCGCAGGCCAGCGGCAAGGTCAAACTTTCCAAAGCGCTGTTCAACGATATTCCGCAAGAACACCACCCGGCTGTCGACGTAATCCGTCGCGAAATCGAAAAACGCGACTTCCCACTGCTCCTCGACGCGGCTGCCGCACTTGATGAAGTGCTCAATGAATTCAAGTCGAGCTATTTCTTTCGCGAAAGCGGTTTGGAAGACGTCGATCAATTCGATGCATTTGTGTCGAAGGAATGGCTGCAGCTGACCAAAGGTAAAGAAGACAGCTATTCGCGTCAAACCCTCTTCATGTGCATGGCGGCAGGCGTCAAACCTAAAACGACGATCTCCGAGTCGGCAGCGAAGTCGTTGATCCGGCAGGTGCGAGAAAACGGATTTGATAGCGCCGCCGTCTCTGCATTGATCAAGGCTTCCGCGCCCATTGAGATCAAGCAGGACTTGCAGGAGTGGTGGGAGAGCGAATTTTCGGTCGAAGCGAGAGAGCGTCTGACGGACGAGCAGGGCACGTCATACATCGGCGCTCTGGAATTCCTTCGAGAAAATTGCAACGTCACGAGTAAATAAGTGTCAATTTTCCAAAATTGGGAGTCCGTCCATTACGATTGCGATGACTCGTGAATATCGGACGCCGCGAACGGGAGCTTCACTCTCGTTGCCGACATTTGCACTTTAGGGCAGACATTGCGCAGGCAACATGCGCATGATCGCGGTCTTCGCATTCTCCAAAGGGCACGCCTGATCGACTTTGCATACTACGCCTGGTGTCAACTTCAATTGGTGTGCCGGCGTATTCAGCAACGACCTCACCTGTTCAAGGTCTTGATAAAAGAGGCGAACGCGCAATTCGGTTTTTCCGTCAACCTTGTTGCGCCAGCGTTCAAAGGCGATACCAGTGCCAGGTGCAGTGACGTCAGGCTGCTCCGGCAAGTGCCAGTCCAGACCGAATATACCCGCCAGGTTGGATAGCGTCGTGTCGTGGCCCGTCACGACTATAAGCCGATGTCCCGCAAGTATCGCCGGCGTACCCGATACTTCGGTGTTGCTCATTGCGGTGAGGATGAAACGCGCGAGCGGTGCAGCGCGGCGCAAGGCGACATAGCGAGTACGTCGTGTCAGATTTGAGGTGTGCTCGTGAATGCGCAACAACATGTCAAGATCTTCGCGCTTTGCCCGACCCCAGGCGAACTGCGCGTCGCGTAAGCCGTTCTCATATTCCAACAGCAAGGCCTCCGCTACCGTGGCGCCGGTTGCCAATGGACCTGACAGCTTTATTTCCATCGTGCCGGCCGAGATTTTGCTGGTGCCGGCCAGACAGACGCCTGGTCCATTCGCACAGGCAGTTGGTGCCATGATTTGCTGCAATCGTCCCAGCGCGACGGTGACTTCAGGCGTTTCGAGTGGGCCTTCCGCTTGCACGGCCTGTTCCGCTTCGGTTGGCGCCAACGTACATACGCCGGCATGCAAGGCGTCAATCAAGGGATCGGTTTTGTCAGGAGAGAGAAAGCCGGTTGACGGCGGGTCGTCCGGCTCCAGACCTCGTGCAAGATATTGCGCGGTGGCGCGGGTGCGCTGGTCGGCCCCATCGGCCCATATCAGTATTTCCTTCGACACCGAGCCGCCGGCCGAGAGCAAACCCTCCAGTGTGTACACATGGCGCAGATCGGCACCAAGTTTCATGATGGCTTGCGCACCGTGCGGCGTGAGCTCGCCGGGGGGCGCGCCCCAGGTCGCCTCATCCGGCCACGGTTGAGCCGACAAGGTGGCCATGGCCTGAGCCGATTTGGTCGGTGGCCGCACACCATGGCGCATCACCAGTACGACGCGCTCGAGCGAACTTTGCTCGGCGGCCTGTGCGGTCGGCTGCAACGTGAAAATACTCAAGAGCGCGCAGCCGACCTGCCGGATAAAGCCGTGCGTCAAGTTCAATAAGGCTGGCATGTTGACACTCCATGAGACGCCAATGCGCGATGTTTCCACATCACCTAATTTGATGGATGATCCTGGTGGAAAGAGGACGACGAAGGAAACCGAATTGAAACAGTCAACCCGCCTTCAGTTGAGCTGGCGGACAAGCGTATGGAAGCGCCATGAATGTCGGCGATATTCTTGACAATCGCCAGGCCGAGTCCGCTTCCCCAGGCCAGCGTTTGCTCGCCACGATAAAAACGGTCGAATACCCGGGCGCGCTCCTGTTCGGCAATGCCAGGCCCGTTGTCTGCAACGATCAATTCAGGGCAGCCGTCAACGCAGGTGATACCGATATCCACCCTGCCTCCATTTTGGGTGTAGCGGATCGCATTGTCGACCAGGTTACTCAAGACAATGCGTAGTCCATCTCCATCGGCCAGGATGAATTGCGGGATTGCCGCAGCATCCACCCCCAGATCAATGCTTTTACGTTCGGCGATCAGATAGAAGTCGCTGACGACTTCCTGTGCAAGCAAATGCAGGTCGACTTGCCGAAAGTGTTCGACAGGACCATGCGCCTCGTTTCGCGCCAGCGTCAGTAATTGCCCCACAAGGCGCGCAGCCCTGTCGAGCCGATCATGCAGCTTCTGGAATGCCACACTACGTTGTTCTTCGCCAGTCGCGTTTTCGGCCAGTTGCAGTTGCAGTTTCAGTGCCGTCAACGGCGTGCGCAATTCGTGTGCCGCGTCCGCTACAAATGCCCTTTGCATGACCATGGCGTGGTCGAGTTGCTTTAATAAGTCGTTCAGCGCCGTCACAACCGGTGTAATCTCCGGCGGCAGACCTTCTACCGTCAGCGGTTGCAGTTCCTTGGCCGAGCGATTTCCGACCGCGCGTGCCAGCCGTGCTATTGGTCGCAGGCTACGTCCTACCACGAACCAGGTAAAGAAGGCTAGAACCGGAATCAGGACCACGAATGGCAACAGGCTGCGGCGGGCAATTTTCGCCGCCAGGTGATCGCGCACTTCCATCGGTTGCGCGGCCTGCACGAAAATGCCGGAGCGCGTGGCTCCGTAGACGCGCCAGGGTTCGGCGTCGATCGTCATGCTGTGAAAACCATTCTTGCCGAAGCGTGGCAATGCCAGGTTGGTCGAGCAGGAATATACCAGAGTGCCGGCACTGTTCCAGGCCTGAACGACGACCAATTCTTCCGGACCCTCGCCGCTGTCCGGCTCGAAGCAGGTGCTGACAGTCGAGGATGAAGATTCTGCGGCGAGCTTCAATTCGGCGTCGAATAGCTCATTTGCTTCATCGCTTACACGCAGGTAGAGCGCACTGCCGGCAATGGCCGAACAGATCAGCGTGCCGCCGATCAGCCAGAGCAGCAATTGCCGCCTGATCGTCCTCATTCTTCTCCCGGCACAATATAGCCCACACCACGCACGTTCTTGATGAAATCTGCGCCCAGCTTCTTCCTCAAATGGTGGATATACACTTCGACCGTATTGCTTTCCACCTCGTCTTTCCAGCCATACAGTTTCTCTTCCAGCTGGGCTTTCGATACAACCCGCCCGGTAGGGTCGACGAGCGCATGCAAAAGTGCGAATTCACGCGCCGACAGAGCAAGCGGCCGGCCATGCAGGGTCGCGTCGTGGCTGATCGGGTTGAGAACCAGGCCCTTACAGGCAATCGCAGGCTGGGCCCGGCCGGCAATGCGCCTGAGCAGGGCCCTGATGCGCGCCAGCAATTCATTGAGATCGAAAGGCTTCACCAGATAGTCGTCGGCACCCAGGTCCAGACCCTGGATGCGCTCAGCGGGCGTGTCGCGGGCGGTGAGAATCAACACTGGCGCGTTGCCGCCGGCTTTGCGATAGTCGGCCAACACAGCCAGCCCCTGCTTTTTCGGCAGGCCGAGGTCGAGCAGCACGATGTCGTAGACATCATTGCTCAAGGCCAACGTGGCCGACGCGCCATCGTGCACCCAATCGACGGCATAGCGCTGGATGCGCAGGGCTTCGTCGACGCTCTCGCCGATCATCTGGTCGTCTTCAATCAACAACACTCTCATGGGACCCTATTATGGCGGCGCTGAAATCGTAACGTGGAGAAACAGGAATTGTGACGCCGCGTCGCCGGCGCCAATGCTGTGCCAGGTCGCCTATGCGCGCCAGCGGACTGTCAAAACCGTGTCATTGCGGTACATATTCTACTAGCCAAGTGTTAAAAGACCCTTAAAAGCTTCGACGACGCCTGAGAGCCGAACAAAACATGCTGCAGCTTTCGATGTCATGGCGTGCGTTTAAGTGGCCTTTAATTTTGACCCGGGTATGATCGTCGTTCGCCGAGAAGCAACCAACCGATTGGCATTGCGTCACAGCGATGCGGCACCACGATGAATGAGTTGTCAATGAAAAATATTTTGCTATTTCTTGCCTGTGCCGTGCTGGCCGGTTGCGCAAGCTATCAGGACATGCCTTTGGCGACCAGGCCGCACTTTGCGGCAACCGTCGAAGCGCTGGCAACCGTTCCTCCGGGCCGATCCGGCGTGACGTCGATCGCGCATCACTATGATTTTGCCGCCGGACTCGACATGACCGAATTGGCAACGTTGGCGGTCATCAATAATCCTGATCTCAAGCTTGCGCGCGACGACGCCGGCATCGCCCACGCCCAGGCTTTTTCCGCTGGGTTGCTGCCTGACCCGCAGTTGGCTCTGAGCCGCGATCTCTCCAATAGCGGTGGTCCGGGTTCGACCACCGCGTTCAGTATCGGCTTGAGCTACGACCTCAACGCCCTGCTGCAGCGATCCAATACGCAGTCTGCCGCCGATGCCGATGCACAAAAGACAGATTTGAATCTTCTTTGGCAGGAATGGCAGGTGGTATCAGGCGCACGAATTCTGTTCGTGAAGTTGACCGAAGCGAAAGAATTGGCAAGGGTGCTGGAGCAGAATCGTGCGCTGTATGCCGAGCGCTTGGCCGGTTCCCGGATGGCGCTGGAAAAAGGCCTGGTGACAAGTGACGCCGTCACCCAAAACCTGGTTGCGCTCCAGGACGTGCAACGTCAGATCAACGACCTTGAGCGTCAGACCAACCAAAACACCCATGACTTGAATGCATTGCTGGGTTTGGCACCCGGCGCAAACGTCAAGCTCCATGCCGATGACCAGCTTTCGGTAATAGACGACAAAGCAATCGATGCGCTGTTACCCGATTTGCCAAAGCGGCGTCCGGACCTGCTGGCGCTCGAAGCGGGATATCGTGCAGAAGACCAGCGCTATCGCGCCGCTCTGCTAGGCCAGTTTCCGGCGTTGAACATTGGTTTGACACGTGCCCGTGACAACACCGATACCTATTCCAACGCCATTGGTATCACACTCAGCCTGCCGATTTTCAATCGCAATCGCGGCAATATCGCCGTCGAGCAGGCGACCCGACAAAGGCTCCATGACGAATATCAGCAGCGCCTCAACACCAGCGTCAGCGACCTGCACCGTCTACTCGATGAACAACACATCAATCTGCGCCAATTGAGCGCTATCGATGGTGATCTTGCACTCCTGTCACATACGATAGCGCAGGCCGAACAGGCTTACCTTGCGCACAACATCGATGCCGTGTCCTACGCGAACGTACGCAGCGTCTACCTGGCCAAGCGGATAGAGCGCATCAATCTGCATCAGAGTGTGCTGGAGCAGCACGTCGCCGTACAGGCACTTTTGGGTGGTGAGCTGCCCGTAATCAAAAACAATCCGGACGATAAGCCATGAAGCGAAAGAATATTCTCGTTGCCACCGTTGTTGCGGCTTGCATCGCGGGTCTGGGTGCCTGGAGCGTCCATCAATCGGCCCGCGGAGAGTCAGAGAAGGCTGCAGAGGGCGCAGAAAGCAAAGCGGACGATGCAGTTTGCCTGGTCAGGACACAGGCTGCGGTTCAACAGAATCTGCCTTTGACTTTAATTGCATTCGGCGACGTCATCCCAGGCAAGGTGGTGGCTGCCAGTTTCCCCCAGGCTGGGCAGATCAGCCAATTGCTGGTCGTGGCGGGACGCCAGGTGCACCGGGGCGAGGTACTGGCCACAATCGTCAGCGACCCGGCGGCGGAATCGGCATACACACAGGCGGCAAGTGCGGCAAATCTCGCGCGCGCCGAACTCCAGCGCAGTGAGGATATGTTCAAACTGCAGCTCGCCACGCAATCGCAAGTCGACACGGCACGCAAGGCATTGCACGATGCCGATGCCAACCTTGAATCGCAAAAGAAACTCGGCGGTGCGCAAGCGACGGCATCGCTGCTTGCACCATTCGACGGCGTCGTGACGGAAACGTTGCTGGCTCAGGGCGAACGTATCCAGCCGGGCGCTGCCATTGTCAAGCTCGGGCGGACCGATACGCTACGTATTCAATTCGGCATCGAGCCATCGCAGAGCCGCGGTGTACACACTGGTATGCCGGTCTCAATCTTCGCGCTTCAGGACCCGACCAAACCAAGCACCGTCAAATTGACCGAAGTGCAGGATGTCGTCGACCCCAAGACAAAGTTGGTGACAGCTATTGCCGAAATAAAGCAAAGCGCTGCGCCGACGCTGGTAATCGGCATGCATGCGCAGGGTGCGATCCAACTTGGACAGCGCCGCTTATGGGCCGTGGCCCGGCAAGCGGTTTTGACCGACGGCAAAGGTGCTTACATTTTCCAGGTCGCAGCAGGCAAGGCCGTGCGCGTTGAAGTCGAAAAAATGACGGAAACTGCCGATGTGTCCGGCGTTGAAGGCAAGCTCGATCCGAAACTGCCGGTTGTCATACTCGGCAATTATGAATTGCAGGATGGCATGGCGGTGCGCGAGGCGGCACGATGAGCGTCGCCGCCTGGAGTCAGTCGCATCGTCGTTCGATCCTGTTTCTGCTTGCCATGCTGGCGTTGGCCGGGGTGATCGGCGCGCTGAAGCTGCCGGTTTCGCTGTTTCCATCGGTTGATTTTCCGCGTGCAGTGGTCGCTCTCGACGCCGGAGACCAGCCGGCAGAGCAGATGGAAATGCAGGTCACGCGCCCTGTGGAAGAGGCTGTACGGCGCGTACCGGGTGTGCGAAATGTTCGCTCCGTGACAAGTCGCGGCTCGGCAGAAATCTCGATCAATTTCGATTGGGGGCGCGACATGGCATCATCGTCGCTGCAGGTCAATGCTGCGATTGCCCAGATACTCGCGCGCCTGCCGGCCGGAACCCAGGTATCGACGCGGCAGATGGATCCAACGGTTTTTCCCATCATTGCCTACAGCCTCAATTCTTCGGCGCTATCGCCGACCCAGTTGCGTGACCTGGCTGAATATCAATTGCGGCCGTTGCTGTCGAGTGTGGATGGTGTGTCGCGCATTCAGGTCAGCGGCGGCGCGGTTGAAGAATATCGGGTTGTTGTCGACCCGGCAAAACTGCGCGCGCACGATCTGGCACTCGATGACGTCACGAAGACCTTGGCGGCCGCCAATGTGCTCAATGCCGTCGGTCGTATCGAAGACCACTACAAACTGTTCCTGGTTGTTTCCGATACACGAGTTGGGAGCCTCGATCAGATTCGTCAGATACTGCTGCGTAATGCCGCCGGCGCTGTGGTGCGATTGGGAGATGTCGCGACAGTCGAGCAGAGTACTGTTCCTGAGTGGATCCGGGTGACCGCAGACGGGAAAAATGCCGTGTTGTTTTCCATCTATCAACAACCGGGCAGTAACAGCGTTCAGATTGCTGCCGACATCAAGGCCAAGCTCGCGCAATATCGTGCCCAACTGCCGGCCGGTGTGGAGCTTGCGAATTGGTATGATCAGAGCCAATTGGTGCTTCAATCGGCATCAAGCGTACGCGATGCTATTTTGATCGGCATCGTTCTTTCGGCACTGGTGTTGTTGTTCTTCCTGCGCAATCTCAAGGTCACGATCATCGCCATCATCGTGGTGCCGGCGGTGCTCGCGACCACGGTCGTGCTCATGAATGTTGCAGGCATGAGTTTCAATATCATGACGCTCGGCGGCATGGCTGCAGCGGTTGGGCTGATCATCGATGATGCGATTGTCATGATCGAGCACATCATGCGGCGCCTCCAGGGGCAACATGGTCATGCGCACGAACGCGTCATGCTGGCGGCGGGTGAGTTCGCGCGGCCATTGGCCGGATCGAGTGCATCGACGCTGGTCATTTTCGTGCCCTTGGCGTTTTTGACGGGTGTCACCGGTGCGTTCTTCAAGGCGCTGTCCTTGACGATGGCAGCGGCATTATTCATCTCGTTTCTCATTAGCTGGCTGGCGATTCCTCTGTTGGCCGACCGCTTCCTCAATGAAAAAGACGCCGAAGAAAAACATCATTCACGATTTGTCATATGGCTGCAGCAAAGCTACACCGGTTTGCTGGGGCGCTTGCTGGTGCGTCCCGGACTGTTGCTGCTTGGTATCGTGCCGCTCTTGCTGGTTGGCGCGCTTGCCTATTCCAGGGTCGGCTCGGGTTTCATGCCGTCAATGGACGAAGGCGGTTTTGTCATCGACTATCGTAGTGAGCCAGGCACGGCTCTGTCGGAAACCGACCGCTTGCTGCGCCAGGCGGAACAAATCATCCGTGCCACGCCTGACGTGGAAACCTATTCCCGCCGGACCGGCACGCAACTCGGGGGCGGTTTGAGTGAGGCGAATGAAGGTGATTTCTTCGTGCGCTTGAAGGCCGGCAAGCGTCGTCCGGTTGATCAGGTGATGGACGAGATCCGTGGCAAGATCGAACACAATGTGCCTGGCCTGAAAATCGAAATGGCGCAATTGATGGAAGATCTGATCGGCGACTTGACCGCCGTGCCGCAACCGGTCGAGGTCAAACTGTTTTCCGACAATCCGCGAGAATTGCAGGCAGCAGCGCAACAGGTGGCCGACCGTATCGGCAAGATCACCGGCGTGGTGGATGTGAAGAATGGCATCAATCCGGCCGGCGATGCGCTGGAAGTTCACATTGACCGTACCAAAGCGGCGCTCGAAGGACTCGATCCCGCTGCAGTGACCAAAGAGGTCGAAAATGTGCTCAGTGGCGCGGTGGCGACCGAGTTCAGTACCGGTTTAAAAATGATAGGCGTCCGTGTTTGGGTGCCTGGTTCGTTGCGCAAGAATGACAGCGATCTCGGCAATCTGCAGATCGCAGCGCCGGATGGACACCTGGTCCCGCTACGGCGCATTGCAAGCATTACGCCGGTCTCCGGACAGCCACAGATCCAGCGCGAAAACCTCAAGCGCATGGTGGCCGTAACAGGGCGTATCAGCGGCCGCGATTTGGGATCGGTTATCGCCGACGTCAAGAAAGCCATGGGCGAACCAAGTCTGTTGCCCAAAGGCGCCTACTACGCGCTTGGCGGTTTGTACGAACAGCAGCAGATTGCCTTCCATGGCTTGATGACAGTGTTCGCCGCTGCAGTGGCACTCGTGTTTCTATTGCTCTTATTCATGTACGAGAGTTTCCGTCTCGCGCTATCGATAATGATTACGACCCTGCTCGCGGCGTCGGCCGTATTTATTGGCCTTTGGATGACCAATACGGAATTGAATATTTCCGCCATGATGGGCATGACCATGATCATCGGCATGGCGACTGAAGTCGGTATTTTTTATTTCTCCGAACAGCAGGAATTACAGGGAAAGGAAAAATTCCGTCAATCATTGGTCAGCGCCGGGAACAACCGCATGCGTCCGATCGCCATGACGACCATTGCCGCGATACTGACCTTGCTGCCGCTCGCTTTTGCGCTTGGACAAGGTTCCGAGATGCAACAGCCGCTTGCCATCGCCATCATCTCCGGTCTGGTTGTGCAATTGCCGCTGGTGTTGCTGGTGATGCCGGTTTTGTTCAGTTTGATGCGAGGCGAGAAGGAGAAGTCCCGCGAGGAAACTGAAACGCAGCCCTCCATTTAAGCTTAATCAAACTTAAGGGACGCTTAATTTTTCACAAATTTAACAAATTTTTTCGACTGCCTAAAATGTAGTTTTCCTGTCATATGCACCCCATAGAATCTGTCGGTTTTTGAGTTCAGCCTAAATCGACTTTTTCTTTCAGCAACCCGGGGGTTTATATGTCCAGAAAATTTACTAGAAGAACGGCCTTGTCCGTCTTGATCTCGCAACTATTCGTTCTCCCGGCCATGACGCCGGCACTTGCGGCAGATAACGACAATACGCAGCGTTCGGCAATTGAAACAGTGGTGATTGAAGCGCAACGCACGTCTAACGGCGTCGCGCGCAAGGCGCAGGAAGAGGCGCCAAATCTGATTAACCTGATGACCGCAGAAGAAATGCGCAAACTGCCAGATGTGAACGTTGCCGAGAACGTACGCCGCATTCCCGGGGTCTCGCTTGAGACGGATACCGGCGAAGGTCGTTTCATCAATATTCGCGGACTTGATTCGGATTTGAACAGCACGACTTTCGGCGGTCTGCGCTTGCCGCCATCGAATAATGCGACGCCCTTCGGCGGCGGTCGCGCCGTCGCTCTCGACGCTATTCCGACCGGCCTGGTCGGTGCGATCACCGTGACCAAGACCAACCTGCCGGAGCAGGACGCAGAGGCCTTGGGCGGCACCATCGAGATCACGCCCAAGACCGCGCCGCTCAATGGCAAACCTTTCTTTGAGGGCCGCGTTGGCACAGGGCGCGAAAATTTGCGTGGTACCAGTATCACCGATTTGTCATTTACTGGCGGCGGACGTTTTGGCGGCACGGGCGAGACCAAATCCGCCTTGACGGCCTACGCCGATAATCCTTTTTCGATCGTCGTGACCGCGACCTATTATGAAGACAAGCGTGGCATCGATGACGTCGAACCTGCGTTCCTGGACGACGGCATCCATCCTTCCCTGGCCTCTGCGGGTTGGGATCAGCGTTGGTATCAATATCATCGCCAACGTCATGGCCTCGGGATCGATCTCGGTTACCAGCCTAATGCCAACGACAGCTACTACGTGCGCGCCTTTGACGCCGGCTATACGGAATCGGTGTTGCGCCAGCGTCTGACGGTTACGCCAGATGGCAATCCGGCCCAGGTGGCCGGCGGCTTCATCGACGGCATGAGTATGAACGGATTCGACAAGACTCTGCGCCAAGAACAGGAAAAAATCGACAATCGCGTGTTTGCACTGGGCGGAAAAAATCTTCTTGGCGATACGGCGGTGGACTATCGCCTCGGATATACCAAGGGGTCCTACGACAAACTGCATGACTACAATTCCGATTTCAACTACACCCCCGCGGCGGGCACACCATTTGTGGTCGGCAGCACGACCATCACGCCACCGACAATCACCTACAATAATACCGGCGCAGGCAATACGCCTGCGTTTACAGTCACTGGTGCGAACTACACCGATCCGTCCAACTACACGCTGGCCAAGTTCCAAAACAGCACACAAAATATATCGGACGAGGAATGGTCGTTGGCCGGCAACGTCAAGGTGCCTGTGAAATGGGGTGGTTTCGATCAGGAAAGCATGAAGGTCGGTGCCAGTGCGCGTTGGCGCAATCGCGAAGTGCAGGGTCAGCCCTACTCCTACGCAGGCATACCGGCCATTCCGCTGACCTCCGCGTCGTCCGGCCCCAATATCACCTTCTACGATGGGGCCTATCAGAATGGTCCGCAGTTGACGCCGGATTATCTGCAAAACCTGTTGTCGAGCTATCAGACGATTTCCACCAGCAATGCCACCAACGCGTCGCTGGAATACCAGAAGGACAAGGAAGACGTCTACGCCGTGTATGGCGAATATCAGATGAAGCTGGGCAAGCTTGGCGTGATTGCCGGCGCCCGTGTTGAAGCGACGCACGCCGAATACGATGCCAATGCCAAAGGAGTCGATGCGAGCGGAAATTCCTTCATCGCACCGGTCGGTCAAGGCAAGAGCTACGCCAATTTCTTCCCCAGCGCACAGGCCCGTTACGAGTTGGAGCCGAATACACTGGTGCGAGCCGCGTTCTCATCCACCATCGCGCGTCCAGGCTTCAGCCAGGTCAACGCTTCGCTCAACATCGACCCGAGCGCCAATACGGTCTCCCAAGGCAATCCTAACCTGAAGCCGACGACCGCCGATTCGTTCGACCTGTCATGGGAGCACTACCTGCCCAATTCCGGAATCGTGTCGGTCGGCTTGTTCGACAAGGAAATCAAGGACTATATCGCCAATAACCTGACCAACCAGACTTTCCCCAACAATGGATTGTTTGCCGGGTTTGTTGGCGTTGCACACGTCTACTCCTATACCAACATCGGCAAGTCGCGTGCCGCAGGACTGGAACTCAATTACGAACAGCGCTTCAAGCAGTTGCCGGGCATCTGGAGCGGGCTTGGCGTCGGCATGAACTACACATATGTCGATTCACATTTCGAAATTCGTCCTGGCGAAACATCGACCATGCCGTCAACGTCCAAGCACACCTTGAATACCGACGTGTTCTATGAAAAGCAGGGCTTGAGCCTTCGTCTCGGCGCATACCATTTGTCGCGTAACTTGTGGGCCATCGGTGGCAGCAGCGCAACGGACGTTTATTCCGAGCAGCGTACGTCGGTCGACTTTGGCAGTTCGTATGCATTTGCCGAACACATGTCGGTGTATTTCAACGCCAAAAACATTACCAACACGCCGCTCAAGTTCGCCGAGGGCACGTCCGACAGGACGATCCAGCGCGAATTTTATGGCCCGACCTACCAGGCCGGCCTGACCATCAACTACTAACATTTGAAAGAAACCAAACCATGAAAAAACGGATCTTGACCGCGGCAATCTTGCTCGCATTTACTGCGTGGGGTATTGCTACCACGGCTGCAGCCGAAAGCACATTTGCGATAACCCAGAAATGGGAGCTTGGCGCGCCAAGCAAGTGGGATTACGCGGCCATTGATCCGGTTCGGCACCACCTGTTCATCGCGCGTGGCGAGCGCGTGCAGGTGGTCGATTTGGCTAACGGCCAGCAAGTCGGCGAAATTGCCGATACGCATGGCGTGCATGGGGTGGCGTTTGCGCAAGACCTTAAGCTGGGATTCACCAGCAACGGTCACGACAACTCGGTCACGGTCTTCGATCTCGATACGTTGAAAGTCAAGCAGGTCGTCTATGTTTCAGGCACGAACCCCGACGCGATCCTGTATGAACCAGGCTCGCACAAATTATTCACGTTCAACGGCAAGAGCAACAACGTCACGGTGATCGATGCGTCAAGCTTGCAAGTTGTCGCAACAATTCCCGCGAGTGGTCGCCCCGAATTTCCCGTCTCCGACAACGCCGGAAAGATTTTCTTCAATATCGAAGACAAATCTGAAATGAACGTGATCGATGTCGCAAGCAATTCGATTGCCGCCAAGTGGTCGCTCAAAGGTTGCGAAGAGCCAAGTGGGTTGGCAATGGATATCGCGCACGGGAGATTATTTTCTGTCTGCCAGAACAAGCTCATGGTGGTAACCGACGCCAAGACGGGCGCGCGCGTGGCGAATGTCGTGATCGGATTGCATCCCGACGCGGCTATTTTCGACGTCGACACGTCGAACATCTTCAGTTCTAACGGCGACGGTGGGGGATCACTGACGGTGATACATCAGGATGACGCGGATCATTATAGTGTGAAGCAAAACCTGGTGACGGCCCAGGGCGCGAAGACGATGGCCATGGATGGTGAGTCAAAAGCGATTTATCTGCCAACTGTGATTGACAAGAAATTTGTGGTTCTCAAGGCGAGCCCCAATTAGCGTGGCTTTGCGCGAATTTCGCCAGCGCTATTCCGGGGCACCCGGCACCACCTGTGCACAATCAGTTGGAGACGGGACGCAATTCGTTGCGTTGATGACATGTCGGCGATCTCTCGATCGTGATTGCCGACGTTAATTCAAAACGCGGCGATCCGTCCCTCCCGTACGCTACCCTTTGCGCAGCCATCGCATCTCCAGCGGCACTGTGGCGCGCAGGTTGACATGGGAATTGA
>DATBQE010000008.1:0-24920 GCA_036561005.1 Burkholderiaceae bacterium | reverse complement strand
TAGCGCGTTAGGTTAATTGGCTTACTGAGCGACGGGGGAAAGTTAGTGGAGAGACGACGAAAGATGCCGCGAATGATCGCCAGTATGCTTGGCATGCTGGCCTGCGGCATCCTGTTGGCGAGTTGCGGCCGATCCGGCGGCAATGGCGCCGAAGAGAACGTCCTCAACATCTACAACTGGTCCGACTATATCGGCGAGACCACTATCCAGGATTTCGAAAAGGAAACCGGCATCAAGGTGCGCTACGATACCTTCGATGCCAACGAAACCCTGCATGCCAAGCTGCTGGCACGCCAAACCGGCTACGACATCGTGGTGCCTTCTTCGAGCTGGGCAAAAATCCAGCTTGAAGGCGGCTTGTTTCGCAAGCTCGACAAGAGCAAGATAGCCAATTGGCAAAATCTTGATCCCAACGTAATGGGTAACCTTGCCGCCCTTGACCCCGGCAATCAATATCTGGCCCCATGGTTATGGGGCATCACCACGGTCGGCATCAATGTCGATCAGGTTAAGGCGGCGTTGGGCAAATTGCCGATGCCTGACAACGCCTGGGATCTGTTGTTCAAACCGGAATATGCGCAGCGGCTCAAAGCCTGCGGCGTGTCGGTTCTGGATTCTCCCGATGAGCTTTTTCCCGCGGCCTTGCGCTATCTCGGGCACCCGCCTTACAGCAAGGTTGCCGCGGATTATCAGGACGCAGCCAAATTGCTGGCGCAGGCTCGTCCCTCGATTACCCTGTTTTCCTCTTCCGGCTATATCAATGACTTGGCCAATGGCTCGCTCTGCCTGTCCGTCGGCTTCAACGGCGACATCGGCATTGCGTCGCAGCGCGCCAGGGAAGCGAAGAACGGCCAGCGCGTAGAGATTTTGCTGCCCAAGACCGGTGCAGTCGAGTTTTTCGATACCATGGCCATTCCCGCCGATGCCGAGCATGTGGAGAATGCTTACAAGTGGATCAATTTCATATACCGCCCGGAAGTGCAGGCGGGTATCGTGAACAAGGTGTTTTACGATAACCCGGTGCGGGCTGCAGACAAATTGATCAATCCGGATGTGCGGGCGAACAAGGCGGTGTTTCTCGAGGGCGACGTGCTTGCGCGCATGGTGCCGCCGGATTCGGTCGGCACCGATATCCGGCGCTTGCGCACGCGACTGTACACGACCTTCAAGACCGGCTTGTAGCATATCGAAGTCCGGCAAACAGACCTTCAGGAGAATGGCGCAACATGCAAGCAACCGTCACGGCCCAGGAATCCGCACCGCATGATGCGCACTACCTTCGCATCGAGCACTTGTCCAAGAAATTCGATGAGGTCGCTGCCGTGGACGACGTCAGTGTCGACATCGAAAAGGGCGAAATTTTTGCATTGCTGGGTTCGTCCGGCTGCGGCAAGTCGACCTTGCTGCGCATGCTGGCGGGATTCGAGACGCCGAGTTCGGGCAGCATACAACTTGGCGGCGTGGAAATTTCCGGCATGCCGCCCTATGAGCGCCCGATCAACATGATGTTTCAGTCGTATGCCCTGTTTCCGCACATGACGGTGTGGGAAAACATTGCCTTTGGCCTGAAGCGCCAAAAGCTGCCCAAACAGCAAATCAATGATCAGGTCGAGAAGATGCTCGCTCTGGTTCAACTCAAACCTTACGCCAGGCGCAAGCCGCACCAGCTCTCGGGCGGGCAGCAACAGCGCGTGGCGCTGGCGCGCAGCCTGGCACTGGAGCCGCGATTGCTGCTGCTTGACGAACCGCTCGGCGCGCTCGATCGCAAGTTGCGCGAGCAGACGCAATTCGAGTTGAAAAATATCATTCGCAAGGTCGGTGTGACCTGCGTCATGGTTACGCATGACCAGGAAGAGGCCATGACAATGGCCGACCGCATCGCCATCATGAGCAGCGGCAGTTTCAAACAGGTCGGTACGCCGCAGGAGATTTATGAAACGCCGAATTGCCGCTTCGTGGCCGATTTTATCGGTAACGTCAATTTGTTCGAAGGCACGCTCATTGAAGACGAGCCCGGGCACTGCGTCATTGAAACGGCGCAAGGCAGACTGTACGTCGGACACGGTATCAGCGGCGCACTCGGTATGAAACTCGGCGTGGCGCTGCGCCCGGAAAACATCGTTCTGCAACGCGAAGCGCCGGACGACCAGACCTATAATTGCGTGCAAGGCAATATCGAAGAGAACGCCTACTTCGGCGCGTCTACACGCTATCGTGTGCTATTGGGTGGCGGTTTGCGCCTGCAGGTCATGGCAACGAGCACCGAGCGTCATGGCAGCATTCTTGAGCGCGGCGAGACAGTCTATGCCGTCTGGCGCGACACCTCGCTGATGGTGCTGAGTCAATAAGGATGACGATGAACCTGCCAAGCATCTTCTCGCCGTCGTCGGCATTGAGAAAATCCTGGAGCAAGGGCTGGGGCCGCCGCAGTGTGATCGGCATCCCTTATATCTTCCTGATCCTGTTCTTTTCCCTGCCGTTCCTGATCGTCCTCAAGCTCAGCATTTCGGACACCGAAGGCATACGCTTCAAGGATCTGTTCGACTATATCGACGGCGTGGCAATCATCCGCGTACGCCTGTCGAACTACGTCTTTCTGATGACGGATTCGCTGTACGTCTACACGTACTGGTATTCGATCAAGCTCGCTGCATTGAATACGGCAATCTGCCTTTTCATCGGCTACCCGTTTGCCTACTTCATGGCGCGCTCGCCGGCCACGTGGCGGCCGACCTTGCTGATGCTGGTTACGCTGCCGTTCTGGACCTCCTATTTGCTGCGCGTGTACGCCTGGAAGGGACTGCTCGACGACAACGGCATCATCAACAACCTGTTGATCTGGGCGCACGTCATCGATTCACCGGTCAAGATTATGTACACGTCATCGTCGATGATGATAGGCATGGTCTACACCTATCTGCCGTTCATGATCCTGCCGTTGTATTCGACATTGGTGAAAATGAACCTGACCCTGCTCGAAGCTGCGTCCGACCTCGGCGCAAGGCCGCTGACCACATTCTGGCTCATTACCGTGCCGCTGTCGAAGGCTGGCATCATTGCCGGTTCGATGCTGGTATTCATTCCCAGTCTTGGCGAATACGTTATCCCTGAATTGCTGGGCGGACCGGAAACCCAGATGATCGGTCGCACCCTCTGGAATGAGTTCTTCAGCAACAACGACTGGAGCATGGCCTGCGCAGTGGCGGTGTCGATGGTATTGCTGATCCTTGTGCCGCTGGCGATCTTCAATAAATACCAGAGCGACAGTGCTGAGATGAAAGGAGCCGGCCATGGGTAAATATACCGGTTCCCGATTCGGCTTGGCCTGGCTGGTCGGCGGTTACCTGTTCCTGTACCTGCCGATTTTCTACCTGATCGTGTTTTCTTTCAATGAATCGAAACTGGCCAGTATCTGGACGCACTTTTCCTTCACCTGGTATCGCTCGATCCTTGACGACAGCGAGATCATTGACGGCTTCCTCGTTTCGTTCAAGATCGCCTTGCTGTCGGCCAGCGCATCGGTCGTGCTTGGTACGCTTGCCGCCTTCGTCCTGGTGCGCTATCGGCGGTTTCGCGGACGGGCGTTATTCATCGCGCACATCAATGCGCCGCTGGTGGTGCCGGAAGTCATCACCGGATTGTCGCTGTTGCTGTTCTTTGTTTCCTGCGACCAGATTTTCGGCCGCCGCGGCTTGTTGACGATCTGGATCGGCCACACATCGATTTGCGCTTCCTATGCCGCCGTAGTGATTCAATCGCGCTTGTCCAACATGGATAGATCGCTCGAAGAGGCGGCAATGGATTTGGGTTGCAAGCCTTTCCAGGTGTTTTACCTGGTAACGCTGCCCCTGATTGCGCAGGCTCTCGTATCGGCCTGGCTGTTGACCTTCACCATCTCGCTCGATGACGTAGTGACGAGCGCCTTCCTGTCCGGCCCCGGCACGACAACCTTGCCGCTGGTATTGTTTTCGCGCGCACGCCTGGGTTTGAATCCATCGGTCAACGTCGTGGCCACACTGACCGTCGCGGTCGTGGGTCTCGGCGTGCTCTTGAGCAGCCTGTGGCTGGCACGGCAGGAAAGGCGGCGCGCGGAAGAACAGTTTGCCGCATATCGCAGCGAGCAACAGGACAGGATCGCGGCAACCGCCGCTTGATATGCGGCGTGCCTATTGAATATTTAGAGCAGCACTGGAGAAAATGATGAGCAAAATGTGGCATGAACGCGCAGCAGCGCTAAAAATCGACGGGCGTGCGCTGATTGATGGCCGACGTGTGTGGGCCGCATCGGGTGCGACTTTCGACGACATTTCGCCTGTCGATGGCCGCTTGCTCGGCGCCGTTGCGCGTTGCGACGCCGCCGACGTGGACATTGCCGTCGCCGCCGCACGCGCGGCCTTTGAAGACCGGCGCTGGGCCGGCCTTGCACCCGCCGCGCGCAAGCGCGTCCTGATCAAATTCGCCGATCTGATCGTCGCGCATGGCGAAGAATTGGCCTTGCTCGAAACAATAGACATGGGCAAGCCGATCAAATACAGCCGCAGCGTGGACGTGCCTGCGGCGGCCAATTGCATACGCTGGTACGGCGAGGCGGTGGACAAAATCTACGACGAAATTGCCCCAACGCCCGAAACGTCGCTCGCTCTCATCACGCGCGAGCCGGTAGGCGTGGTGGCGGCCATCGTGCCGTGGAATTATCCGATGATCATGGCCTCCTGGAAGATTGCACCTGCACTGGCGGTCGGCAACAGCGTGGTGCTCAAACCGTCGGAAAAATCGCCGCTCACGGCTCTGCGCCTGGCCGAGATCGCCCTGGAGGCGGGCATCCCGCCGGGCGTGTTCAATGTCCTTCCCGGTTATGGACATGAAGCGGGCGCGGCGCTTGGCCTGCATATGGACGTTGACTGCATTGGCTTTACCGGCTCAACCCGGATCGGCAAGCAAATCATCCAATACGCCGGCCAGTCCAACCTGAAGCGGGCCTGGACCGAGCTTGGCGGTAAATCGGCAAATATCGTTTGCGCCGATTGTCCCGATCTCGATGCGGCTGTCGCTGCGGCAGTCGGCTCGATTTATTTCAACCAGGGCGAAAGCTGCAATGCGCCCTCGCGGCTGTTTGTCGAAGCCTCGATCAAGGATCGATTCCTGGAAAAGGCCCTGACCATGGTGCCCAATTTCCAGCCCGGCGATCCGCTAGATGAAACGACGGTAATGGGTGCCATTGTCGACGGCATTCAGCTCAAATCGGTGCTTGGTTTTATCGAATCGGGCCTGTCCGAGGGCGCGCATTTGCTGGCCGGCGGAGTACAGGCGAGGACTGAAAGCGGCGGGTTTTACGTTGCACCGACCATATTCGATCAGGTCAATGGCGACATGCGCATTGTGCGCGAGGAAATTTTCGGCCCCGTGCTCTCGGTGCTCAGTTTTACCGACATCAGGGATGCAATCCGCCAGGCCAATGCCACGCCCTATGGCTTGCAGGCGGCGGTATGGACTGCCGATATTCGCAAGGCACACCAGACGGCGCGCGCGCTACGTGCGGGAACGGTGCACGTCAACCAGTATGACGAAGACGACATCACTGTACCGTTTGGGGGGTACAAACAGTCCGGCAATGGGCGCGACAAATCGCTGCACGCTTTCGATAAATATACCGAATTGAAGACCACCTGGATCAAGATCGTCTGATTTTGCCTTACCGGCGGGATGGCCCCATCCCGCCTGCCTTGCCCCGCCTGGAGCACGCCGGATTCTGCCGCTCCAGTCGCTAAAAGCGACAGCGCGGTTCGCGGTCTTGCCTGTCTTGCTTGCAAATCGACCAAGCTGCCGATAGACTGCAATTCAACCCGGTTGTTATTCGGACACCTCTGAAAATCTACTGCGCGGCCCGGTCATTTCGGACTTGCGATGCTCACCGTACAGCTGTACGGCTGCGCTTCTCGGCCCGATATTGAGTCGATCGCGACGATTTTTAGAGATGCCCATCCAATATAGGTGCGCGATGAATACTTTTCGTTGTGATCGAAAGGCGACCGTGACTATGCGATGCGTCCTCTTCATGTTGGGTTTGCTGGCGTTCTTGCCGCAACGCGTTAGCGCTGCCGGCGCCGCCGAAACATGCAAGCACCTGGTCGTCAGCGGCAACCCGGAATATCCACCCTACCTTTGGCGGGATCCCGACGACGACACGCGGCTGATCGGTGCCAATGCCGACTTGATGCAAATTGCCGCCAAGGAATTGGGCGTGACGATTGACGTCAAGTATATGGGTCCATGGGCGCGCGTGCAGGAAGAGACCAAACTGGGCCACGTCGACATGATTGCCGGGGCGTTTTTTACCTTGCCGCGCCTGGAGTACATGGATTACATGTACCCGCCATTTCGTGAAACCCGCACCGTCATCTGGACCCGCAAAGATGCCAGGATGACGTTCAATAAATGGAAAGACCTGGTCGGGCAGCAAGGTGTAACCGTGATCGATAACAGCTTTGGCGAAGACTTCGATCGGTTTGCCAAAAAATCGCTGAAAATCACGCTGGTACCCAGTCTGAAGCAAGCCCTGGAAATGCTCGATCTCGGCAGGGTGCAATACCTGATTTACGAGGAAGATCCGGGCCTGGCCTATGCGGCAAGGATGAACGTTCAAAACGTCAAGACCATGCCGACATCGGTAACCAATGAAAACCTGTACCTGACGATTTCCCACAAGTCGCCTTGTAACACCGGGGAAATCCGCGGACAGCTATCGCAATTAATGTACAAATTGGCAAAACAAAATGTAATGAAGGAACTGGTTGAGGCAAACATTCAACGCTGGCGCAAATCCGCCAAATAGACTGCCGTTACCCAACGAAATGGTTCCTGCCCCCGCTGCCCTTGGCATTGTGCCCATGCCCCGCCTGGTGGAGTGCAGTCGCGACATTCATCCCGGCCATCCGATTGACTATCATTATTGCAATTTGTTGCTTCGCAATTCTCGTTTTGGTCGTGAATATTACCGGTGCGGCGCGCTCATGGGTCGCGACCTGATACCATACATAGTTCACAAATTTGCAATGCTACTTTGACAATGTCGCTCAGACACATTCTTGACGCCATCACGCAGAGCTTGGTCAAGCTGTCATTGCGACAGATTTTGAGCATCGGTGTTGCATTCGGCATTTTGTTGCCGGCGCTGTTATTCAGCCAGCTATTCCTCGGAGACAGGTTCCGGCGCGAAATTGACGTGCAGGTTCGTGTGCCAATGTCGCAATCGGCTGAAATGCTGGCGCAAACCATGTCAGTCGCCTTGTGGAACGTCGATCGGGCGGTGGCGAATCAAACAGTCCAGGCTGTGATGCGTAATCCCGACGTGGTGCGTGTCGCGGTGACCGATGAAATCGGCAACAGTTTTGTCGACGTCAACATTCCTTCCAGGCGCCTGGGTGAGGTGTTGCAAGACAAAAGAGCGGTTTTGTTGGGTGACAGAGTCATCGGTCAGGTCATGATCGAAATGTCCACTGCGCGCGTGAATAACGACCTGTTCGCCGATTTCCTTAAACTGGTCGGCGCACTCGTGGCCCAGGTGGTCATTTCATTCTTTCTGATACTCTTGCTGTTCGAGTACCGTGTGGTGCGGCCTCTGCGCTTCCTGCAACAGGCCACGGTGCGGCTTGCGCGCGGAGATTTACAGCAGGCGGTGAAATTGCGCCGCGTCGATGAAATCGGCAGCCTCGCACAAGGTCTCGACGACATGCGTGCCGAACTGGGCGCCTTGCTTGCCGAGCGCGATTTGCATAATGCGAATCTGCAGCAGGAGTTGAACGAACGTCTGAAAGCAGAGCAGGCACTGCGCACGACGGAGGCGAAGTTTACCGCGATCTTCCAGACCGCGCCGCTTGCGATGATCGTCGCACGCATCGATGACGGATTCGTGATTGCCGACGTCAACGATACCGGATTGCTGCAGTTCGAAGTCAAGCGCAAGGATATTCTGGACGCCGATGCGGGCGACTTCTCGATCTGGAAAGACTCTGCAGACAGTGAGACGCTCGTCAAAATCGTGCGGGAAAAAGGCTCGGTCGACGGCTTCGAGGCGTGGATGCGTTGCGGCTACGGCGAGAAATTCATGCTATGTCAGATTTCCGGCCGGCTGATCAGCCTTGGCAATGACCCGCTGCTGATCCTGGCGCTCGAAGATATCACCGAGCGCAAATTTTCCGAAGCGGTAATCTGGAACCAGGCGAATTTCGACCGCTTGAGCGGATTGCCGAATCGCCATATGTTCCAGGACCGCCTGGAACAGGCGATCATCAAGGCCAATCGCTCGGGTACGCGCGTCGGTCTGATGTTTCTCGATCTTGATCGCTTCAAGGAAGTCAACGATACGCTCGGTCATGAGATGGGCGACGATCTGCTGAAACAGGCGGCGCATCGTCTGCGCGCTTGCGTTCGCCAGTCTGACACGGTCGCCCGCATGGGCGGTGACGAGTTCACCATCATCCTCGATGAAATCGCTGACTCCAGTGATGTCACGCGCATCGCACAAAATATTCTGCTCAAGATGACCGAGCCATTTCACCTCGGCAGCGAAGTCGCGTTCATATCGAGCAGCATCGGCATCACGTTTTACCCTGAAGATGCCACGGAAATTGCCACGCTTTTGAAGAATGCCGATCAGGCAATGTATGCCGCCAAGGCCGCGGGGCGCAACACCTTCAATCATTTCATGCCGTCCATGCAATTGGCCGCGCAAACGCGCATGCGCCTGGTCAACGACTTGCGCGGCGCGCTGGCCGCAGGGCAATTCAGGGTGTATTACCAACCCATCGTCGACACGAGAACCGGTTCCATACACAAGGCTGAAGCACTGATACGCTGGCTGCACCCGGTACAGGGGCTGGTGAGCCCGGCCAGTTTCATTCCGTTGGCGGAAGAGACGCGCATGATCGTCGAAATCGGCGATTGGGTTTTCCGTGAAGCAGCCCGCCAAGCGGCCGAATGGCGCAGCGCATTTTGTCCGGATTTCCAGGTCAGCGTCAATGTGTCGCCGCTACAGTTCCGCGATGAAGGTAGCGCGCAGGCTGGCTGGCTGCAATATTTGCGCACTCTGGGCCTCCCTGGCCAGAGCATTGCCGTGGAGATCACCGAGGGTTTGCTGCTCGATGCCGATTCGGAAATCACCGACCAGTTGCTGGCTTTCCGCGATGCCGGCATTACCGTTTCGTTGGATGATTTCGGCACCGGCTATTCTTCCCTGTCGTATCTGAAACGCTTCGATATCGACTTCCTCAAGATCGATCGCTCGTTCGTGCACAACATGGAAACCGACGCCAATGACCTGGCGTTGTGCGATTCCATTATCGTCATGGCGCATCGACTCGGATTGCAGGTGATCGCAGAAGGCGTGGAAACGCGCGAACAGCATGATCTGTTGCGTGCAGCCGGTTGCGACTACGTACAAGGCTTCCTGTTTGCCAAACCGCTCCCGCCGAAGGAGTTCGAAGCGCTTCTGGTCGCCAAGGCCGCCGCCTGAATTTGACCTTCTTCGCCGCGCATCGGCGGCAATAAATTGAAGTGGTCTCAATACAAGACATGTCCCCGCTCCGCAATGAATTCCCGCTGGTGCCAAGACCAATTATTTTCGTTACTGTTGGTTTTTCCTGCTGTATGATTGCCGCTCAAAAGAAGGGTCGCCGGCCATCATGAGTGCGCCGCACTAACCTCGAAGCCTGCGCTTACACAATTCTGCGCGGCTCTGCAGGCATTGTTTTATCGCCGGCAATTTCGTCCCCTGAATCCCCAGTTGAAAATCGTCCCTGCGCTTTTAGCGTCGCGAAAGCGTGCTATCGGCGGTGGCGTCGCATCGTTAAACAGAAACGTCGAGGAGGCAGGACTGCCGTGCAAAATATTTATCATTTGCTGACCATACTGTTGCTGTGGCTGCATTTTGCCGCGCTATCCGCGTTCGCCGGAAGGTGGATCAAAGCCTGGGCTATCGGGCGCGCCAGCGCCGTGATGCTGCTGGTGTTGAGTTGCTTTTTCATTGAGCATATAGTCGGTCTGGGCTCGCTGGCGTGGGTGATGCCGTTGACCACCGGCCTGTCGCTTTTCGTCTTGTGGCGGGAGCATGCATTTTCTGCCGCGGCCAAAACCAACGGCTTCATGCTTGCCGAGCTGGTATTTGGCGCAGCGCTATTCTACGGCGTGATGTGGAAGGAGTTCTTCCCCAATATCTACATCACCTCGGAGCGTCTGCCTGATCTGGTTTTCATCACCAACTTCATGGCGGGCGAACACCTGCCGGCGGTCGATCACTGGAATCCACCCTACCTGTTCGACTATTACTATTCGCTGCAGTACTACGCCGCAGCACTGGCCGGACGCGTTTTACACATGTCACCCGGCCTCACCTATAACCTTTGTTTTGCCGTGATACAGGCGTTGTCCGTTTCGCTGATCTGGGAGATCGCCGCACGGTTCATGCCGCGCATTGCGCCGCGCCTGCTGCTGGTTGCGGTTCTGGTGTGCGGCGGCACGGGGGCGAGCATCTTTACCCATGCCATCCATGACGACCTGCCCAACGCAGCATCTCTGGGACGAGACTACCTGTGGCAGGTGCACAACCGCTACATCATGGGGAGCGGGCACTTTGTCGGCGAGTTCGACAAAGTCATCAACAACAAGCTCGGCATGGCGCTGTTCCCGCCGCCCGATCCCGTCGCGCCGGTGCAGATTGTCGGCATGGAAAACTTCGGCTTCCAGTTTTACCAAAGCGATTATCACGCCCCATTGGGCGGATACTGCCTGCTGCTGCTGGCCATCGCATTGATTTGTGCGCTTGAGGCAGGCGCGGCCGCATTGCCATTGCCCGCCGGCGCGAAAAATCCGGCCAAACGGGATGCCTCGGCCTGGCAGCAGATTGCACTCGGCATGACCCTGCCGGCGGTCTTCGCCGTCAATACGTGGGTTGTGCCCTTGCACGCGGCAATGCTCGGTGCGTGGGCGCTGTGGCGTGCGTGGAAGGGGCGCGCCAACACCGCCTTGCGCCCGGACTGGCTCATGCTCATGGGCGGCGGCCTGTTCGGATTCATATGCCTCTATTTCTTCCTGGTCGGGTTCACCCAGGCGCGCGTCCCAACGCCCATGCGCCTGGTCTTTCCCGGGCAGCACACGCCCTTGCGTGAATTCATCGCGCTATTCTGGCCTCTGCTTGTCTTGTTGGTGCTTGGATTGATGCGGCGCGAAACGCGCAGCCTGACGCTGTTTTTCAGCTTGCTTTTCGCTGCGCTATTGCTGTTTTCCGAGTGCGTTTTTGTCGACGACCCGTGGGACGGCATACTGGAGCGCTACAACACGACGATGAAATGGTGGGGCTGGATATGGACCGGCGGCTTGACTGTATTGGGCGCCTTGCTGCTTTCTTCACAGCGTCGCTGGATCAGGATCGCCACTGGTTTTGCGCTCTCGCTTACATTGGTCTATGCAATCGACATGGTCAACGCCGTGCGCTATCTCGGCGAACAAAGCTTCGGCTTGCTCGATGGGGATTACGTCTACACCCGAGAACCCGAAGTACGCGAAATGTTTCGCTATCTGGCTGGCGCGCCGGACGGCGTTTTGCTGGAAAATCAATACGACGGCGGCTATCATGATGGCGGCGCCTACGGCGCATTTTCTGCCAAGCCGGTTTTGCTCGGCTGGCCCGCACACCTTGACCGCTGGCGCGGCCACAGCGACGCACGCGACATATTGCGCCGCCAGATCAACGATTTCTATACCGGTGGCTTGCCCAATATTCTGCCTTGGCTGGCGGAAAGGAAAGTGCGCTACATCGTCTGGAACGCACGCGATACCCTGGCGGCGCCGGTTTGGGACCGGCTCAATGTCGAGCTATCGGCGCAATACGCCTGGGAAGCTTTCGGCAACGCAGGCGGGCGGCCGATCGGCTTATGGGTAAAAATTGAAAAATGATGCCGTGTGGACGCCGGCATTGAAATTCAACGGCTACTGCAGGACGCTACTTTGCCAATTGCTTGCGTATCGCCAGTAATTCCTTGCGCCGGGCCGCGCTCGTTTTCGGATAGTGCATTTTCAGGCTTTCCAGCAGCTCGACCACAATGCGCGAGACGATCAAACGAGCATTTTCCTTGTCGTCTGCCGGCACAATATACCAGGGCGCCGTCGCAGAGCTGGTTGCGCTCAGGCATTGTTCGTATGCTGCCATGTACTTGTTCCAGAACTTGCGCTCTTCGATATCGGACTGGCTGAATTTCCAGTTTTTGTCCGGCTGATCGATACGTTCCAGGAAGCGCAGCCGCTGCGTTTCTTTTGACATGTGCAGATAAAATTTGGCAATGCGCGTGCCGTTTGCGTGCAAGTGGCGCTCAATGCCTTTTATGGAGCGAAAGCGTTCCTGCCACAGCGAATCTTCGTCGAGAACGCGGCCGGGCACGCCCTGTCCCAGCAAAATCTCCGGATGCACGCGTACTACCAGCACTTCTTCATAATAGGATCGATTGAAGATCCCGATTTTTCCGCGTTCCGGCAGATCGCGCGTGGTGCGCCAAAGAAAGTCATGCTGCAATTCGGTCGCGCTCGGATGTTTGAAGCTGAACACCTGGCAACCTTGCGGGTTCACACCCGACATCACGTGCTTGATGATGCCGTCTTTACCCGCCGCGTCCATCGCCTGAAAAATCAGCAGGATCGCATGCTGGTTAGATGCATACAGCAATTGCTGCAACTCGCTCATCTTGTCGACATGTTCGGCCAGCAGTTTCTGATACTGTTTTTTCGATTTATAAATCGGGTCAACAATTGTCGGCCATTTGGCAAGGTCGACCTTTGCACCCTCAGGCACGAGAAAGTCTGTAGAGTTCAATTCCATGGCAATGTCATCCTCAAGAAATAGCGGCAGTGAGCCTTGTCGCCTTATTCGAGAAGATTACATCAATCGTCGACGCTGCGCCGTCGTATTACTTCCGACCCTCGCGCTACTGCGAACGGTTATGCCAAAAACCTTGTGCAGCCGGCACGCAAAATTACATTCGGACCAGACTGGCGTTGCCGCGTAAAGGCCACAACGCCAGCGTGCTTTCTTTGCAGAACTACTGACCTATCGTGAACGTGACGCTGACAGGCGAAGGCGTGTAGATCGTGGAGCTGAAACTGCCCGCGTCGTCATAGGCAAATCCATAGGTAAGAGCGTTCAAAGCATGACGATGCCAAAATTGCGAAAACGAATTGGAAACGCGTGGTGCCGCCGGGTAGAAATCCGCCGACGTGTACCATTGGGAGAACGGCAAATGAGCGACACCGCGGTTTAGCGCAGCACACAATTGCGTTTCCAATTGCAACTGATGCGCATAGCCCGGCACAGGCGGTTGACCCGGGGCAGGGACCGGCCAACCGTTGGGATTGTTCAACGCTCCGTCGCCCAACAGGACATCGGTTGTCGTTGGCAGATTGATCGGGTAAGAAATACCGGCGCCGTCGACAAAGGTGAAGACATTGCCTGCCACTTGGCCCGTATACGATGTTCCGTCCGCCAGATTGATGGTGAGTGGTTGGGTCTCGTATTGCTGCCACACGCTGGCGATGTAGGCGTCCAGATAGGCGGCGTTGGGGCCGGGAAGCGCGCCGGTCGGCTGACCCGTTGCAACGTTGATCTGGTTATTGAATGTGCCGTCGGCAGGCGCCACGATGCGCTGCGGCGCCTGAATCTGCCCAAGGCTCTGGAACGCGGCCGGCACGCCAAGCTGATACAGCGAGAAGAGCTGTGCCCGGGTTTCCAGCAACGATTCGCCGGTTGTGGAATTGAAGCCATCGAGGCCGGTGACGTTGAGCTTGATCGGGAAGCCGAACATGTCCACTCGGCTGGTGTCGACCCAAATCCCTGCATTGGCCCCGGGCGGGTTGATATTGAGTTCACCCATATCGAAGATCACACCCATGTTGGGATCGTTCGGATTCTCTATGCTTGGTCCGGCGTAGCCGCTGGCCTGTGCCTGAACCAGAACTGGTTGCCCCACGCTCATGTAGAGCCGGGCCGAAGTGATCGCTGGAATGGTAATGGACGCAACCTGCGACAACGGATAGGAATAGTTGGCATATTTGATCCCCACACCCATCGAAGGCTCGGGAATCGTGTCGTCCGACATCTGCATGGGCGTAAGCGTGCCTGCGCACGGTTTCGCGACAGTGCATACGGAACCCGGGGGTACCGTGACATGGACAAACTGGCCGGCTGCGTTCATGCCGATAAGGAACCAATAGATCTGCGAGTCGGCATAGGTGTAGCTGCCATTCGTTCCATTGGTGCCGTTGACGATGTTAAAAGTCGTCATGCCATTCCAGGTGCTCCCGCCGTTTCCTGGGTGATACGTGTTCGACACAATGGCTGAATTGATGCCATCGAGAGTGGCCAGTGCGTTGATGGTCGTTGCTGCTCCGGTGGTTCCTGCGGACAACCAGATTGTTCCCCGGTATTCCGGCGAGCTGTCGGTCGGTACCGAACCATCGATTGTGTAATGGACGACCGCGCCTGTCGTCATGGTGAGCAGATTGATGCCGATCGCTGTTGGATAAGTGCCGGATGGCAGGGAGAACGTTGGTGCCAGTACCGGACAGCCCGACGTACATCCGCCGCCGGTGAAATGATATGACGCCGTGGCATTGAGCGATTGCGCGCCGCTCGGCAAAACTTCAATCGCATTGATCGTGGCGTCGTTGCTCAGGGCAATCGGCCCTGCATAGTTGGCCGAACTCAAATTCGGGTAAGTACCATCCACCGTATAGTAGATCGAAGTGCCGGAAGTGCTGCCGGGCGCCGGCGTAAGCGTCACCGTCTGGGGCGAAGCGTAGGCACCTCCCGCTGGAGAAATACTCGGTTCCGGTACGCTGCACGCCGGTGTTCCGGTGGGATTGCAGATGGTGTACGTGTACATGCCAGGTGGCGTCGGTGAATTGAGGTTGCCATTGACCGCCGGCGAGAAATAGGTAAAGTCGTAAGACACCACTTCACCCGGCGAAGTCGGCGTGATCACCGGCGATAGCCATCGGCCGGTCGCGGCATTCCACGTCATCGTGACGTTTTGCTGCACGGTATTGACACCATTGAGTGTCGCGAAATATCCGATGGTAGGCGCACTCGTTTCGACGGGTGTCGAGGCAAACCAGATTTGCGCACCGGAAGCCGATTGAATGACGCCTTGTATGAAGGAAAAGCAATTGGCGCAATTGATTGTAAATGTCGCCGTTGCCAATTGCGACGGAGAAATGCCCGGCGCGGTGGCGATGGCATTCACGGTCGCGCTTGCCGAGAGATTGAATGGCCCGGCGTAGCGCGTCGATGCGGTAGTCGGGGCCGTGCCGTCCACCGTGTAATAAATTGTGGCACCGGACGTGGTATCGGCCAGGGTGACGCTTTGTGCCGATGTAAAGCTGCCTCCGGCCGGTGAAATCGTCGGTGTGGCGACTTGCGGCGTGGTGATGGAAAATGTTGCGCTGGCCAGATTGGAACTCGTCATTGCGCTCGCCGCTGCGATGGCTTTCACCGTGCTGCTCGATGACACCGTAAATGGCCCGCTGTAAAGCGTGGACGCAGTCGTCGGTGTCGAACCGTTGGTGGTGTAATAGATGGCGGCGCCGGGTGTGGCGTCGCTCAGGCTCACGCTCTGGGCGGACGAAAAGCTGCCGCCGGCCGGCGAAATTGCCGGAGTGGCAATCTGCGCCTGGGTGATCGTGAAAGAGGCGTTCGAGACCGCGGAGTTGGCCATGCCTGAAGCGATGGCTATGGCTTTGACTGTGCCGTTCGACGATATCGAAAAAGGCGCGGCATACAGGGTTGAAGCGGAACTCGGGGTCGTACCATCGGTAGTGTAATGAATCGCGGCGCCGGACGTTGTGTCGCTCAAGGTCACGGTTTGCGGCGCGGTGAAGCTACCTCCATTGGGCGATATGACCGGTGTTGCCGCTTGGCTGCCGCGTGCCCAGGTGTAGCTGGGCGTGGTCGATTGCGTGCCGTTCGACAATTGGTAAGTGAACGAATAACTGACAGTGAACGGCGCGCCGGAAGTAGCCGGTATGCTTTGCGTCCATTGGCCGTTGACCAGGGCCATATTCACATTTTGCTGGGCCCCGTTGTTGGCGGTGTAGTGAACGATCGCAAGGCCGCTGCTTGGGTTGGGTGTGAACCAGATTGTGACTGTCGTGCCGTTGTCGATTACGCCTTGCGTATAGGGGCCGGAAATCGTGCCTATCGTGTAGACCGCTGACACCACGCCGGAGTTGCTCATGCCGCTCGCCGTCGCTATCGCGCGTATCGTGGTGGTACTGGCCGACACCGTGATCGGGGCGGTATAGCGTGCCGATGCCGTCGTTGGCGTCGATCCGTCGGTCGTGTAGTAGAGGGCAGCGCCGGACGTGGCGTCCGATAGCGTTACGCTTTGCGCCGAGCTGTAGTTACCTGACGCCGGCGAAAAAACCGGTGTTGCTGCCGGAGGCGGTCCCGATGGCGGCACCATTGCCGAACTCCAGGCCGAATCATACGCCGGTGAGCCGTTATTGTAGGTAAAGGAAAAATTGACCGTGTCGCCGGCATTGGCCGCAACGGTTGTCTGGAAATGCGGCGTACTGCCGCTTTGGGTCATGGCGACGTTGAGCTGCGCACCGCCATTGACGTTGTAATGCGCGTTGACCCAGCTCGTATTGACATTGGATTGAAACTGCAGCGTGACGACGCCGTTGTTATTGAGGACGCTCGCTGTGAAGTCGGACGCCGACTGCGCGTGCAGGCGCGTCGATAGTAATAGAAAAAAAGCAGCGATGATGGCAAATAGCAGAGTCCGATTGGACTGTCGATAGGCATTACTCATTTTTGTCTCCTACTTTATATTTTTTACCTCGAAAAAACCGTGTGCGCCGTTCGCTTTGCCAGCTTCTCCGGCTGGCGGTTTCTTGCTTGCGAGCGGCCTCATGCACTTCTTGTCCCCGCGCCTGCTTGCGCCTTCTGCGAGTGGCAGAGGCGTTTTGTCATGCGCAAAACGTGTCGGGACAGTATTTCGGTATCTGTTTTAAGTGCTTGAACCTCCTTCGAAAATGTTGAGTCCGCGAGTTGTCGGCAGCGGACAGGCAGGACTTACGATAGAAAATTATACGGAGGGGAGCTCGCGCGTTTGTGACCGGGATTGCTATTAATAAAATTGGGCTGGTGCGACGATATGAGCAGTGACGGGCGTGTCTGCGGTAGCAGACTGTGCGTGGCCGCTAGGTGCCAAAGTGAGGCAGATCTGCGCCTGCCCATGCTGCGTCGAACCGGGCTAGGGATTGCTTGTGGTGCTTTAAATCGATTCACAGGGGTGTAATAATCTATACTGATCAGTTCAAGCCGCCCCAGGAAGAATGCGGTATATTTCTCGACGACAAGCATTTGACGGCCGCGTGCCCGGCCGACGGGAGAAGAATATGGGACGTCCTCTCAATTTGCTGACGCATTATGCGAATCGATTGGGCCGCGCATTGAGTTATATCGAGCAAAATCTGAACGAGCCGCTCGAACTGGCAACGTTGGCCCGGCAGGCAGCGTTTTCCCCTTATCATTTTCACCGCGTCTTTTGCGAATGGCAGGGCGAGACGCCGCAAGCGTATATTCGCCGGCAGCGGCTCGAACGCAGCGCTGCCATGCTGCATTATGGCCGTCATGACAATCAGGAGGAGATCGCACGCAATTGCGGTTTTGGTTCAGGCCAGGCTTTCAATCGCGCATTCCGCAATTATTTCGGCATGACGCCGGCCGATTGGCGGATTGGCGGATATAACGAATGGGGTGCCTTGTCGACGCCATCGCCGACCATACAGCAACATTTGACCGCACAACAGGTTCAGATAAAGCGCCTGCCGCCGGTGCAAACGATATACCTGCGAAAACTCGGCGCCTACCGGCAGGACCACGAAAAATTCTGGCAGGATTTCGCCCGGCACACGGATGCCATCGGATTGAATCAAAAGCTTTGCTTCGGCGTCGGTCTCGATGACCCGGCAGTGACGCCGACCACGCGCTGTCGTTACGACCTGTGCATGGAGCTACCGTCCGGCTTCGATGTACCAAGGGGAATGCCTGTGAAAAGCATAGGCGGCGGACGCTATGCGATACTGCCTTACTTTGGCGAGGCTGGCGAAACCGAAGACCATTGGCTATGGTTGTTGCAAATCTGGTTGCCGCAAAGTCAATACAAGATCGGCCAGCAGGCATGTTTCGAACGGTACCTGGAGGGTATTCCGACGCGCGGCAAGATCCATAGCGAGCTGTGCCTGTCTCTGGCGCGCTGATTGTGCCGTTATGAATTCAGGATGCCGGCTGCTACTCTGATGCAGCACGTTGATCTCAACCGGCTTCGTCTATTCAATTCTGGCGGCGCGTCGTTTCCCTGACGACCAGTTCAACCGGGGGTACGTTGCGACTTGCGTTCTCGCCATTGATCAATCCCAACAGTGCTGCGGTCACTGCGCGACCAAGGTCGTAGATAGGCTGGTGTATTGTGGTGAGCGGCGGGGCAGTGTAGGCCGAACCGGGCAGATCATCAAACGCAACGAGCGAGATATCCTCGGGCACGCGTAGGCCCTTGCGATACAAGCCAAGGCGCACGCCATAAGCGCTCAGATCGTTGGAGGCAAAAACGGCAGTGAAATGCCGGTGCGCGTCGAACAGGCGATTGACGGCGAGCAGGCCGCTAGCTTCGTGAAAGTCACCCTCGACCATGAGCTGTGCGTCGATGTCAATGTGGGCTTCCTCCAGCGCGCGCTTATAGCCGGCGAGACGTTCATTGGCATCATTATTAGTCGGCGGCCCGGATACGAACGCAATGCGGCGATGTCCAAGCTCGATCAAATGCTTGACCGCAAGGTACGCGCCGTATTCGTTGTCAATTTTGAAGCCGATGGCATTCTTGGACTGCAGCTTCCGGCCAGTCGAAACGATGGGGCGGTAATTGGCAAATTGCAGGACGGCTTTATCGGAAATTCGACCCGACAGCAGAATGATGCCATCCACCTTGCGCGCCAGAAGCAGGCGGATGCGATCCGATTCCTCCTGCGCGTTCCAGTGGCCGCTCACGATCACCGAAGTAAAACCGGTGTCCTTGAGGCCATCGTCCACGCCGCGCAAGGTTTCGTCGAAGAAGGGGCTCGAAATGTCCTGAACCACGATACCGATGGTCATCGAGCGGCCCTTTTTCAAGCCTTGTGCCATCTGGTTCGGTGCGAAATTGGTACGCTTGATCGCAGCCAGTACGGCATTGCGCTTGGCGTCGGAAACGCGTGCAGTGCCGTTCAAGATGCGCGACACCGTAGACGGCGAGACGCGCGCCTCGCGCGCAACGTCAATCAAGGTCGATGGCAAGCGGTGGTAGTCGTCCAAGGCCAATTCGGTTTCCGCCGTTCGTTGAGTGGACCGTCGAGGTTGCAAGCCGACGCACGCAATGTCACCCCAATCTCAAAGCATGAGCACTAGATTGACATTGCCGGTACAGGAGCAGCCTCTCCTCGTGGGTTCGCAATTCTTTTGTAGCAAAATATTCCATACGAGGCGATGCCGATGTAGCACAGCACGGGTACCCACAAGGCAATGCGCAGTCCGCTAAAATCCGCTACCGCACCCATCATGACTGGAATGATCGCGCCACCGACTATCGATAGGCACAACAACCCGGATGCCTGAGGAACTTCATCGGTAAGGCCTTCAATGGCAAGAGAAAAAATTGTCGGGAACATGATCGAATTACAAAATCCAACAGCCAGCAAAGTCACCGCGGCCGCGAGACCGAGCGACAGGCTTGATACCGAAGCCAAAGTTGCCGCACCAATCGCAAAAACACAGAGCATTAATCCCGGCTTGATCCGATTTAGCAAGCCTGCTCCAAGGAATCGCCCGGCCATCGCCAAACCCCAATATACTGCTACGAGCGAACCGGCTGCCTTTGGGGTTACGCCTAATACGGATTTCTGAACCAAATAGCTCACCATGGCGCTGCCGATCGACACCTCGGCACCGACGTACAGGAAAATGGCAACCGCACCAAATACCAGACGCGAATGAGTCAACAGTCCTTTGAACCCACCCGCTGACTCTGAATTTTGCGTCCGCGGAGCCCAATGGCGGCAAAGCCAGCAAACGATGGCGAGCAAACAAAGAACCGCGCCGATCATCAAAAACGGAAGCTGAATGACGCTGCCTTCCGATTGCCGCAACGCCGCCAGAGCTGACGCGCTGAGCGTTTCTGCATTGGGCGTAACTAGCGCGCCGGAAAGGATAAATGCCGCGCCAAACAGGGGGCCAACAGCGGTGGCGAGTGAATTGAATGCCTGCGCCAGCGTCAAGCGGCTATGGGCCTTCATAGGATCGCCAACCAATGTCGCAAGCGGATTTACGGCAACCTGCACAACCGTGACGCCGGCGGCCAGAACAAACAGAGCTGCAAGAAACGCCGGATAGCTGCCGTGCTGTGCCGCAGGTGTGAATGAGAGACAACCTGCCGCCATGATCCCCAATCCAAGCGTGACACTTTCGAAATAGCCGAGTCGGCTCACCAGGCGCGAAGCGGGAAGCGAGACGATAAAGTACGCACCAAAAAAGCAGAATTGCGTCAACATCACTTCCGTGTACGACAGGGAAAACAAGGCTTTCAGTTTCGGTATTAACGTATCTACCAAGACGGTACAAAAGCCGAAAGAAAAAAACAAACTCATCACCAGCGCAATGACTTTGCGCGAATCCGCTCGAGCGGGTTTTATGTTTGTTGGTTGACGCATGGATGGCAGCATTAATGTCTCCAAATTCATTCTGTTTCAATAGGGCCTGGATTTATTCCACGAACGAAGACGCCGGGTATCTGGCGATTTGGCTCGTCGGCTTATTACATCCGTGCGCGTCAACTCACCGATCGAAGTCCATCGCTAGAGAACAAAACCATTCATTCGAACTGATACCTTGCAAACTATTTGGCGTTTTCTCCACGCGCATTCAGCGTCTGAGCAGGCAAATTCACGACAATGGCATTTGCACCGTCCTTGCCGGTCACTTTGGCGAGATCCGCATTTGCAGCAAGCACAATCTTGAGTGCGCCTGCTTTGATGCGCCAGACTTTCGCTTTGCTGTCAAATGTCGCAAGCAAACGCGGATCGACTTCTACATCCACCTGCTTGCTCTGACCCGCAGCGAGTTCGACTTTATCCCAGCCCGCCAGCCGCCGTGGCGCTTCCCAGTGCCCATCCATTGCCTGCACATAAACCTGGGGAACGTCTTTCCCGCCAAGCTTTCCAGAATTGGTGACGGTAAAATGTGCGCGCAATCGTCCGTCCTTGAACTCGCCGGCGAGATTGGAATAGGAAAATTGCGTGTACGACAGTCCATGGCCAAACGGGAATAGCGGCTTTAAATTGTTGACATCAAACCATTTGTAGCCAACCGCCGCGCCTTCAAAATAGTTGACACTAAAGCGCCTGTCTTCATGGTTGCGGTCGCCATCGAGAACCGGCCGCGGCAATTGGCTTTCTGCTGCAGGGAAAGTGACCGGCAAGTGGCCTGACGGATTGACCTTGCCGAAAAGGATGCGGGCAATGGCGTCGCCGCCGCTCGTTCCCGGATACCATGCTTCCACGATTGCACCAACCTGATTTGCCCACGGCATCGTCACCGGCCCGCCGGTTTCCAACACAACAACGGTGGCAGGATTGGCAGCCGCAACCGCAGAGATCAACTCGTCCTGTGCATTCGGCAGGGAAAGATTCAATGCGTCTCTGGATTCCGCCAGCCATTGGGTCGCAAATACGATAACGACATCGGCGCTGGCAGCGAGCTGGGCTGCCGCCTTCGGGTCTCTGCCATCGTCATAAGTAACCTCCGCGCGGGTGGCCAATGTACGGATATGTCTTAATGGTGAAGACGGGAAATATTGCACAGGTCCCGGCCAACTGGTGGGTTCTGCGCCCGGCACGGCATTGCCGCCCAGAGCGTAAACCTGGGACGAACCGCCTCCCGTGATGACCCCGACATCAGAATGCGCGCCGATTACGGCAATCTTGCGCAGGTCGCTACCCAGAGGAAGCAACTTCTTGTCGTTCTTAAGAAGCACGATTGCTTCCTCGGCGTCTGAACGGGTAACCAAAGCATGCGCGGGAAAATCAATAGCGCCGCCCTCTGCGACAGGGTGATCCATCACGCCTTTGGCATACATGGTGCGCAAAATGCGCTTGACCATATCATCCAATCGGCTCTGCGGAACGGCACCATTTTCTACGGCTTCTTTCAACGAACCACCGAAGTAGGGTGCCACATCAAATTCCCAGCCCGATTCCTGATCCAGCCCGTTGTTCGCTGCCGCTACGGTGCTGTGAACCGCACCCCAATCTGACATGACAAAGCCCTTATAGCCCCATTCCTTCTTCAAGATTTCATTGAGCAAATAATCGCTTTCGCAGGCATACACGCCATTGACGCGGTTATACGAACACATGACTGAACCGGGGTTCGCTTGCTCTATGACAAATTGCATTGCCAGCAAATCCGACATATGCGCACTGGCATCGTCGATGTGCGCGTCAACGACAAAGCGACCCGTCTCCTGGTCGTTCATTGCAAAATGCTTCATTGTCGAAATGATGTTGTTGGACTCAATCCCCTTGATTTGCTGCGCCACGATGGTGCCGGCCAACAGCGGATCTTCTCCGCCGTATTCGAAATTGCGGCCGTTACGCGGTTCTCTCAATAGATTCGTGCCTCCCGCCAACATAACGTTGAAACCCGAGGCGCGCGCTTCCGCGCCGATCATTGCACCGCCCTCGAACGCCAGGCGTTTGTTCCAGGTTGCCGCCGTTGCCAGCCCGGACGGCAAGGACGTACGTTCTCTGGGATTCGCTTTCCCACTGCCCTGCGTCGCAACGCCAACGCCGGCATCCGTTTCAAACAACGCAGGAATCCCCAGGCGTGGCACACCCTCGATGTAGCCTGCGGAGCTTCGTAAAGCCTGGGGATGTTTCTTGAACCCCTTTTCCGGTTGATCCGAACCAAAAAATCCGAGGACCAGTCTCAATTTTTCTTCCTGGGTTAACTGCGCAAGCAGTAATTCGCTGCGTCGATCGACACTCAGAGCGGGATTACGCCATTCACCCTCAAGAACACTCGATTTGCCTTCCTCCGCCAGCACACGCACGCTCGATATGGTGCAAGCCATGGCGCACACATAGATCAGCGCGATTCTTTTTTTGTTTAGCATTTCATCGACTTTAAAAAAGGGTTGGTCGGACAATGTTTTTTCATTGGCTCACAGCGCGCAATTCGGCACATCACATGCCCTCGTTCTTTAAACCAGGCGGGGCCTCGCCGTGAGCCGGCCACCGGCTTTGCTCAGTGCCTGTTTCCAAGTAAGCCTCATCTTCAACGCTCGTCATTCGCCCTCACAACCTGCTTCTGCATCGGCCGTCAAGCATGCGACCGCTGCCACTGGCTCGCTCATTCCCAGCTACCAATATGGGTACCGATTGTTAGCGCACTTCAATTAGCCGATGTTTTAGTTTTTAAGTTTAAAATGGGGCATTTTCATATGAAAACGTTTGCATTTGATAATAGAAACGTTTCCAAGTCAAGCGTTAGGGCAGTTTGGCGCGCAATTTTGGTGAGCGCTAATCCAAAAATGGGAGAGATCACGGATTTCGCGCATTTTCCAAAATAGCGATGCAATTTTGCGGCGCAGCAGGCTGGGCGTGATCAATAGCTATAACACCGATAGGGCATGCCGCAGTGCCGATTGTCGGCCCGCATTTATGCTGCATTGCGACAATCAACCGGTCGTGCCTGCCAAGCTTTTTCCTGCCTCGTACATCAAGGTGATTTGGGATGACGGGTTTATTAAAATGGTAAATTATTGAAATTTTTTGCGCTTTGAGAAGTATATTTGAGCGGTAATTATCAATAACTCTATAAATTGAGCAATGAAATGAAATTGGAGTTCGCTGCCTCCCTGATCTGGGAAACTGCCTCCATTTCCCGCTCCAAAATAATTCGGCACTAGTTCGTTGTTAATCTACAACGGGTGAGGGCATGCTGAAATAAGCAGGATTTGCATAATTCTATTGACACACAACTTTTTGAATATGTAATATGAAAACGGTTTCATGATTTTTGAAATCGATTTCAAAAAAATTGACAAAATCCGGCAGTATTTCTAAAGCTGAAGTCTCGCGTAGGCGGGGACGATGAAACTGAAATTGCTCGACTGGAAACGTAGAAAAGATAAGACGCACTGTGCAAAACGGGCATCGATGGGAGACGGTTTATTGACCATAGGAATCTGCGCGCAGGAGCGGCGCGCACGAGGATGTGGTGTCCACAGCGGTTAGCTCGTGTCGGAAAAAATGTCGTTATATAAATCCGTTCGACTCGCTTGAAGAAAAACTCAACCAGTCGGCAATTTTTTTAAGGGTGCAGAGGGTCTACCGACGTAGCGTCGGCCCGGATAGCCAGCGTACGAACGCGCAAGCAGCGAATTGCGCGCATTCATGCGTCAGCTCAGGCGTTCCGGACTGAACATGTCGCCAGCGAGTTAACCGGCATATAGACCGTCAACACCAGTGCATTCCACGAAACTCCCGTCAATGCTGGTTTTCCAGCCAATGCGGCCTCAAGAAACCTGACACAACTGAAATTGGAGATCAACGAACACATTTGCTGCCAGATCAGAATATTAATTTTTGGAACGAAGCCTTATCCAGGTCCAAAATTCTAACGAGACAAGAGAGGAAGACAATGTTGCATCAACATAAAGAAGAGCGGTTCTATCCAAGAACCAGCAAGAAATTAATCAGTTTGGCCGTTGCCAGCGCCTGCGCAGCGCTAGCGGGGCAGGCTGGGGCACAGGAAGCCGCCAAGCCGGCTGACGCGGCGGCAAACA
>DATBQE010000007.1:0-4074 GCA_036561005.1 Burkholderiaceae bacterium | reverse complement strand
GCCATGATCCGCAATTTCTCTTACTTCGTCGCTCGAATTATTACCGCCATTGAAATCGCTTGGCGGGGATAGACGCATCTGTCTGAATCATGAAACCCGCCGCCATGGCGGGTTTTTGTTTTTCCGCTCTGGTGGCACGTTGAGAGGAATAAACAATGAAGAAAGTCGCAGTATTTGGCAATGCGGGCGCCGGCAAATCGACGCTCTCGCGCAAGCTGGCACAACGAACCGGCCTGCCTCTGCACGCTTTGGACAAGCTGTGCTTTGATCCCGGCGGCGCCGCGGTGCCGCCCGAACTCTATGCGACGCGCCATGCGGAAATTCTCACGCAATCGACCTGGATCATCGATGGCTATGGCAGTTACGAGTCGCTTTGGCCCCGCTTTGCCGAAGCCGACACGCTGGTCCATATCGATTTACCCTTGCCGCTGCATTTCTGGTGGGTGACAAAGCGCTTCGTCAAAGGGCTTTTTATTCCGCCGCAAGGATGGCCGGAAAACAGCCCGCTGGTGCGCAGCACCCTGACCAGTTATCGCGTCCTGTGGCTATGCCACCGGCAGTTGACGCCGAAGTACCGCGCCTATGTGGTCGATGCGGCGCAATCAAAACAGGTTTTCCATTTGCGTTCAAAAGCCGATGTTGCAAAATTTCTCAGCGGTTTGCCGGTTGCAGTTTGATGCGATGGCTGCGCTTCAAGGCGTACTGCGGCACAACTTTTTATCCGCCAATCGTCGGCGGCGTCTCGCACAAACTCCGCTGACATTCTTGACTACCTCCTTCGCTCTCCATGTAACCGACAGTAACCTGGGCGCCTCTAAGAATCGTAGCGAGCGGGCTAAGGTTGGATCGAGAAGCGCAACTGTACGAAAGTACAGTGAGCATCGCAGATCCAAGATTGGGTCGCGCAGTAGATTCTTAGAGGCGCCCCAAGTGGTATAGGTAAATATACCTGTGTTTCACGGTAGATATCCGGGTTGTTGTTTGTATGGTAATCGACAACCATAAAGACCATCAAAACGCCAAGTCTCGCCAGATAGCCAAGGCGCAGGCAAGTATCAATCCTAGTGGGGAAGTATCCAGTCGCACCGTTCGCCGCAAAGTCGAGAGTGGAGGAACCTATGAATTGAGCAAAGACCGGTCGATAGAACAAACAAAAGATCATCGACGGCAGAAAGTGCGGAAACGGCATATGCCGCGCGCTTCGAAAGAGAAAACCCGCTTTTTCCAAACACTGAGGAGAGAAAATTGAAAACGAAATTGATGGTGGTGACAGGATTGATGGGCGCACTGCTGGTGGCCTGCGGCGGCGGGAGCGACAGTTCGACAGAATCGCTCAATGCCAGCCAGAAACAATTGACCGCCAGCGTGAAGGCGACAGCCAAGACAGCAGACGAAATCGCGGCGGAAAAGAATTTTTCGCCGGATACGCTGACCTTCCTGCAAAGCAAGACTGGCCTGGATGCCGAGCAGTGGAACAATATCATGCGCATGGTCAACAAGTCGGAGCAGGACGATCCTAGCTTCAGCGGCTGGGTGAAATACTACGGTTACTGCGAAGACATTGGCGATGGACGCGGCATCACGATGTCTATCCAGGGCGCCACCACCGGCGGCCCGAACGATGGCGGTCCGGACGGCCCCGGCCTGTTCCAATTGTTCAACAAGTATAACGGTGCGTCGAACCCGACGATTGCAGGCGGCCTGTCCGATGCCGGTGTAAAGGCCACGATGAGCGGCAAGATCCTGAAGATCAACGAGTCAACCAGCGCGTTCTGTTCCAAGATCAAGGGCTTGAACAACAATGCAGCCTGGCGTGCCGCCGTGTGGGAGAGCTTCTACAACAATTACATCAGCTATGCAGTGCAGCAGGCCAAGCAACGCAACTTTAATGATCCGGTCATCATCGGCGCATTCACCGACTCGGCCCTGAACCAGGGGGCAACCGGTAGTAGCGGTTCGTTGCAGGACATGTTGTCCAAATCGGGTAGCAGCACGAACGAAACGACCTTCTTCACCTCGTTCACCAAGCTGCGCGAAACCGTGGCCGGCACGCAAGACTTCAATAGCCCGCCGATCAACGGCAAGAACCGCGCCTTGATGTGGTTGAACATGTACAACGACGGCGGCAAGACGCTGGTCGGTGTCGACAGCCTCGTGACCAAGGTGACCGGCTGGACCATGCAGTAAGCAGGTGTCGCATTCTCCCCTGGCCTTCCGGCGAAAAGCGGAGAAGCACACGGGGCAGGCGGCAGCGCCTGCCCACCTCATTGCCTGATTTCATTCATTAAAAAATTATTCGTAGGGAATTTCCATGAAAAAAAGTACCAACATAACGCTCGTCATGAGCCTGATCGCAGGCATGCTGGCCAGTTGCGGCGGAAGCACTGACAGCGGCAATTCGCCGGTCGCCAAAGCCAAATCGCGTGCCAAGATCACCAAGGCGAGCGTGCCGGCATGCGTGCCATGGGTCGATGGCGGCACCTACACTGCCGGCGAAGTCGTAACTTATCTCGGCAAAACCTATACGGCATTGATCACACAGACCGATTACACGGGTGCCGGCTGGAACCCGACTGTGGGCAGCTTGTATAGTGCCGGCGGCACATGCGGTTCCACACCAACGCCGACTCCCACACCAACGCCGACGCCGACTCCTACACCCACACCCACTCCAACCCCTACGCCGACGCCGACTCCGACGCCGACACCAACACCAACACCAACACCAACACCAACACCAACACCAACACCAACAAAGACGCCCGACGAGATTGCTGCTGAAAAGAATTTCTCGCCGGCGACCCTCACCTTCCTGCAAAACAAGACCGGCATGGACGCCGAGCAATGGAACAATGTCATGCGCATGGTGAACAAGTCGGAACAGGATGATCCAAGCTTCAGCGGCTGGGTACAATATTACGGCTACTGCCAGGATATCGGCGATGGGCGCGGCATTACGATGTCGATCCAGGGTGCGACCACGGGCGGCCCCAACGACGGTGGACCGGATGGCCCGGGACTGTTCCTCCTGTTTAACAAATACAACGGCGCATCCAATCCAAGCATCGCAGGCGGCCTGGCCGATGCAGGTGTACTGGCCACGATGAATGGCAGTATCTTGAAAATCAACCAGTCGACCAGCGCCTTTTGCGCCAAGATCAATGGGCTGGAAAACAATGCCAACTGGCGCGCCGCGGTGTGGGAGAGCTTTTACAATAACTACATCAGCTATGCAGTGCAGCAGGCACGCCAGCGCAACTTCAATGATCCGGTCATCATCGGCGCATTCACCGACTCCGCTTTGAACCAGGGCGCAACCGGCGGCAGCGGTTCTTTGCAGGACATGCTGTCGAAGTCCGGCAGCAGCACCAATGAAACAACCTTCTTTACCGCGTTCACCAAGTTGCGTGAAACCGTGGCCGGCACGCAGGACTTCAACAGTCCGCCGATCAATGGCAAAAATCGCGCCTTGATGTGGCTGAACATGTACAACGGCGGCGGCAAATCATTGGTCGGCGTCGATAGCCTGGTCACGAGCGTGACGGGGTGGACGATGCAATAGCAGGCTATACCGGTAAGGAAAGCACAAACGGCTGCTTCTGAAAATCGAAGCGGCCGTTTCTACGTTGACCGATGGAGCGCCGCAAACAACGCCTCACCACTCAATGAGCCAAGGCTTCCTGCCTCGGCCTGCCGCACCAATTCCACCATGCGGCTATTTAAGGGCGCAGCGCGCCCCAGCGAGCGGGCCATGGCCACGACGGCGCCGTTGAGATAATCGACTTCCGTTCGGCGACCGGCCTGCATGTCTTCCCACATGGAGGAGCGCGCCTCGGGGTCAATGCGCAACATGGCTGCGGCGATGCGGGTAAACACGAAGTCCGGCAGGCGCAACAGCATCGGCAGGCGATAGGGGTTGATGCGCGTGATTCTGGCCGGTTCAATTCCGGCGACCGTTAGAATTGCCAGCGTCTCTTCGATCAGGTCGGCCAGGCAACGGCGGTAGGCGCGTTGCGACAACTGGGTTTTCAGCGGCTGGCCGGACAGGGCATTGACCGCATTGTTCAGATTTAA
>DATBQE010000006.1:0-50785 GCA_036561005.1 Burkholderiaceae bacterium | reverse complement strand
CGAAGGCGTTATTTTATCGATCAGCGAGTACCTACGCCTTACGCAAGCAGCCCAGGCCGCCTCACCCATGCCGCAAGCTCTGGCAGGCCCACGGCTACGTTTCGATCAGCGCTTGGCCGAATTGCAGCCTTCGAACGCTGGCCCACGATTGCGCGCATCATGAACACTCGGGCCCCATTGGGTGGTAAGGTCAAGACTAACTCTTGATGGCACGCCCGACCCCCTGGCCGAGAAGTGCTGAGCTGTCGAGGCAGACCTGAATTGCATTTAAGGCAGCAATAAGAGCTCCCTGCGTTAGCCAGAAGCGCTACGGCACGTGCCGATTATAGTCGCACGGAAATGATGGCGTGCACCTTGAAAATGAATATTATAGCGCTACACTTTATAGTATTCATTTATGCCAAATTTACAGCTTCGATGACAAATTAAATGTCGACTTTTCGTACAGCCAGCTGCATCGTTGCCGTCGAGGATTTCATCGACAAAATCGATGTCAAGCGCGAAAGGATCAAATTGTGGATGTCGGTGCCGCGCGGATCATCGGAGTAGTCCGGAGAGATCAATCTGCATAACCGGTTCTCCGTCCAGACCACCACTTCGTATTCGTAACCAGTGTATTCGCGATACCAAATCTCGACTGCTTCAGGAACCTTATGCCGCATGCGGACGAGCTCAACATTTTCTGTCGCGATTTCCTCGATGCGGATGCTGATGCGTTGGTTGATGCGCGGTAGATACTGTGCCAGTTGCGGCACGTAGGCAGTAGGGTATTTGTTCACGAGTCACCTTTCGAAAAGATGACTACATGTTGCATCTGAATTTTCGAAACGCAAGCATGCGTTCGCCATCGAGGTCGGTGAGCATCAATTCGATATAGGAAGCGTCTTCGAGCCTATCTTCGCCGCGGTGTTTGACATATCTGGCGAGCTTGCGGATCCTGACGTGTTCAATAGCCGGGTCTGCAAACTGCCGATTTTTAGCGTTGGCGAAGGCGGTGTCAAAGAATCTTCCAAGCACGTCAAAGAAATACCAGTTCAACGATTGCTTTTCGAAGTAGATTTCCGCAAGTAGTTCGACAAGGAAGTAAAACGATTCCGAGTCTTCGATCAACTCAGATTCGCGAATCATGATAAACAAGGCCGTAGCCGCGTCGAGTTCCGTCCTCACCATGCACGCTTCCTTGTATATCTTGCTTAGCAACTCGATGGATCGAAGATGCTGCCAACGATCTCCGAATTTGACGTCGCCATCGACTTTGAAGAATTCGAGATAGTCGGGAGGAAGCCATTTGATGAATTCATTTAATTCGCGTTTCGCGAAATCACGGGGATCTAGCAGACTCCAGATTGGTGAAGTGAAATAGCGCGCAGTTCCTGGGAGGATTCGGTCGATTCGTTCCACGCGATCGAATGGCACCACGGTTACTCCGCTGACATATCGCCGCCAAAGCCACCATTTGCCGTCGTCGCCCAGTATCCCCGACAGCTCAGTGGGAATGAGGTCAGTCCGACTCAAAATTTGACGTGCCCATGCGAAGGTCCGTATGCGGTCTTGCAGAGACTTCTTCGGCCGGCCAACAGCCCGGTTACTTTTTGGCATAAGAATTAATTAAATCAAACAGTTACATGAAATTACGAATTTTACTTTGAGCCACACACCTCGTCCATATACTAATTATGACTACACCGCAAAACCTGCACGGGGTGCACTCCGCCAGGGCAGACAAGGTAATAGCGCGGTACACCTTTGGAGATGCAAATGAAACTCAGCGATGCGGAACTCGAATCTTTGATGGATAAGCTTCAGATACCCTGGCAAGGCCGGGAAATGGTTCGGAATATTCGGGCAAGCGAACCGTCGCGCGTTGTAAGCAGCCGCAAAAGCAACGTCACGCACAGGTACCCCAGCTTAAAGATGGGGTTAACGATTCAGGCCGAAAGCGAGAACGAAATGGGAGCCGTGTACCAATGGGAGCACGACGACGTCACGTTCGAGTTCTACGATCAATGCCCTCAGATAAAGTTGACCTACAAAGATAGAAACGGACGGAACCGTGGCAGTCTTACCCGCCCCGACTACTTTATTATCCAGCGGGATTTTATCGGATGGGTCGAATGCAAGACCGAAGCGGATCTGGAGGAGGCGCTGGAACAGGGTGGAAACCGGATAAGGCGGGACGCGTCTGGCATATGGCACCTGATCCCAGGTGAGGAATACGCAAGTCGCTTCGGGCTCGGATTCCGGTTGCGTTCTTCAGCCGAGAATCCGCCGATATACCTCCGTAACCTGGCATTCCTGTCGGACTACTGGAAACATCGCGATAGCAAGGTGCTGCCGGACGAGTGCCGGCAGCAGATCGATGACGCTCTAGCCGATCGAGGCTGGTGCACGCTTTTGGAGCTCATTGAAAAATTTGACGAGTCGACCGTCAACAATGTTTATATCTCCATTGTCCAGGAGTACGTTTACGTCGATCTGTACAAAAACGCTTTGGCTGACCTTAAACACAACCGTATATACAGGAGCAAGGCATTCCATGACGCGTTGGTCGAGCAGCATAAGTGGGAGCGCGCGGGACGACCGGAGCCGCTATTAAGGGCCGACACGCTTGCACGCAAGGGCTGGGTATCGGCGCGGCTCGATGGCGTCGACATTCTGGTCGTCCATGAGGCCGACGACTGCACAGTTTTCAAAATGCGCAACGGCGAGCCGTTGATCGTTGATGGTCCGACTATTGCCGGATATGTAAAATGCGGACGCCTTACCGACATTGGATATACGGGCGAGGCGAAATCCGCACCGACTGCCGACATTTTGAAGAAGGCAAAAGATTCCGATTTAGCTCTTGCGACAACTCGAGTCGCCATCCTAAAGAAGCTCGAGAGCGGAGGCAAAAATGTAACGTCATCCGTTTCCTTGCGCACTATACGCCGCTGGAAGAAGAGGTGCGCCGAAGGCGCCGCCCATTTCGGGATGGCGTACCTTGGACTGATTCCAAAGACGTCGAGGCGCGGCAATCGTAACTGCAGGCTGGACGAAGACGTCGTGAAGCTGATGGAGGAGGTTTTCGAGAAGGCGATTGAAGAACCATCAAAGCTAACTCCGGCCGAAATGTGGGGCACGATTCGCGTGGAGTGCGAAGCGCGTGGACTGGAGCCGCCTGGCGAAAAGACCTGTCGAATCCACTTCAGACGTTGGAAATCGCGATACGAGATCTTGTTTAAGACCAAGGGAAAGAGAGCGGCCTACAAAGCGAAGCCCGCGACCTATATGTTGATTGACAGGGAAACCCCTATGCACGGGGATCGCCCATTCGAAATCGCGCATATCGACCACACAAAGGCTGACGTCGAGGTCGTAGACGAAGAGACGCGAAAAAATCTGGGAAGACCGTGGCTCACCGTCATGCTCGACGCATTCACGCGCGCGGTTCTAGCCTTCATCCTCAGTTTCGATCCTGTGGACAAAATGCGTTCATTGGCGATCCTGGGCGAATGTCTACGCATCCATGGATACAAACCCTTAAAGGTGGTGATCGATGGCGGCAGCGATTTTCGCAGCATACGCTTCGAAGATGCGCTGGCCGCGCTGACGATCGATAAAGTCACTCGACCTATAGGTGAATCGAGGAACGGCAACGTGATCGAACGTAATTTCGACACGACAAATCAAAACTTCTTCCACACTCTGATCGGCAGCACGGAAGACATGAAGAATCCGAGAAACGTATCGTCGTCGCACAAACCAAAGAAACGCGCGATATGGACGTTGCGTGCCTTGAACGACGCCATCGGCCGCTACTTCTTTGAGACATATAACGGAGAACTCGTGCACCCAGCGCACGGCATGACGCCGAACGAAATGATGCGGATTGGCTTCGAGCTTAGCGGAAGGCGCGACGAACGATGTCTGCCGTTCACCGAGAACGTCAGAATTTTCCTGCTTCCCAGTACGCGCACAGGCAAGACCACGATTCATGCTGACAAAGGTGCCCGACTGCGAGGTAAGTTTTACATCTGCGAGGCAATGAAGATACCCAAGAACGATGGCCGGATATGCGACGTGCGTTACGACCCCGACCGCCCAATTGGATACATCCATATCGACGGCGATTGGCATCAGTGCTGGCCCGTCGACAAATATCGGTATCAAGGCAAGTCTGATTATGAAATCGAACTGATGATGAAACAAGAAAAGGCGGAACAAAGGAGCGAGTGGCAGCAACGTGCGAGCAACGCCGATATTCGCGCACGCGAAGCGAAGGTAAGAAGTGAAAAGGAAAGCGACCTGTTGCAGGAGAAACTTGACCGTCAAGCACAGGACGCTGCACAAAGGCCACCGGCGCCGCCACCTACAGGCTCGCCGAACAATACCGCGCACGACTCCGACGGATCCCACGATGACGACTGGGAGAATTTGGACGTGCCGAAATTTGGAGAATTTTAATGGAAAAGAAATCTGACACGTCCTTTGACGCCGAGCGAGCGCAAGCAGACGAGAAGCTGGCCTCTTTCAAGGCTTACCGAACCGATCACGCCAGCTTAAAGGCGGCATACGATGAGGCATGCCACTCAATCTATGCGAAAAGCAGCCAACGGCTGGTCGTGATCGCCGGTCCGACCGGTGTCGGAAAGAGTACGCTCGCCGCGCGTTTAAAGGAAAACGTGGAGAAGCACTATGCCAAGCTATGGGAATCGCACAAACATGCGATTTCCGTGATCCAGGTCAACGCGCCGGCGCCAAATGGCATTGCGTTCGACTGGAAGGATTGGTACATCCGCGCACTCGAACAACTGCGCGAGCCGATGATCGACAAGAAGATTCACATCCAGCGTCAATTGGCTCTTATCGAAGGGGGCATTGTGTTTCGGATTTCGAAGGCAAAGGATCTGGGGCATTGCTTCGCTCCTTAGAAAATGGACTGCGAAATCGTGAAGTCAAAGTGCTGATCGTGGACGAGGCTCATCATATGTTTCTCGCCAAGGATCGGTGGAAGCAAAAATACAGCTTCGAGAAGATCAAGACGCTGGCAATCGAGACCGGCGTGGTGATTGTGTTACTTGGCACCTACGACTTGTTAGACGTGCGGGACCATAGCGCGCAACTGGTCAGGCGCAGTGAAATCATTCATTTCCCACGATATACCTGTCGGGCCAAAGAGGATCGTGCCAATTTCCAAGGGGCCGTTCTTGCCCTTCAAAGGAAATTGCCAATGAGGTCGATACCCAACCTTCTTAAAATGGCCGGCTTTTTACACCTGAAGACCTGTGGCCTGGTGGGAATCTTGAAGGATTGGCTAAGTGCTGCATTGGAGATCCACCTCGTTGAAGGCGTTGCCTTTGATAAGGCCTTGTTGGAACGGTGTGCTGAAAGCAATATTGGGCTGCGGACGATCTTTGCGGAAGCGATATTCGGTGAGACCAAAATGAAAGACATCCCGCTTGAAGACCTTCGCAGCCTTGTCTATGCCAAGCACTCTGCTGCAGCTGCTCCGCCGAAGTCGGAAGACAATCCGAAGGCAAAACGACCGGATGTTGGAGTGCGAAGTCCTAAACGCGATCCGGTCGGAGGCGTACATGCTTGAATGGTCGGATAGCGAAGGCGATTGTTCCGCTTCGCCGGATGGAGCAGATGCGGTCACGGTCTTGTACCGCATAAAGCCGCGCGATCAGGATAATCCGTATCGGGAAGGGCTGATTTCGTACATCATCCGCTTGGCTAGAGCGCATTGTGTCGGCACTCGGGACTTGCTGAGATTCGCGTTGTCGCGCGAGGAAGGACTTCTTGCCAATCTCGGATACAGCGGGTTCTTTTCAACTTATTCTGGAACCGTCAACGGCCTCGGCCGCTACGCTACGGCGATCTCTTCATTGCTCAATCGCCTGACCGGCCGGGACGATCTGCAAAGCCTGACGATGTTGTTCTGGGCCGACGTTTTGCCGGCGAACGGGTATGGACTGTTGTGCAGCAAGCCGCGATGGTGTCCCCGTTGCTTATGTGAACAAGTCAATGAACACGGTGAATCGCATGCACCGCTGGCATGGTCGCTGTTGCTTTATCGGCGCTGCACCAAGCATAAATTGGATCTAGTCGATCGTTGCCCAAGTTGTGGCCGCGATCAGCCGTTTTTGCCTACCTACCCGGACGCATCGACATGCGATTATTGCCGATGCTCGTTAATGCAGTTACCTGGAGAGGCTCCGCTCAACGCAAACTGTGAGTCTAGGGCGGACCAGCCTAGCGTTGAGCAAGTGGTGTTGTCGTTGATTGGCTCTGCGTCCCTGTCTCAGCCTCGGCCGACGCTCGAGCTATTCCAATCGCGGGTCCGGGAAGTGGTAGAGCGATCATTTGGCGGCAACCGGTCAGCGTTTTGCCGTGAAATGGGGTGGCAACCCAGGGCAATGAACGGCTGGTTCTTGAAGAATCAGCGTCCCAGCTTTCCCATGCTGGTCGAAATGATGTTGAGCTACGATCTGGGACTAGAATTGCATTCAACGAGCACAATGCACCCCGGGTTGTTTGGCGGCCAGCCGAGCAATTTGCCCAGATTGCGGCTGGTATGTCGCGCAAAGGTGCCTCGATTGTCAGCAAATTGGCGTCGGAACGCTGCCGCCGCTCTTCGCCAGTGCATTCAGGAAACCGGGGAGATGCCAACGATGAGTGCCGTGGCCTCATCGTTGGGTGTCAGCCGACACGCCCTGAAATATTGGTGTCAAGCCGATTGCCAACGGCTTGTCGTGGACGGTCGACGAAGGCGGGTGCTGGCGGCCGAGCGCCGAAGAAGTCGGCGAGCGGAACTCGTGATCCAGGCAATCAAAAAGCTGCAGATGGATGGCGTGTTCCCCAGCAGGCGAAAAGTGGATCGGGAACTACGTCGCCATGGTCTGGCCCTCGCCAGGCCGGAAGCGATGGCGATCTATCGCCGGCTGGTTCGGCAGCGTTGACCTGTCTTAACGATTAAATCGGAGTCCGGCTCGCCGCAGGGCCGTATTGGCGGCTTCAACGGGGTAAAAAGCGGAAGCATTATTTGGCCATGCTAAAACGGAAGCATATGTTGGCCAATCGGCCAAGTAATGTGACCGTTTTCAACAGCCTTATCTCCTGCAAACGTTGGTGGAGCGGATGAGGATCGAACTCACGACCTTCGCATTGCGAACGCGACGCTCTCCCAGCTGAGCTACCGCCCCAGGTTGCATGCTGTTGAAGATTCTAGCCCAAGTATATTCAAAAATACATCTTTTGGCATGCGCGCCGGTGCGCCTGTTTGTGCGGGCTGGTGTCAAAAATGACAGCTTATCGGCGCCGAGCGAAATCATTATCATCTTATCCACAAATAATCCGATTGATACGGTTGGCATTCAACTTGCGTCGGTATAACAGGGTTCATTCGAGGAGAGGAAGTCCATGAGCGGTGTTTGCAGGGCGAACGGCTGTTCCACGCCGGCGCAATCGATGTTGATGATGTGTTCCAGCCATTGGCGTATGCTGCCTTCGGCCTTGCAGCGAACTTTGCGGCGCTCGCAGCAGGAATGCGCCGGTAGCGAATCGGATCCGGCTTTGGTGCCTTACCTGGATGCATGCGCGCAAGCGGTCGAATTTGTCGCCATGCGCGAAATGCGCAAACCCGACAATCGCTATCGGCAGGCGTTGGCCATGCTGGAAGCCGATCTTCTGGGAGGTCACGAGCACGGGTAGGCGGCATCGTCAAGCAAGAAGCCGTTTCAAATGACCATGGCGTTATTGCCGAGCCTCTTGTTACCGGCATCGAGCCCTGGTCGCGCGCCTTTCAGAGCGCGCATGCACTGGCCAGCGCGTGCCGCATGAAACAAGGATCGCGCCGTAGCCTTGCTCATTTTGAAACGAATCCTGAGTTGATATGTGTCATAAGTGGGTTTTGTTTTGAAAGGCGTTCTCATATCTGTCTTCAAAAAACGTCGGCAAGTCTCTGAATCTATTGACGGAAATTCATTTGCACCACTATAGTGGCGGGATGATTTCCGATTTCAACCAACTTTCCGAAAAAATCAGCCGATTGGCCGAGATGACGCGCGCCTTGCGCCGCGAGAATGCCGATTTGCGTCTGGATGCGGCCAATTTGGCGGCAGAAAACGCCGGCTTGCTGCAACGGATCGAAGAAGCGCACCAGCGCGTGACGGCCTTGCTCGAACGTATCCCGGTTGCTGAAACGGATGACGAGGAGGCAGCATGATCCAGCTTGATGTGTCGATCATGGGCCAGTCATACAAATTGGCGTGCAAGGAGGGCGAGGAAACAGCTCTGCAGGAAGCTGTCGCCTATCTGGATGACAAGATGTGTGCCATACGCGATGCTGGAAAGATCAAGGGCAATGATCGTATTGCAGTCATGGCTGCATTGGGGATCGCTGCTGAATTATTAAGCACCAAGGCCGGTGAAGGACCATTGGCCGATATGACTGTTGCTGAAGTCAAGCAGAAAATTGCCGCGATGCACGTTGTGCTCGATTCTGCGCTTGCACCGCAAGAAAACCTATTTTAATTTTGTGCAAAACGTTTGACACGCAGGCGGATAAGAGTAAACTTGGGGTCCCTGCCGTGTTCGCGATTGCCATATATTCCTTGAACCATTTATGCGCATCGGTTGCGGAATTTTGTTCGATGGGAGTGCGCGTCGCTAGTCCGATGAACCCGAAATTGAACTAACTGTGACCACCTTGAACCGTCTTGGTTCGGGATGCCGGCACAGCGGCACAGGCGGGGCTTGATACCGGGCGGTTGCATGTAAATGCAGCCGCTTTTTTATTGCCCGCGGAATTTGCCACGGTATTTGGTTATCATTGCGGCTTCCACTTCAATTGACATAGACATTCACGATCATGAAGCAATACTGGTTGATGAAATCCGAGCCGGCTGAAATCAGCATTGACGATCTGCTCAATGCACGCAGCCAGACGATCCCTTGGTTTGGCGTGCGCAATTACCAGGCGCGCAATTACATGCGGGACCTGATGAAGGTCGGCGACGGCGTACTGTTTTATCATTCAAGCTGTGCCGAGCCGGGCATTGCCGGCCTCGCTGAAGTGGCCAGCACGCCTTATCCAGATCACACGCAATTTGAGGCCAAAAGCAAGTATTTCGACCCCAAAGCCACGCAAGAGACGCCACGCTGGATGATGGTTGATGTGCGCGGCACGCAAAAGACACGCCTGTTGGCGCTTGCCGAATTACGCGAGATTCCCGAATTGGCCGACATGACGATCTTAAAGCGCGGCAACCGCCTGTCGATCACGCCTGTCACCGCTGACGAGTGGCGTTGCATCACCAAGCTGCTACGCAAATAATACCGGTCGTTATCGCTTGTGCCGTTCGCGCCGCGCGAACAATTATTCGGTCGAGTAACGTTCGCGCAGGGCCTTCTTTTGTACCTTGCCCATGGCGTTGCGCGGCAGGTCGTCGACGAACACGATGCGTTTTGGCACTTTGAAGTTTGCGATGCGTTGCTTGAGCGCCGCGATCATGGCCGCTTCCGACAACGAAGCGCCCGATTTGCCTACAACGACGGCAACCACAGCCTCGCCGAAATCGGGATGCGGCACGCCGATAACGGCGGACTCGATCACGCCATCCATGTCGTCGAGCACGCTTTCTATTTCTTTCGGGTAGACGTTGTAACCACCGGTGATGATCAAGTCTTTGCTGCGGCCGACTATCCACAGGTAACCTTCTGCGTCGAACTTGCCGACGTCACCGGTGATAAAGAAGCCGTCTGCGGTGAATTCCTCGGCAGTCTTTTCCGGCATTTTCCAGTAGCCCTTGAATACGTTCGGCCCTTTCACCTGGATGCCGCCGATTTCGTCGGCTGCGCATTCTTTGCCCTGATCGTTCATCACCCGCAGCGATACGCCGGGCAGCGGAAAGCCGACGCTGCCGCCGACGCGTTTGCCGTCGTAGGGATTCGACACCAGCATGGTGGTTTCGCTCATGCCGTAGCGTTCGAGTATGGTGTGGCCGGTGCGTTTGATGAAGTCGTTGAAGGTGTCGAGCAATAGTGGCGCCGAACCGGACACGAACAAACGCATGTTGGCGCACGCTTCGCCCGTCAGGCCGCTTTCTGTCAGCAGGCGCACGTAGTAGGTCGGCACGCCCATGAAGATGGTGGAGCGCGGCAGCAGGCGTAGCACATCGGCTGCGTCGAATTTCGACAGGAATATCATTTTGCTGCCGTTGAGCAGCGCGCCGTGCGAGGCGACAAACAGGCCATGCACGTGGAACAGCGGCAGGGCGTGCAACAGCACGTCGCCCGTTTGCCAGTGCCAGGCTTGCTGCAAGGTCTTTGCATTCGAAGCGAGATTTTCATGCGTCAGCATGGCACCCTTGCTGCGACCGGTCGTGCCCGATGTATAGAGGATGGCGGCAAGATCGCCGGCCTGGCGCGGCACCGTTGCGCAGGCATCGGGTTGGTGCGCGGCCCGTTCCAGCAGGGAGCCGGTGCGATGCTCAGAAAGTGTATAGACGTGCTGGGTGCCGGCCTTGAACGCAATTTGCGCAACCCAGCCGAAATTTTGCGGCGAACACACGAACACTGCAGGTGCGGCATCGCCGATGAAGTAGGCAATCTCCTCGGCGCGATAAGCGGTGTTGAGCGGCAGGTAGACCAGCCCGGCGCGCAACGTGGCGAGGTAGAGCAGCAGCGCTTCGGGCGACTTTTCCACCTGCACTGCGACGCGCGCATCGGCCGGCAAATTGAGGCTTATCAGCAGGTTGGCGATACGCGCCGTGGCGCGCTCGACGTCGTTCCATGAATAATACAAGCCGTCGCGTGTCTCGATACAGCAGGCCCCTTTGTCTTGCGGAAAACGGGAGGCAAACAGGTCGTAGAGGTTGGCGTTCATGGTATCGGGATGAGAGTTAGTTACCCTGGAAGGATGGTTCGCGTTTGGCGATAAAACTTTGCACGCCTTCGCGATAATCGTTGGAATTGAGGAAGGCGAAGGCGGCCTGCAATTCGATTTCGTCGAGTGGCGCCATCGCCGGCATCAGGCGCTGTATCATTTGCTTGTTGGCGCGTGCCGCCAATGGGGCGCCGCGGGCCACGCGCCGTGCTGCTTCCGTTGCTTCTGCGTGGACGTCGTCTGCCAATCTGGTCAGCAGGCCCTTGTCAAGCGCTTCGGGCGCTGAGAACACGCGACCTTCGAGCAGGATTTCCAATGTGCGGGCTTTCCCAATCAGATGCAGCAGCCCCGCCAGTTCGCGCGGCGCAAGCGGAAAACCGAGGCGATTGATCGGTATGCCGAATCGTGCATCCGGCGCGGCAATGCGCAAATCGCAGGCGCAGGCGATTTCCAGGCCGCCGCCGACGCACACGCCGTCAATCGCAGCGATGGTCGGATGCAGACACTGCGCCACTGACTGTAGTGCCGGCGCGATGATGTCTTCGTGGTAGGCGATGCCCTGTTCAAGCGTGCCGCGTTGCTCGGGAAATTCCTCGATATCTGCGCCCGCGGCGAAGTTGCCGTCGGTACCGCGCACGATCACGCAACGCAGCGCCGTTTGCGCCGAAAGTGCTTCGAAGGCGCTGCGCAGACTGCGCCACATCGCAACGCTGAGCGCATTGAGCTTTCCGGGACTGGACAACACCACGGTTGCAACGGTGCCGTCCTGCGTAACGATTACCTGCGACATGGATTAGTTTGCGCTCTCTTTTTTGCGATACGCGAGCACGAGAAGAACGATACCCAGCACGATCATCGGCAGCGACCAAATTTGTCCGGCCGAGAGCGTGATGCCGAAGAAGGTCTTTTCGTAGTCGGGCACACGATAGAATTCCGTGAAGCAGCGTGCGCAGCCATACAGCAACGAGAACATGCCGCTGACGGCCATTGTGGGCTTGGGTTTGCGCGAGAACAGCCACAGGATGACGAACAGCAGCACGCCATCGACCAGCGCCTGATACAGAGGCGACGGATGCACGGGGTAGGCGGTATTGCCTGGCCACCACATGGCCCAGGGCAGGTTCATGGGAGCTTCCTTGCCGGGCAATTCGTGGTTGATGAAGTTGCCGAAGCGCCCGGCCGCATAGCCTAACGGCACCAGTGGCGCGATGAAATCGAGCACGTCCATCATCTTGCGCCCGCGCTTGCGCGCCCACAAGGCCATGGCAATCATCACGCCGACGAAGCCGCCGTGGAACGACATGCCGCCTTTCCAGACGGCGATGATTTCGGCAGGGTGCGCCGCGTAGTAGTCGAAGTTATACAGGATGACTTCACCCATGCGGCCGCCGACCACCACGCCGAGCACGCCGTAGAACAGCATGTCGTCAAGGTCTTCCGCCTTCCAGCCTGCAGCAGCGATATGCGGCTGGCGGATGCGCAATCTGCCGAGCAAAAGGAATTGGGCAAAGGCGACCAGGTACATGATGCCGTACCAGTGCACCGGCCAATCAAAACTGCCGAGGTGCACGGTGAATGCAATCGGATCGAAATTCGGATGTTGTAAAGGCATTTAAGATTTCTTTCGCAGTAATTCCAGGAATGCGCGCAACACCGGCGAGCGGTTGTCGCGGCGCCAGGCGAGCCCGGTTTCGACGGTCGGTACCTTGCCCTCCAGCGCCTTGTATTCGACGCCGGGACGCTGCAGATTCGAGACGGATTGTGGCACAAGTGCGATTCCCATGCCTGCAGAAACCAATCCAACGATGGTTTGCATCTGGATCGCTTCCTGGGCGATGCGCGGCGTCAAACCGGCGTCATGGAAGCATGCCAGGATGGCATCATGCAGGCCGGGTGCGATCTGGCGCGGAAAAATGATCAAGGGCAGCTCGCGCACGCGCTCGAGTTTTAGCGGCGCCTTGCCGCGCGCAGCCCGCATGCCTTGCGGCAGGGCAGCGACTAGCGGCTCGGTCAATACCGGTATGTAATCCAGAACCTCGCTAACCTTGTCGGACAATGGCGGTATCAGCAAGCCGGCATCGACGCGGTCTTCCAGCAGATCAGCCTGCTGGACGTCGCTGGTGGCTTCGCGTAGTTCGATCTGTACATGGGGGTAGGCTTCGCGAAACTGGCGCAGAAAGGGTGGCAAGACGCTGTAATCGGCAGTCGAGACGAACGCCAGCGAAAGGCGCCCGGTTTCGCCGGCCGCCGCGCGCTGCGCCAGCGCAGGCAGGGCAGACGCCTGCTGCAGCAGGCGCCGTGCTTCGGGCAGCATCGCCAGGCCCGCAGGTGTCAAAGCTACACTGCGGTTGGTGCGGGCGAACAGTGGCGTACCCAGTGCTGCTTCGAAGCTCTGAATGGTTTGCGACAGCGGCGGCTGGGTCATGTGCAGGCGCGCGGCGGCGCGGCCGAAGTGCAATTCTTCGGCCACCGCAACAAAGTAGCGCAATTGGCGCAGTTCAAAATTCATTCGGTTTCGGCATTCTGAAAGAGCGTTTCCAATCGATAATTAAACGATATGTAAAAAGTATCATTAGTAATGGAATCATATATTTGACAGGCGGGATCATGCAAGGCATTCTTGGCAGCTCACAAGGAGGCAATCATGGCATTCAACAGACGCTCGAAGAACATCACGCAAGGCGTGTCGCGCAGCCCGAACCGCTCAATGTATTACGCGATGGGTTACGAAAAGGAAGATTTTGACAAACCGATGATCGGCATTGCCAACGGTCATTCGACCATCACGCCGTGTAATTCCGGCCTGCAAAAATTGGCCGATATTGCGATTGCCACGGTAAAAGCCGCCGGCGCCAATCCTCAGGTTTTCGGCACGCCAACCATTTCCGACGGCATGTCGATGGGCACCGAAGGCATGAAATTTTCGCTGATTTCACGCGAAGTGATTGCCGATTGCATCGAAACCGCGGTCAACGGCCAGTGGATGGACGGCTGCGTCGTTATCGGCGGCTGCGACAAGAACATGCCGGGCGGCATGATCGCCATGTTGCGCACCAATGTGCCGAGCATCTACGTCTACGGCGGCACCATCAAGCCGGGCAACTGGAAAGGCAAGGACCTGACCATCGTTTCGGCCTTCGAGGCCGTTGGCGAGTTCACTGCCGGGCGCATGTCGCAGGAAGATTTTGAAGGGATCGAGCGCAATGCCTGTCCGTCATCCGGTTCCTGCGGCGGGATGTACACGGCCAACACCATGTCGTCCTCGTTCGAAGCTCTGGGCATGTCGCTGCCGTATTCGTCGACCATGGCCAACCCGGACGACGAAAAGACCGGATCGGCTGCGGAGTCCGCTCGCGTCCTGGTCGAGGCAGTCAAGAAAGACTTGAAGCCGCGCGATATCGTTACGCGCAAGGCAATCGAGAATGCTGTTGCGGTCATCATGGCGACGGGCGGGTCGACCAATGCGGTGCTGCACTTTTTGGCCATTGCCCATGCGGCGGAAGTGGAATGGACCATTGATGATTTCGAGCGCATGCGCCTGCGCGTGCCGGTGATTTGCAACCTGAAGCCGTCGGGCAAGTATGTGGCAACCGACCTGCATCGCGCAGGAGGTATTCCGCAAGTCATGAAGATTCTGCTCAATGCCGGGCTGTTGCATGGCGATTGCATGACCATCACAGGCCGGACCATGGCTGAAGAATTGGCCAACGTGCCCGACGCGCCGCCTGCAGGGCAGGACGTGATCATGCCGATCGAACAGGCGCTCTACAAGCAAGGCCATCTGGCAATCCTGAAGGGCAATCTGTCGGTCGAAGGCTGCGTGGCCAAGATCACCGGCCTGAAGAACCCGGTCATTACCGGACCGGCCCGAGTGTTCAATGACGAGTACACCGCGATGGATGCCATCCTCGCCGATCAGATCAAGGCGGGTGACGTGCTGGTCTTGCGCTATCTGGGACCAAAGGGTGCGCCCGGCATGCCGGAAATGCTGGCGCCGACTTCGGCCCTGATCGGCAAGGGCCTGGGCGAATCGGTCGGCTTGGTGACCGACGGACGTTTTTCAGGCGGGACCTGGGGTATGGTGGTTGGCCACGTGGCGCCGGAAGCGTATGTCGGCGGCAATATCGCCTTGGTACAAGAGGGCGATTCAATTACCATCGACGCGCATCAACAACTGATTCAAGTCAATGTTTCCGATGAGGAATTGGCGCGTCGCCGTGCCGAATGGAAGGCGCCGCCACCACGTTATACGCGCGGTGTGCTGGCAAAATTTGCCGCTCTGACATCGTCTGCAAGCAAGGGTGCGGTTACCGACGGCGGTTTTTGATTGCGGATTGAACCAGAGGTCGCGTCCGACAGGGCGCGACATGGTGAGAGCTGTGGACTAACGGCGATCCTTGCGAAAGGCCGCCTTCACGCGTTCTTCGCGCTGCTTTTCCAGTTTGTCATGGGCAGCGCGCTTGTCGAGCCCCAGCAAGCGTTCAAGGAATTCAAACCAGATGAATGCGATCGCAGCGACCAGGACGACCCACCACCATGACATGCTGGCAAACGGGCCCACTTCGAAATAACGCAGGGCAGTCAGTGCGGCGAGAAGAATAATGAGTGGCATGGCGCCTCCTTTGCTACAGCATAAGAGCAATGTTGAATATGGTCAATGTCGTCGATGGCAACAAGCGATTTGCGGCACAAATTGCCTGAATATCGTACTATTCTTCACTGATTCAGACTTGTTGTCCCCCATTAAAAATTTTCTGGAGAGAATAATGAAACGTGCAGTCTTGTTCAGTATCTTGGCATTAGGCATGGCTGGAAGCCAAATCGCAGCGGCGGCGGACAACCCGATGGATTTGGCGAAAGCAAAGAATTGCCTGTCCTGCCATGCTGTTGCCACCAAGGTTGTCGGGCCGGCTTACAAGGATGTCGCAGCAAAATATGCCGGCCAAAAAGATGCAGAAGATAAATTGGTACAAAAGGTCTTGAAAGGCACCAGCGGTACGTGGGGCGCCATTCCCATGCCGGCCAATGCCCAGGTAAATGAGGCCGAAGCGCATGTGCTGGTCAAATGGGTGCTGTCGCAGAAGTAAGCCGCACCCGATCAAGTTGTCGGTGGAATGAAAAAGCGCCCCGAAGGGCGCTTTTTTCTTTGCAGGTAAAGCCTGGTGATCTTAGTGGGTAACCGTGATCACTTCGCGCTTGCCACCCTTGTAGGTGTACAGCGTCATCGTGCCGTCTTTCATGTCGCCATGCGCATCGAACTCGATGTTGCCTGTAACGCCCTTGTACTTGATCTTGGCCAGAACCGGCAGGTACTTGGCAGGTTCAGCGGAACCGGCTTTTTCCATCGCGGTGACCATGGTCATGACGGCGTCATAGACGTACGGGGCATAGATTTGAACGTCGATGCCGAATTTCTTCTTGTACGCTGCTTTCCAGTCTTCCATTGCCTTCTTGCCGGAATCTTCGATACCGCCGGCTTCAGCGCAAACGACTTGACCGTCAGCCATGGCATCGCCTGCCAGGGTTGCCAGTGCTTCGGTACAGATACCGTCGCCGCCCATGAACTTGGCCTTAATGCCCAATGCCTTCATTTGCTTCAACATTGGACCTGCAACTGCATCCATGCCGCCGAAGAAGATGACGTCAGGATTGGTTGCCTTGATCTTGGTCAAGATGGCGTTGAAGTCGGTAGCCTTGTCAGTCGTGTGTTCAGTAGCGACCACTTCAGCCTTGCCCTTGGCACCCTTGGTGAACTCGGCAGCAACACCCTGGCCATAGGCTGTGGCGTCGTCGATGACCGCAACCTTCTTGGCCTTGAAGCCGGCAGGGGCGACCGAATAGCGACCGAGTGTGCCGCCCAACTGACCGTCGTTAGCGCAAACGCGGAAGGCGGTGTTAAAGCCCTGTTGTGTGTACTTTGGATTGGTAGCCGATGGGGAGATTTGCGGAATACCTGCGTCGAAGTAGATTTTCGAAGCCGGGATGGTAGTGCCGGAGTTCAAGTGGCCGATGACGCCGTTGACTTTGGCGTCGACCAGTTTTTGCGCCGCAGCAGTCCCTTGTTTCGGGTCGGCAGCATCATCTTCTGCCAGCAATTCGAATTTCACCTTCTTGCCGCCGATGCTGACGCCTTTTGCGTTCAGTTCATCGATAGCCATTTTGGCGCCGTTTTCATTGTCCTTACCAAGGTGGGCGATGGCGCCGGAGATGGGGCCGACGTGTCCAATCTTAACGACTTGTTCCTGGGCTGAGGCGCTGCTTGCGAATGCGAAAGCAACTGCGGCGGCCAGCGGAATCATTTTTATAGTCTTAAACTGCATGAATATCCTCCTAAGGATTGAAAAAAAACGAGGTTACTGCAACACTTAGCTCGTGTCATGAATCCAGGCTGGGGTTGTCCGATGGGTTCATGGCACATTCACTATTCAGATTCCTGAACAAGCAGACGGTACAACATAAAAAACCGTTCGGAAAGAGTTTTTGTGCGGTTTTTTCAATGTTTCCACATTTTTTATATGCCCAAATTTCACACGCTGGACAAAGTCGATCGCAAGCTTTTGAACCTCTTGCAGAAGGACAATCAAACCCCTACGCGCATTCTGGCGGACAAGGTACACATCTCGCAGCCAACCTGTCTGCGCAGGGTGCGCGACCTGCGCCAAGCCGGCATCATCAGTGCTGACGTTGCGATGGTCGATCCGTTTGCGCTCGGCTATGGCATGCTGGCATTTCTCGAGGTGTCGCTCAACAATCAGTCTGATGAACACATGCAGGATTTCGAAGCCCGCATGGGAAAGGAAGCAGAGGTGATGCAGTGCTACTTTGTTTCCGGTGATTACGACTATTTTCTGGTCGTGCACGTCATCGACATGGAAGCGTACTACCAATTCGTGCGGCGCGTCATTTCAGGTTCCGGCAACGTGCGGCACTTCCAGTCGCGCTTCCCGATGAAGCGCGCCAAATTTGCGACGCGCATTGCGTTTGACGAAAAGGCGGCCGAGTTACAGGTGAAGGTAGGGAAGTAGCCTGTCTCTTTTTGGCAACAGGGTATCGCTGATGATCAAGTGCGCGGCTGCGCTTTCTGTCCGACCTGGAGCCGGGCCGCGACAGGCCGCGCCACGACAGGCCGGGCCGCGACAGGCCGGGCCACGACAGGTCGGGCCACGACAGGTCGGGCCACGATGGCCGCGCCCTACGATCTTCAGAGATGCTCGAAAAAGAGCCAAATTAGGTCATGCAGGCAATGCCCTCGTTGCGGGCGCCGCTCGATGTGGCGCGATGCCGGTGAAAGCAAAATCGACTTCCGGTTGTTTTCCGGAAACGATCTCGGCCAATGCCTTGCCCGAGCCGCATCCCATGGTCCAGCCGAGTGTGCCATGTCCGGTGTTGAGGTACAGGTTGCGATATTTTGTCTTGCCGATGTAAGGGACGTTGGACGGCGTGAGCGGGCGCAGACCGGTCCAGTAGCTTGGATTGTCGAAGTCGCAGGAGTCCGGAAATAACTCGCGCGTGCGGCGCGTGATGGCGGCGCAGCGCGTTGGATTGAGGTCGCGCTCGTAACCGTTGAGCTCGCAGGTGCCCGCCACGCGCAGGCGGTCGCCAAGGCGCGATATTACGAGCTTGTAGCCGTCGTCGGTCAGAGATACAGTCGGAGCGGCGTCTGGGTTGGTCACATGATAGGTCGCCGAATAGCCTTTGCCGGGATAAATCATCAAGTCGATACCCAGGGGTTTGAGGAGCGGAGCAGAGAAGCTGCCTGCGGCCATGACGAAGGCATCGGCGTGCAATACCTGGTGCCGTCCCTCCGCGTCGATCACTTCCACACCGGTTACCTTGGCGTCGGCGCCGCTACCCGCATGGATCAGTCGTGTCACGGCAGTGTTGAAGCGGAAATCGACGCCCGCCTCGGCCGCCTTTCGCGCCAAGGCGCTGGTAAATTTATATACGTCGCCTGATTCGTCGGTGGCCGTAAAATCGCCCCCGACGATCTTGTTGCGAATTTTCGCCAATGCCGGTTCAATTCTGACGACTTCGTCGGCATCGATCGATTCGCGCGGGCATCCGAGCTCGCGCATCAATTTCGCGGCCGGCAACGACTCGTCAAAATCCTTTTGATCAGTGTAGAAGTGCAGGATGCCGCGTGTCAGGCAGTCGTATTCCAATCCGGTCGACTGGCGCAAATCTTGCAATGTCTGCCTGCTGTATTCGGCTATCGCAACGATCTGGCGTATGTTATGGGCCGTGCGTGCCGGCGTGCACTCGCGCAAAAAATGCATACCCCACTTCCACTGCAGCCATTCCGGCCGGAAGCGATACAGCAAGGGCGCATCTTCCTGCCCCAGCCATTTCAGCACCTTCAATGGTGCAGACGGGTTGGCCCAAGGCTCAGCGTGCGATACGGATATCTGGCAGCCGTTGGCAAAGCTGGTTTCCTGTGCTGCCCCGGGTTGGCGCTCGATGACTGTGACTTCATGTCCGGCTTTGTTCAAAAACCATGCCGAAGCTGTGCCGATAATGCCTGAACCGAGTACGATGACTTTCATGACGACCCTTTATTGGGCACCTTCAAGAATCTGCCGCAGATTTTGCCGAATCGGCCAATCTCGTGCCACCGGAAACCGGGAATGTCTGCATCGAGCCAGACACCGCGCGCGTTCCCCGACACGACCTTGGGCCGCTCGCCAAGATTCCTGAAGATGCCATTATCCGATGTCGAAATTGTAGAAAGTTATCGCTTTTCTAGGTAATCAACTGACGGCAATTTATTTTTATTTGTTTACGCTGACCGGAAGTATTCAATCGAAAAAGAAAGAAATCGCGGGAATTCTTATTTTTTCGCAATCTGCATGTTGGAGATTTCCTGATGCACGGCTTTGGCGATCACCTGCTCCAGACTGTGCTGCAGATTGTGCCGGACTTCGTTCGCCATGCTTTCCACGGCAACCTGCAAAACGTCGGCCAATGCGTCGCGTACGCGTGTTTCGATGTCGGCTTCGATGTGCGCCATCACCTGATGCAGGATTCGCCCGCCAATCTTCCTTTCCAGGCGATTCCATTCTTCCGTCAACCACCCGTCGATCAATGGCACATCCACCACTTCCGGCGATGTTGCAGGTTTCGTGACGCTCGGAGGCGGCCTCACCGGTGTTTCGACGCTGCCGCCAGGAATAATTTCAGTCAATACCGGGATGCCGGCATCGAGATTGGTGTTACTCATTTTTCCTCAGCCACAATGTGGGTCAGCGGGTAGCCGCGTTGTTGGTAGTAGCGATATCGCTCGCGTCCCGCGGCAACTTCTTCGGCGCCGGTAGACACGATTTCGAACAGGCGTTCGAACTGTGCAAAATGTGTCGGCGTTCTTGAAGACAAATTGATTAATATCTGGCGATGCGGCAATGCGGCGCTGTCATCGTTGGTCAGCAAAACCGGGGTCAACGCCGCATTGGGGTCGTTCGCCATGACGTGCGGCAGGAATTCCTGTTCGGCGAAGGTCCACAGAATCTCGTCCAGCGTCTGCAATAGAGACCTGTCTTCGGCAAACAACACGACCTTGCAGTCTGCTGCACGCGCCTTGCGCACCAGGGCGCAGGCGTAGCTTATCTTGTCGGCGACATTGCTTCGAAAATCAATTTGCGTCATGCCGCTTCGTGTCAGAAATGGAACCCTGGTGGCGCACTGCCTGCTGGCGGTTGCGCTGGCGCTGCCGGCTTATTCTCGGGCGCCGGTGCAGGTTTGTCAGCCGGTGTTGCAGGCGCCGCGCTTGCCACTAACGGTTCTGCAGGCGGGTTCTTGTAAGTCTTGGGCAATTTGTTCGAAGCGGGGTAACCTGCCGTCGTGAGCGCACTGCCCCACTGGTCGACGCTATAGCCCTGCTGCTTGTTGCGGCCCACCATTAACACCGGCAATTGCGTGGCGCCAGTCGCCTTGGTGAACTGCGTAATATCGTCGTTCGTCGCCACGGTTTTTTCAGAGAACGGGATGCCGCGCTCGGTAAGCATCTTGCGGCCAAAGTCGCATGGTGCGCAATTCGGCCCGGCATATAATGTGACCGGATTGCCCTTGGCGGCGTTGGCTACTTCAAAAGGCAGGTCGTCAAGTGAGGGACCGCTGCCGCCGTAGGATTTGCGTTCGACCTTGGCGGCATTCGATGGAGGCGGCTTATCGCTATAGCTGACAGTACCGTCCGGCGCGACCCACTTGTAAAGCTGTGCCTGGACGCTGGTCGCTGCCAGTAGAAATCCAATGGCAAGCGAAGCAATTACGCTGTATTTCACGCCGTATTTCATGTAATCACCCTAGTTGTGTTTCCGGTTACGATCAATGACTTCTCACTCATGAACATTCACGCTGCCATCCCGCTATGGCGCAGCAACGCGTCAATCGTCGGTTCGCGGCCGCGAAATGCTTTGAACGATTCCAGCGCTGGACGCGAACCACCGACTGCAAGAATCTCCTGCTGGAACCTTCGGCCGACTTCAAGCGACAGGATATTCCCGCTCAAGGCGCTTTCTTCTTCGAATGCCCCATAGGCATCGGCAGACAAGACTTCCGCCCATTTGTAACTATAATATCCTGCGGCGTACCCGCCTGCAAAGATATGACTGAAAGAATGCTGAAAACGGTTGAAAGCGGGTGGCTCGATGACGGCGACCCTGGCGCGAACCTGATTGATCAGATCCTGCACGCTTTGCCCGCCATCAGGACGGTAATCGTAGTGCAAATGCATGTCGAACAGCGAGAATTCGACCTGCTTCAGGGTTTGCCAGCCGGACTGGAAGTTCTTTGCCGCGACCATCTTGTCGTACAGCGCGCGCGGAAGCGGTTCACCGGAGGCGGCGTGGGAAGTCATATGCTGCAGCACATCCCATTCCCAGCAAAAGTTCTCCATGAATTGGGAAGGCAGTTCCACGGCATCCCATTCGACGCCTGAAATCCCCGACACCGCAAGATCGTCGACCTGGGTCAGCATATGGTGCAAGCCGTGGCCGAATTCATGAAACAGCGTGATCACATCGTCGTGCGTGAACAATGCGGGCTTGGTCACGCCCCCAACCACGGCAGGCTCGGTGAAATTGCATGACAGATAGGCGACCGGTGTTTGCGTGCCTCCCGCCTGACGGCGCCGGCCGCGCGCATCTTCCATCCACGCGCCGCCGCGCTTGCCGCTGCGCGCATAGAGGTCGAGGTAGAATTGGCCGACCAATTGGCCATCTCTTTCGATCCTGAAAAACCGGACATCGGCATGCCACACGGCGGCCTGGTCGGGTTTGATCTGCACACCGTAAAGCGATTGGATGACGCGGAACAAGCCTTCAATGACCTTGTGTTCCGGAAAGTATTGTTTGACCTCATGTTCGGAAAATGCGTAACGCTCCTCGCGCAGTTTCTCCGACGCATAAGTCGTGTCCCAGGCTTCCAGAATTTCGAGGCCGAGTTTTTCCTTGGCAAATCCGCGCAATTCGGCCAGATCCTGTTCGGCGAACGGGCGGGCGCGGCGCGCCAGATCTTCCATGAACTCGATGACCTGAGCCGGTGTTTCAGCCATTTTGGTCACCAGGGAAACTTCGGCGAAATTTTGATAACCGAGCAGTTTTGCTTCTTCGTCGCGCAGTTTCAATAATTCAACGATGGTGGCCGAATTGTCCCATTCCGGCTTGACGCCAAGTTCCGAAGCTTTGGTCGCATTGGCCCGGTAGACAGTTTCGCGCAAGGAGCGCGAATCGGCATATTGCAGGATAGGGAAGAAAGACGGAAAGTGCAGGGTGAACTTGAAGCCCTGCTTGCCGTCTTTTTCTGCGGCAGTGCGGGCTGCAAGTTTGACGTCGTCGGGTAAGCCAGCCAGTTCGGCTTCGTCATCGATGAGCAGACAGTAATCGTTGGTCGCGTCGAGCACGTTTTCCGAAAACTTCGTGCCGAGCGCCGCTTGCGCTTCCTGGATTTCGGCAAAGCGCTGCTTTTGCGCTTCCGGCAATTCGGCTCCGCTCAGGCGGAAATCGCGCAAGGCGTTGTCGACGATGCGCTGGCGCGTGGCGCTCAACGATGCGTATTCGTCGCTGGCGCGCAGCGCCTTGTATTTCTCGAACAAAGCCAGGTTTTGCCCCAGTTCGGTCCAGAATTCAGTGAGCTTGGGTTGGTTCTCATTATAGGCACTGCGCAATTCCGGTGTGTCGACGACGCCATTCAAATGCCCAACCACGCCCCAGGCGCGCCCCAATTTTTCTGTACTGTCGTCCAATGGTTCGACAAAGCCGTCCCACGTCGCCGGCGTCTGCGGCGATGCAAGATCGGCGACCACAGCGCGGTTTTGCGCCAGCAGAGTGTCGATGGCCGGGCCAATGTGTTCCGGCTTGATCGCGTCGAAGCGTGGCAGCCCGGAAAAATCGAGCAGGGGGTTGTCTTGTTGCGCGGTGTTACTTGTCTCTGAACTCATCGGAATCAAATTCTTTCGGCAGACTCTATCGTGTTAACCAGCAGCATCGTGATCGTCATCGGACCGACCCCGCCCGGAACGGGTGTGATGTATCCGGCAACTTCTTTCACGTTGACAAAGTCAACGTCGCCGCACAGTTTTCCTTCATCGTCGCGGTTCATGCCGACATCGATGACGACTGCTCCGGGTTTGACCATATCGGCGGTCAAAGTGTTCCTGCGTCCGACTGCCGCAACGACGACATCGGCTTGCCGTGTGTGATAGCCAAGATCGGGTGTCCCACTGTGACAGATGGTGACGGTTGCATTCGCTTGCAAGAGCAATAGTGCCATGGGTTTGCCGACGGTGTTGCTGCGGCCGATCACTACTGCATGCTTGCCGCGCAAGTTGTAACCCGTGCTTTCGATCAGCTTCATGCAGCCATAGGGCGTGCAGGGGCGGAAACCAGGCAGGCCGGCCACCAGTTCGCCGGCGGAGAGGACCGAATAGCCATCCACATCCTTGGCTGTGGAAATCGTGCCGATCACCTTTTGCGGGTCGATATGCTTGGGCAGGGGCATCTGCACCAGGATGCCGTGAATTGCCGGATCGGCATTCAGGGCTTCGATGCGCGCCAGCAAGTCTGCTTCGGATAGCGTTGCGTCGTACTTTTCCATTACCGAGCGAATGCCGGTATCGGCGCAGGCCTTGATCTTGTTGCGAACGTAGACCTGGCTGGCAGGATCGTCGCCGACGAGGATGACCGCCAGGCCGGGTTGCTTGCCTTGCGCCGTCAAGGCGGCCGCTCGTTGGGCTATGTCGACGCGCAATTGCTGGGAAAGTTGGGTGCCGCTGATAAGTTGTGCAGTCATGTGCTGGGAACGAGTCGAAGTCTGTGGGTCAATGGGGAATTATAAGGTGCTATGGCTCTATCCATGGGATTAGCCCCGCTTTTCTTCATTGAGGCGTGGCCTGTTTATCTCGAAAATTTCATATTATGAAATCACATGTCACGATTTGAAAATTTGTAAAAGTGCTGTTAGAATCGCTCCACTAAATTTTGAATTTGTTCCACAATGCCTGACCGCGGCGCGCTCGAGGTAGGCCTGAAAATACAGATTACTAATAGGAGACGTACCATGTCAGCCCAGCTCGACCAGGTCCTGGCGCAAGCCGCCAATGACCCCGATGTAATTGAAACGCAAGAGTGGCTCGACGCACTCGAAGCAGTGATCGAAAAAGAGGGCCCTGAGCGGGCACACTATCTGATGGAGCGCATGGTCGATCTGGCACGCCGTCGCGGCGCGCACATCCCGTTCTCCAGCAATACCGCTTATGTCAATACCATCCCCGCCCACGTCGGTGAACACTGTCCCGGCAACCTTGAAATCGAAGAGCGTCTGCGCTCGTGGATGCGCTGGAATGCGATGGCGATGGTGGTGAAGGCCAACCGTTTGGATGGCGACCTCGGCGGCCACTTGTCGAGCTTTGCTTCGCTGGCCAACATGCTCGGCATCGGTTTCAATCATTTCTGGCATGCGCCTACTGAAGACCACGGCGGCGACTTGCTCTACATCCAGGGGCATTCCTCGCCCGGTATCTATGCGCGCGCCTTCCTTGAAGGCCGCTTGTCGGAAGATCAGCTGTTGCATTTCCGCCGCGAAGTGGATGGCAATGGCTTGTCTTCCTATCCGCACCCGAAGCTGATGCCGAGCTTCTGGCAATTTCCGACCGTTTCGATGGGTCTCGGCCCATTGATGTCGATCTACCAGGCGCGCTTCCTCAAATACCTGCATGCGCGCTCCATTGCCGACACGGCCAATCGCAAGGTGTGGGCCTTTTGCGGCGACGGTGAAATGGACGAGCCGGAGTCGATGGGCGCGATCGGCATGGCCGGGCGCGAGAAACTTGACAACCTCGTGATGGTGGTCAACTGCAACCTGCAGCGCCTGGACGGGCCGGTGCGCGGCAACGGCAAGATCATCCAGGAACTGGAATCGGATTTCCGCGGGGCCGGCTGGAACGTGGTCAAGGTCATCTGGGGCAGCGGCTGGGACGAATTGCTGGCCCAGGACAAGGAAGGCATTCTGCAGCGCGTGATGATGGAAACCGTCGACGGCGAATACCAGAATTACAAAGCCAAGGATGGCGCCTTTGTGCGCAAGCATTTCTTCGGCAAGCATCCCAAGCTGTTGGAAATGGTCAGCAAGATGTCGGATGACGACATCTGGCGCCTCACGCGCGGCGGCCACGATCCGCACAAGATCTACGCCGCATTCAAGGTTGCGCAAGAACACAAGGGCCAACCGACCGTGTTGCTGGTCAAGAGCATCAAGGGCTATGGTTTCGGCAAGTCTGGCGAAGCGCGCAACACCGCACACAACACAAAGAAGCTGGACGACGAGGCCATCAAGGCCATGCGCGACCGCTTTCAGTTGCCGATTCCCGACGACAAGCTGCCCGAAATTCCTTTCTTCAAGCCGTCCGACGACACGCCGGAAATGCAATACCTGCACGAGCGCCGCAAGGCGTTGGGCGGTTTCCTGCCGCAACGCCGCGAAAAGGCCGACGAGCAACTGGTTGTGCCCGAGTTGTCGGCATTCCAGGCGATGCTGGAGCCGACCGCCGAAGGCCGCGAGATTTCCACCACTGCCTCCTATGTGCGCGTGTTGACGTCGCTGCTGCGCGATGCCAGCCTGGGCCAACGTATCGTTCCCATCATGGTGGACGAGTCGCGCACCTTCGGTATGGAAGGCTTGTTCCGCCAGATCGGCATCTTCAGCCAGGTCGGCCAGCTGTATGAACCGGTCGACAAGGACCAGGTGATGTACTACCGCGAAGACAAGGCCGGCCAGATCTTGCAGGAGGGCATCAACGAAGCCGGCGGCATGAGTTCGTGGATTGCCGCCGCAACGTCCTACTCGACCAATAACCGGGTAATGATTCCGTTCTACACCTATTACTCCATGTTCGGCCTGCAACGCATCGGCGATCTGGCCTGGGCTGCGGGCGACATGCGCGCGCGCGGTTTCCTGATCGGCGGTACCGCCGGCCGCACCACCTTGAACGGCGAAGGTTTGCAGCATGAGGACGGTCACAGCCACGTGCTGGCTTCGACCATTCCGAATTGCATTCCCTACGATCCGACTTTTGCGCATGAAGTCGCGGTCATCATTCACGATGGCTTGAAGCGCATGATCGAGAAGCAGGAAGACGTGTTCTACTACATCACGCTGATGAACGAGAACTACAGCCACCCGGGCTTGAAGGCGGGTCAGGAGCAAGGCATCATCAAGGGCCTGTACCTGCTGCAGCCGGGTGAAAAAGCCGCCAAGGGCAAGCAGCGCGTGCAACTGATGGGTTCCGGCACCATTCTGCGCGAAGTGATTGCCGCCGCCGATTTGCTCAAGAACGATTGGGGTATCGATGCCGACGTCTGGTCCGCACCATCGTTCACGCTGCTGGCGCGCGACGGCCAGGACGTGGAACGCTGGAACATGCTGAACCCGACTGCCAAGGATGCGCGTGTGGCCTACGTCACGCAGTGCCTGCAAGACACCGCCGGCCCGATCGTGGTTTCGACCGATTACATGCGTACCTATGCCGAACAGGTCCGTGCCTTCATTCCGAAGGGGCGTACCTACAAGGTCCTGGGTACCGACGGTTTCGGCCGCTCCGATTCACGGGCCAAGCTGCGCGAATTCTTCGAAGTGGACCGCCATTACGTTACCGTCGCTGCATTGAAGTCGCTCGCCGAAGATGGCGCGATTCCCGTCGCCAAGGTGGCGGAAGCGATCAAGAAATACAGTATTGATCCGAACAAGCCGAATCCGGTTACGCAGTAAGCAGTTTAGCCCCTCTCCCGCGGGCGGGAGAGGGGTGGGGGTGAGGGAGATTGCGATTTGGCTGGAACATAAATGGCAATGGATTTCACGCTTTGGTGTTTATTAAGGTAGCCAAAGCATAACTTCCCTCAGCCTACGCGGCCCGCCCACCCCTCTCCCGCCTGCGGGCGAGGGGAGCAAACCAAGGTGAATTTTAGCGCGAGCGAGTAGAACACTAACCAAATCCCGCGCCCGTAAGCGGCGCAATGGAGCTAATGCTATGAGTATGGTGGAAGTCAAAGTCCCGGATATCGGCGACTTCAAGGAAGTCGAAGTCATCGAATTGATGGTGAAAGTGGGCGACACGGTCAAGGTTGATCAATCGCTGATCACCGTTGAATCGGACAAGGCCAGCATGGAGATCCCCTCCAGCCATGCCGGCGTGGTCAAGGAATTGAAGATCAAGGTCGGTGACAAGGTTGCCGAAGGGTCGCTAGTCTTGGTGCTCGACAGCGATGCGGCGGCTGCGCCTGCTCCTGCTCCGGCGCCTGCCGCCGAGAGCAAGCCTGCACCGGCAGCTGCTCCCGCTGCCGCACCTGCACCAGCACCTGCACCGGTCGCTGCAGCAGTTGCTGCGCCAATTGCCGTGGCCGCCGCCGTGCCAGGCCCGGGCGGGTTGCCGCACGCATCGCCCTCGATACGCAAGTTTGCGCGCGAACTCGGTGTCGATCTGACCAAGGTGGCCGGTTCCGGCCCCAAAGGACGCATCACTCAGGAAGACGTGCAGAATTATGTGAAGGGCGTCATTTCGGGAGCCGTCTCGACCGGTGCGCCGGCCAAGGGCGGCAGCGGCGTCGGCCTCGACCTGTTGCCATGGCCTTCGCTCGACTTCTCCAAATTTGGCGCCACCGAGTTACTGCCACTGTCGCGCATCAAGAAGATCAGCGGCCCCAACCTGCATCGTAACTGGGTCATGATTCCGCACGTCACGCAATTCGACGAAGCCGATGTGACCGAGCTCGAAGAGTTCCGCAAGAACACCAACGCGGCCAATGCCAAGTCGGGCATGAAACTGACCATGCTGGCATTCGTCATCAAGGCCAGCGTCGCAGCACTGAAAAAATTCCCGGCCTTCAATGCCTCGCTCGACGCCAAGGGCGAAAACCTGATCCTCAAGCAGTACTACCATATCGGCTTCGCCGCCGACACGCCGAACGGCCTGGTGGTGCCCGTGATCAAGGATGCCGACAAAAAGGGTATTGCGCAAATCGCACAAGAGATGACCGACCTGTCGGCGCAGGCGCGCGAAGGCAAACTGAAGCCGGCCGACATGCAGGGCGCCAGCTTCACCATTTCTTCGCTCGGCGGCATCGGTGGCACGGCCTTCACGCCTATCATCAACGCGCCGGAAGTGGCCATTCTCGGTCTCTCGAAATCGGACATCAAACCGGTGTGGGACGGCAAGCAATTCCAGCCGCGCCTGATGTTGCCGCTGTCGCTGTCCTACGACCACCGCGTGGTCGATGGCGCGATGGGTGCACGCTTCTCGGTCTATCTGGCCGAGGTGCTCTCCGACATGCGCAAAGTTTTGCTGTAATGGCCGCACCGGAGCAACGGCGATGACGACTTGCGTAGTGGTGAAAAAGGACGGAAAGATAGCGATTGCTGCCGATTCGCTCGTTACCTTCGGCGACACGCGCCTGTCGAGCAGCTACGAAGCGAACGACAAGATTTTTCGCATCGGCGATTCGTATATCACGCTGGCCGGCACCGCCGCCCATTTCCCGGTCATGCGCAAGCTGCTGACCGAAATGGGCGATGAGTGCAAGCTCGACACGCGCGACGAAGTGTTCGACACGTTTTCCAAGGTGCATCAAATCCTCAAGGAAAAATATTTCTTGAATCCCAAGGAAGACGAGGAAGATCCTTACGAATCGTCGCAGATTACGACCCTGGTGGCCAATCCGCATGGCATCTACGGCGTGTATTCTCTGCGCGAAGTGTTCAGCTTTGACCGCTTCTGGGGCATAGGCAGCGGGCGCAACTTCGCGCTCGGTGCCATGTTCGTCGCCTACGAGCAAGACACCGACGCACACGCGATTGCGGAAATCGGCGTGCGTGCCGGCATCGAGTTCGACAAGAGCTCGGGCATGCCGCTGCAGATCCACAGTTTCGACATGGCCTGACCGGAATTTGAATTTATCCGCAACCTGAACGACTGTCACGCCAAGCCGGGACAGAAAAAAACGGAGTAAAAGACATGAGCATGATAGACGTGAAAGTGCCGGACATCGGCGACTTCAAGGAAGTGGAAGTGATTGAATTGCTGGTCAAGGTCGGCGACACGATCAAGGTGGAACAGTCGTTGGTGACGGTCGAGTCCGACAAGGCCAGCATGGAAATTCCCGCCAGCCATGCCGGCGTGGTCAAGGAATTGAAAGTCAAGATCGGTGACAAGGTTGCCGAGGGTTCGCTACTGCTCGTGCTGGAAGCCGCCGAAGGCGCTACTGCACCTGCAACTGCGTCGGCTCCTGCTGCCGCAGCACCGGCTCCGGCTCCGGCCGCACCCGCACCGGTTGCAGCAACATTCTCCGGTCCGGTCGACATCGAATGCGATACGCTGGTATTGGGTGCAGGCCCTGGTGGATACACGGCGGCGTTCCGTGCAGCCGATCTGGGACAAAAAGTTGTATTGGTAGAGCGCGATGCCGTACTCGGCGGCGTGTGCCTGAACGTCGGTTGCATTCCGTCGAAGGCGCTGCTGCATGCGGCCAAGGTCATCACGGAAGCGGAAGAAATGGCGCATTTCGGCGTCAAGATGTCGGCGCCGGAAATCGATTTGAATGCCTTGCGCGGCTGGAAAGACAGCGTCATCAAGAAACTGACCGGCGGCTTGTCTGGGCTGGCCAAGGCGCGCAAAGTACAAGTTGTCACAGGCAAAGGCGGTTTCAGCTCGGCCAATACCCTGACGGTGGAAACCAAGGACGGCGCGAAGGTGATCGGCTTCAAGAATGCCATCATCGCGGCCGGCTCGTCAGTCGCCAAGATCCCCGGCTTTCCATATGACGACCAGCGCCTGATTGATTCGACCGGCGCGCTCGAACTACGCCAGATCCCGAAGCGCATGCTGGTCATCGGCGGCGGCATCATCGGGCTGGAAATGGCTTGCGTGTACGATGCGCTCGGCACCAAAGTCACCGTTGTCGAATTCCTCGACGGCCTGATTCCTGCAGCGGATCGCGATATCGTCAAGCCGCTGCAAAAGCGCATTGAAAAACGTTACGAAGCCGTCTACCTCAAAACCAAGGTCAGCAAGCTCGAAGCCAAACCGGAAGGTTTGCTCGCAACTTTCGAGGGCGACAACGCACCGAAAGAACCGCAACTGTACGACATGGTTTTGCTGGCGGTAGGACGCCGTCCGAACGGCAAGGAAATTGCAGCCGACAAGGCCGGGGTGACCGTCAACGAGCGCGGCTTCATTCCGGTCGACAAGCAGCAGCGCACCAACGTGCCGAACATCTTCGCCATCGGCGACATTTGCGGCGACCCGATGCTGGCTCACAAGGCAACCAATGAAGCCAAGGTGGCAGCGGAAGTGATCGCCGGCCACAAGGTTGCATTCGATGCAATGACGATACCGTCAGTGGCCTATACAGATCCGGAAATCGCCTGGATGGGCGTTACCGAAACCGAGGCCAAGGCCAAGGGCATTCCATTTGAAAAAGCCAGTTTCCCTTGGGCTGCCTCAGGCCGCGCCCTGGCGATGGGCCGCGACGACGGCATTACCAAGCTGCTATGGGACCCAACCACCAAGCGCATCATCGGCGCAGGCATTGTCGGCGTCAATGCGGGCGAGTTGTTGGCCGAGACCGTGCTGGCAATGGAAATGGGCGCCGATCTGGAAGACATCGCCCTGACTGTGCACGCGCATCCGACCTTGTCGGAAACGCCGATGTTCGCCGCCGAAATGGGGCTGGGCGTGATTACCGATCTGTATATTCCGCAGAAGAAGTAATTATCGCTTGTAGACGTCCGGATCAAACCGCTCCATGTGCGCGTCCGGCGCATGCAGCGGTGTCCACCCGTATTGGCTATACAAGTCGCGGGCTGAACTCGATACCAGCGTGAACCGGCGCAAAACCTTCAGGTCCGAATGGGCCAACACGGCATCGGCCAGCAAGCGCGAAATCCCGCGCCCGCGTTCTGCGACGAGAACGAACACATCGCACAGGTAGCCGAATGTCGCATAGTCGGTGACGACGCGCGCGAAGCCGACTTGCCTGCCGTCGTCATAGGCGCCGAAACACAGCGAATTGTCGATGGCTTTTTGCACCAGCGAAAAACTGATGCCGGCAGCCCAGGCCGATTCCTCGCTCAGGAAACGGTGAATCATGGGCACGTCGAGACGTGCCCGATCGCAGTTTATTTCGACCATCATCCCCTCAAATTAGCCGATCGAGAACCTGGGTGAGCAGTACCATCATCTGGTCGACCTCTTGCGTCGTCACATTCAGCGCCGGCATGAAGCGCAGCAAGTCCGGACGCGGCGAATTGATCAGCAAACCAACCGGCTGCAAATCGCGTGCGGTTTCCACGATGGCCGGGCCGATGTCCTTGCCGAGTTTGAGCGCACGCAACAACCCTTCGCCGCGCTCGCCCTGCATGCCGTAGCGATCCGACAATTTGAGCAAGGCCTTGCTCAGATACACGCCCTTGTCATTGACCGATTTCAGGAAGCCCGGTTTCAACAACTCTTTCGTAACGGCCACACCAACCGCCGTCATCAGGGGGTTGCCGGTATAGGTGCCGCCCTGGTCGCCCGGTTCGAAGCAAGCGGCCCGCTCGGTGCACAACAGCGCTGCGAGCGGCACACCGCCGCCTATGCCTTTGCCGAGCGTCATGATATCTGGCGTGATACCTGACAACTCATAGCCGAACAGCTCTCCCGTGCGCCCCATGCCGGTCTGCACTTCATCGACGATGAGCAACAGTCCGTGTTTATCGGTCAGCGCGCGCAAGCCTTGCATGAATTCGCGGCTTGCAGGAATCACGCCCCCTTCACCCTGTATCGGTTCGAGCATCACAGCGACGGTCTTGTCGGTGATTAGCTTTTCGACGCTGGCCAGATCGTTCAGGTCGGCTTTGGGGAAACCATCGACCTGCGGCGCAAATATCGTATCCCAGCCCGGTTTGCCCGAAGCCGACATGGTGGCCAGCGTGCGACCGTGAAAGCCATGGTCGAAGGTGATGATTTCATAGCGGTTCTGACCGGCGCTGTTCTTATGTGTCTTGCCGTATTTGCGCGCCAGCTTGATGGCGCCTTCGTTGGCTTCGGCACCGCTGCTGGCGAAAAACACACGGTCGAAGCACGAATGCTCGACCAGCATTGCCGCCAGTTCAATCGCCGGTTCGTTGTAAAACGCCGGCGACGGGTTGATCAGTTTCTTCGATTGCGCGGCCAGCGCCTGTTGTATGCACAGCGGCGCATGGCCCAGGCTGTTCACCGCCCAGCCCTGCATGAAATCGAGATAGCGCTTGCCTGTATGGTCGGTCAGCCACATGCCATCGCCTTCGGCGAAGACGATGGGCGGTTTGTTGGTGACGGATAACAAGGCGTTGACTTCATACTGCGAGAATTCCATGAACGCTGCTCCTGGTCAAAGATGGTGAAAAATGGCGGCAAAATTGGAACGCGGTCGAAAAAAAAGCCACAGGATGAGCCTGTGGCTTGGCAATCGGCAAACGATCACACGCACGGCTTCCCTGGCAAAGGCAGGAAAACGCGACGTCGGGAGAAAGCTTGCAGGATATTCATATGCCTTATATTAAAATGTTTTTTGCAGTGCAGCAAGCGGAAATTCAATAATGTTTATGGCAATTGCCGGCAGCCGAATCTGCCGGTGGCAAATGAATGCCTGTATAGTTTTGCTGTTGCAATATCGATAAAGGCATCGTTGCGTCATGATGGAGAGCTTGCCCATCAACTTCACACTGGCGGAATTTCGCGCCGTCACCCCATTGGACGAGTCCAATATCTGCGGCTTCGTGTTTGATCGCAATACCGAACGCATTGCCGTCAAACGCCGTGGACCAGCTTTGGAAAACGTGCAAAAGATCTTCGACGCGACCTTCCACCTGGCCAACACCGTTGGCTTTCGCGCCATGACCCTGCGCGACCTGTGCCAGGAAACCGGCATGTCCATGGGTGGGCTTTACGGTTACATCCAGAACAAGGACCAATTGGCGGCGATGATAGAAGATGCAGTGCGGCAGGTCAGTGAACAGATGCCGACCTGGTTCACGCACGTGAAGTCGCCGGTTGACCGCGTCGAATGCCTGCTGCGTGCTTTCATCTACTCATCCGAAATTCTTCAGCCCTGGCTGTTCTTCGTGTTTCTCGAATCGCGCGCCTTGCCGGGCGAGCAGCGCAAGGTGGCCAAGGAATCCGAATTGCGCTTTCATTCGCATATGGCCGAACTGATTGAAGCCACCGGCCAATTCGATGCGGACGGCGCTTTCCTGCTCGCGGCGCATTGCATGGCGTTCGTACAGGATTGGTACGTCAAGCGCTGGAAATATCACGCCGCAAGGATCGATGTCGATGAATTTGCCGCAAGCGCCGTGCGGCTGCTGCGGTCACGCCTGACGGTCGCGCCCTAATGGACGCAAAGCCGAACGGCATAATCGCGATGCCGGTATCCGGATGGTTTATTGGCGTTGAGTGGCGTTTGGTATAAAAATGCGGGTGTGCAAGGCCGGACGGTGCATCCTCACGAATGTGTGGGACTGCCGGTCTTGCAGAGCGATTGATCAGTTTTCGCTGCTCTTGCTGTATTATTAACTCTCGATAAAAGCCCCATCCGAGATCATGCCGCAAAAGCTCGTCATTTTTGGTACCAGCAATATCCTGTCGGACCTGTTCGACTGTGCGCTTGCGCTCAATATCGACATCGCGAAGGTCGTTATCCATTTGCCGGAACAGACCGGTGATCGCGATATTCCCCTGCAAGATCGCATTACCGCACTGCATCCATTCGGGCAGCATCCGATCATCGAGCAACTTGACGACTTCAAGCCGGGTGCAGACGAAATATATATCCTTGGACCCACCACGCCGACGCGTTCTGCGCTGGCGCTCTTGCTGCGCGAACGATTTGGCTTGCGCTTTGCCACGCTCGTCCATCCGAGCGCCTACGTGTCACCGCTTGCCTCGCTCGGAGAAGGGGTATTTGTGGGAGCCAACAGTGTTGTCGGCCCCGGTGTCAAACTGGCGCAACATGTCTTCATCAACCGGGGCGTCACGATCGGGCACGACACGCAAATAGAGTCGTTTTCGCGCGTACTGCCGGGTTGCAATCTCGGTGGCCTATCCCGCATCGGGCATGGCGTTACCATTGCCATTGGCGCCACCGTAACCGAGCGGCTCGTTATCGGGGACGGCGCGTTCATCGGGGCGGCCGCCGTTGTCAATGCCGATGTTGCTGCCGATACCACCGTGCTTGGCGGACGCAGCAAGGCGCGCATTGTTTAATTTCCCGTTCTTTTCTTAAAGCATTCCAGGGTCAGTTCGCAGGCGCGCCGCAACGAAGGTGCCGACTTGTCCAGATCTAGCGTCTCAGTGAAAAGTGTACGAAGCTTTTCCCCCTCTGTACGCCGCACGGCGGCATCTATAGTCCAGCTCTCCAGCTTCGAGAAATAATCGTCGACATTTTCGGCGGCTGCGTCACCGAGCTTGTCGCCGCCATCGGAGTGTTTCAGGGCCGCAACGGCCAAACCTTCGGACATGGCTTCCGCCACACTGAAACCGCCCCCGACGCGCGGCGGATTGACATAGACATCGCAGCAGCGCAGGACGGCACGCAAATCATCATGGTGCGCGAGGGCTTTCAATTGCGCGGATGGAAGATCGGCCAACGCAGGCGGACGCGTCGCCGTGCCCCCGACCAGTAGCCATTGCACTGCCGGATGGCGCTTGAGCAAGCCGACCATGCGCTTCGCCCATTCGCCATCAATTTCGTGGTGCAGCCTTGCACCCACTGTAATCAACACTACAGTCTTTTCGCCGAGTTCGAGATCGTCGCGCGAAACGTTTGCCGCGGTCGGTTTGAGTTTGACCCGGAATGGATGGTAATAGGCAAGTGCAGGAGGGATTGCCGGCCCCCAAACAGTGCATGGTTTTCCGCCCAGCGTCTTGTCTCCGGTCAACCATACGTCAAGCTCCGCCATCGGCGATGTCGAATGCACGCACAATCCCAATATCGGCCTGCTGGAGAACAAGGGCGCCAGGAACGGTGAATTCAAGCCGACGAACAGGACCATGTCCGGGTCGAAAGTGCCGACCGCAAGCAGCATGTCTTCCCAACGGCGCAGGAGGGAATAGCGCTCGTCGCTCAAGGTCACACCGACGCCGCGGGGGATGATCTCGCGTAGCTTCGCAATATCCGGCGCGTAGGTGGTCAGATTGACGTTGTTGCCAAGGTAATTGGCCATTTCCTGGATGCGCAATTCCTGCGCGGAAAAAACATGGACCTGGAAACCCAGGTCCTGCAGCAGTTTGGCGTGCTGGAATGCAAGCGGTGTCGGCGCATGCGATTGCTGGCCGATATAGGTTGCCACCAATGCGACTTTACGGATTGCCGTTATGGGGCGTCGCGGTAGTGCCGATTTGGTGTTGGAAGCGAAATATTTTCCCAGTAGATCGACAACTTCCGGCATGCGGGCCGTGCGCAGGATGTCGACGAAACGTTCACGGCCACCGCTGCGAATAATGAAATATCCCCACAGGAAAACCATATAGGCCATCAAGCGATCCGGGTCCACGGGCCTGATTTGCAACAGCAAGATGCCTGCCTCTTCGAGATACGCCATCTCGCCTGTCACTTCGTACATGAAAGTGGCGAGGAAAAAACCTTCGATTCCGCGCCTGGGTACCGATGTCAACAGCGTGCTGCGTACCTGCAACTGGACATTCTGATCGGGTTCCATTTTGTATAACTCGAGCAGCAAATGCCAACGATTGGAGGACGTCGGATTGGCGATAGTTCTGCCCAGGCTGTCGAGTAAAAGCAGGGTAGTCGATTGAGAGGCACTCATGGTTTATTTGCGGGCAGTGACTGGCAGGTTGGCGCTAGGAGTCTGCGCGGCAGAACGAGTCGAAGCGAAATGGGTGGGAAAAAGGTCCAACTTGGCCGCGCTTTTGAGGACTGTAGCCGTAGCTACAGCCGGAAAAACGGGGGCGAAGTGGGACTTTTATCCATCCATTGCAGCCGACTCGCTTCTGCCGCGCAGACTCCTAGGGAGGCATCTTATCATTGCGTCGCATGGTGGATGGTTAAATCGTCGCTTTTTCGGCGCGCGTATCGTCAATTTGCGTGGCGCGTTCCCCGGCCGCGACGGCTACTGCGGCTGTCATTGCGCCGGGTCGGGGGCGCACGGCACATTTGCGCAAGGCAATCCGGAAACTCCGGTGCCGTTTCGTATATCATTCGAATCAATCAGGACAATCAGGATCAATCGGATGGCACCAATGAAAAAGACACTGCGCATGAAGGTTAAAGGCTTCACTCTGCTGGAATTGCTGGTCGTGCTGCTCATTATCGGCATGCTTGCCGCCTTCGTCGGCCCCAAGTACTTTGGCGAAATCGGCAAATCTCAAACCCAGGTGGCGGCCGCGCAAATTGAATCGCTGTCCCAGGCCCTGGATCATTTTCGCATTGACACCGGGCACTATCCCACGTCTGCCGAAGGCTTGGCCGCACTGTTCGCGCCGCCCGGCACGGCGAGTGAGCCAAAGTGGAATGGCCCCTACCTGAAAAAATCAGTGCCGCCCGATCCGTGGGGCAATGCCTACATTTACACCATACCGAGCGCGACGCCGGGAAAAGATTACGACATTGTTTCGTATGGCGCAGATGGTCAGCCTGGCGGCACTGGTGTCAATGCGGATGTGACGAATTGAAGTAGTGCGAAATGAAGCAATGACATTCAATTTGAAGTGCGGGTAATGTCGCTCGACGCCGCACTATTGGCCATGCGCATTGCACCAGTTCATCCACATTGCGCGCAATGCGCTATCTAGATGCGCGGCAAAGCGCGGGGCATCAAAAAGCGGCGATTCCAGCACACGACGGCGAAGTCCGGCCCGTAGCGTAGCGAGGGTCGGCACATCAGCCAGTGCGCGTGCCTTGGCCACGTAGTCGTCCATATCCATGGCGATCCAATCGGCAAGGCCCGCATTCGATAGCTGACTTGCACCCATGCGTGCCACCAGGCGTTCGCCCGCCAGTGTCAGCACCGGCACCCCCATCCAAAGCGCTTCTGCCGTGGTCGTCCCGCCGTTGTAGGGAAATGGATCCAGTGCGATATCTATGCGACTATAGGCCGCCAGGGAGTTGGCGCGCGGGGTGACGAATTCGAGCATGACGCGTTCGCGCGCAATGCCTTGCGTCGCAAATCTGCGCCATGTCGTCTCACACAGCGCCGGGTCGCCCAGTTGCCTGGTATTAAGCAGGAGTTTGCTGCCCGGCACACTGTGCAAAATCTGCGACCAGAGACGGATTACCAAGTCACTTACCTTGGCGAGGTTATTGAAACTGCCGAATGTCACGAAGCCGTTTGTCAGTGCAGGTGGTGCAGTCACGGGCAAATCAAGCGATGGCGGTGTCAGGCAAACCATGCTTTCCGGCATACGCCACACTTTCTCCAGAAACTGCGCGTCTTGCGATGCCGGCGCGGCGTAGGCGTCAGCCAGGTAATAGTCCATGGCGGCCAGACCGGAGGTGGCAACGTAACCCAGCCAACAGACCTGGATCGGTGCAGGCTTCCATGCGAAAACGGGCAGCCGGTTGTGCAAGGTGTGGCCGGAAAGGTCGAACAATATGTCGATCCGGTCATTGTGTATCTGCGCCGCCAACTGCTCGTCGGTGAGATCCTGCGCGGGGTACCAGGCAGCGCAGCAAGAGCGGATTCTGTTTGACACGGCGTCGTTCACCGAACGCGTCGGATAGCCAATCAGTTCGAGCGAAGCGGAAAAATCGTTTGCCAGTGCGGCGCAAATGCCTTCGATAAAATAGCCGACCGGGTGCGCATGCAGATCGCCGGAAACGAAGCCGATGCGCAGGCGGCGTGCATTGTCCAGGTTCGAACCCCATTTCGAATAGGGCCGTGCGCGCCGGCTCGCTACTTCGCCATAACGCCGCGCTTCGGCGATCACGGTTTCCCTTGCGACGTCGGCTTGATAGTTCAAAGTGAAAAGCATGTCGCCGCGCACTTCCAGGGAGTCCGGCTTCAGTTCCAGCGCCTTGCGGTAACAGACGATCGCTTCATCGTAATTGCCCAGTTCGCGTTGGCTGTTGGCGATATCGCTATAGATGTCCGGATAGGCAGGGTCCGCTTGCAAAACTTGATGATGGCAGCCGATTGCCGCTTCGAACTTGCCTTGACCATGGAAGGCGAGGCCGAGATTGTGACGGGCGTCAGTCATGCGCGGGTTGACCTGCAGTGCGCGCTGATAACAGTCGATTGCTTCGGGAACATTGCGTTGGTCGCGCAACGCATTGCCGAGATTCGACCAGGCAGGCGCCAGATTCGGATTGATCGTCAGCGCCTTGCGGCAACTGGCAACTGCTTCATCGAGCTGTTTCAGATCGCGCAATGCGTTGCCGAGATTGCTCAGGGCTTCGGCGTAGTCGGGTTTCAACGCCAATGCGCGACGGCAGCTTGCCGCAGCCTGTTCTGCGTCGCCTAGCGCCTGCAAGGCGTTGCCCAGATTGCTATGCGCTTCCGGCATGTCCGGCGCGATTTGCAATGCACGGCGATACCAGTGAATGCTTTCGCCGATCTGGCGCCGTTCCATCAGCGCGAGGGCAAGGTTGTTGCAGGCATACGCATCCCCCGGCGACAATGCAACAGCTTTGCGCAAAGCCGCCAGGGCATCCTTTCCCAAAAGCTGAAGCGCGGCGCCATACACCTTCCAGGTGACGCCGGAATCTGGATGCTCTGCGAGAATTTGCAGCGCCGCGCGCTCCACCTCCGCATGTCGGCCGGCATGAAACAATGCGATCAGATGGTCGGTTTCTTGCTGCGTCGGCTCCGATGCTACCCTGGGATTCGACTCCGGTGTGGCGAGTGCGCGTTGCTGCTTGCACCAGCTGCGCCACATGTTGCGCAACATAGTCTCGAAATGGATTGCAAAACGCCCGGCATCGAAAATGGGCGAAGCCAGTACCCGGCCGCGCAGGTTCTTGCGCAACGCCGACAACTGCTCAATATCGGCAGCATGCGATACCGCCAGCGCGATGTATTGCACCGTATTTTTTGCCACCCACCCCGGCAGGCCGGCATTCGCCAGAAGGCCTGCACCTTGGCGCGAGAGGAAGCGTTGGCCGGCCAGACTCAGTACCGGCACGCCCATCCACAAAGCTTCCGCTGTTGTCGTGCCGCCGGTATAGGGGAAAGGATCGAGCGCAATGTCTATCCTGTCGTAGCTTCGCAGATATTGCTCGCGCGACGAAGGGCCCTCAAGAATCAACCGCGCCGCGTCAATGCCGCGCGCGGCGAAGCGCTCGGCCGCAGCTTGCCTTGCACCTGGTTCGCCGAACTGCATGTTCTTCAGGAACAAGCGGCTGTCGGGTATCGCGTCAAGAATGTCGCACCAGAGCGCGACGACGGCGTCGTTGATCTTGCTGAGATTATTGAAGCATCCAAACGTGATAGAGCCGTTGCCATGCGCAGGCAAAGGCGCCACGTCGAGCGCGATGTCCGGGGCGCTGAAGCACAGCCTGGTTTCCGGCAAGCGCCAGATTTTCTCCGTGAAAAATTTTTCCTCGGATGGCGGCAACGTCCAGGGGTCGGCAATCAGGTAGTCGATGGCATCGAGGCCGGTGGTTGCGAAATAACCGAGCCAACTGGCCTGTATCGGCGCCGCTTTCCAGGCAAACATGGCCAAGCGGTTATTTGAGGTGTGGCCTGAAAGATCAAGCAGGATGTCGATACCATCTTCGCGTATCTGTTGGGCGAGCTTTCGGTCCGACATGCCGACCACGTTGCGCCATGCTGCACAATGCGATTTGATGCGCTCGGTCAGGGCATCGCTTTCCACGCGGTTCGAATAGGCGAAGATATCAAGCCGTCCGCCGCATTCTTCGGCCAAGGCAGCAATGGTTTGGTCGAGGAAAAAACCCACCGGATGGTTGTAGAGATCTCCCGACACCATGCCAAGGCGCAGCGTACGTTTCGCATCAGGCAGATTCGGCCAGCTCGTAAAAGGATGCGCGCCTTGCGCTGCGGCGGCGCCAAAGCGCCTGGCGTCGGCCAGCAGCGCGGCCGGCTCCTGCGTAGCAAGATAATTGCTGGAAAAAAGCAGATTGCTATGGGCGTCGATAAAGCCAGGTTTGAGCTGCAGCGCGCGGCGGCAGCTCTCCAGCGCGGCTTCCAGCTTGCCCATATCGCGTTGTAGCGCACCGAGGTTGCTGTGGGCATCGGCAAAATTCGGATTGATCTCGAGCGCGCGCAAGAAGCAGGCCAGCGCTTCGTCGTAGCGCCGGCCTACATGCAGCACATGCCCGAGATTACTGTGCGCCTCGGCAAAATCGGTATTGAGTTGCACAGCCTTGCGGCAACTTGCGATGGCATCGTCGACGCGGCCTGCGTCGAGCAATGCACTGCCGAGATTGCTGTATGCTTCGACAAAATTCGCCTTGCACGCAATTGCCCGTTCGAAACTTGCGATGGCTTCATCATAGCGCGCAAGCTCGCGCAGGGCCACGCCGCGATTGTTATGTGCCTCGGCATATTCAGGCCGTGCGGCTAGTGCCTGACGGTAGAGCGCCTCGGCTTCCTCGCAATGATGCTGCGATTGCAGGAGATTGCCCAGGCTGTTCAAGGCAAACGCGAATTGCGGGTCGAGCGAAATGGCACGGCGGTAATGCGTGGCGGCTGCATCGATCTGCCCCAGTTCCAGCAGGGCGTTTGCCATGTGGTTGTGTACTACGGCGGAATCCGGCTTGAATTTTTCCGCTTCGGAAAAAGCCGCCAATGCATGTTGATGTTGCCCAAGGTCGCGCAACGTGACGCCCAGGTTGACCCAGGTATCGAGGTCGGGCTTGATCGCCAGCGCGCGACGATAACTGGCGGCAGCCTGTTCGAGTTCCCTGAGTGCATATAAGGCAGTGCCAAGGTTGCGGTGTGCTTCGGCAAATGCCGGATTGAGTTGCAACGCCCGCAGCGAACTCGCCGCGGCTTCCGCGTGCCGCCCCATACGCTGGAACGCCACGCCGAGGTTGTTGTGCCCATCGGCCTCGCCCGGAAGCAGTGCGACCGCCTTGTGCAGGGCCGGGAGGGCATCCTTGCCCTGCATCTGCAGGCTTGCGCCGAGCACTTTCCAGAGAAAGCCCGATTCGGGGTAGTGTTCCAGTTGCTGCCTTGCCAGGGTCTCGGCTTCGATATGGCGCCCCGCATTGAACAGCGAAAACAAATTCTCCGCATCCTGTTGCGAAAATACCGTCGTGCTCGCGCCGGTAGCCGATAGCGCCGCCTCGGCTGTTTCGTACAGGACTTGCAGCGCTGCAGAGCGCGCGCCTTGCTGCATGGCCTTTTGCAAGACATTCATCGCTTGCGCAAAACGGCTACAGGCAATCAGGGTGCCGGCATAAGATTGCAGATATTGTTCCTGCTGAGGCAGTGCCTCCAGTGCCGCCTTGAAATGGCCCAGGGCCACGTCGTGCCGCCCGACATGCACGGCGATCAAGCCCAGGTTGTGATTGGCGTCCGATTCGGCCGGATTCTTCTGCAGGATGGCCCGATACAACTGCTCTGCTTCATGCAGGCGACCGGCGCGATGGTGCTCGACTGCCTGCTGCAGAGCGGCTTGCAAGGTCATCGCTTGCGCGGGTGGGTTTGTCATTGGGAAATTCGAAAAAGCACGTCGTCGAAAGTTCAGCTTTCCCGATTTTAGCCGATTGCCTCTTAGGGATTGCAATGACATCTACATCGTCGGGTCGCGGGCTTGCCTTGCCCGCGCAAACTAGCTTCTCCATCGATCCTTGCGATTTTTCGTCTATTGCAACCCGGCCATGTTATCGCTTGTATTGATCAATGCTTCTCGTTGCGTTGGGTAATTGGCGGATGTTGTCCAGATCAATACCAGGTTCAATGTCCCTGCATTCTCGACAATCGTTACCAGGTAAGTCATGGCATATCCTTCAGTATTGCCCGCCACTTCATAACGCCATGCGGGCTTTCCATAGATCTTCAACGACGTGATATCGGACTGATGCGCGTCCTTTATCGCGTTTGCCAACGCACTGCGCCGGGCAACGGCGAACGCTGCTGAATCGGGGTACTGCTCCCGCTTTGCGACGCTCATGAGCAAACTCGACCCCAAGGATTTGCTGAATAGGGAGAGGACAATACCGGTTTTAGCCTGCTTGTCGGTCACTGGCTTGTTTTCCCAACCCGCCGGCACCTCATACTTGGCAATGGTTTGGTCCTTGACCGTTTGCATAGGCTTGATGGCAGGCGGATACAATGGCTGCGCGAGCGACTTGACGCATTTCCTGGCGACCCCGTCAAATGGGGTTTCCGGCGCCTTGATCGACTGGTCGCCGGTTCGTTTGCGCTCGAGGTAGGCGTTGTACTGTGCGACGGATCCCTCCACCCACGCTTGTGTTGTGATCTGACCCAAGAGGTTACGAAGGCAGCCGCAGGTCTGGGAAAGATAGGCATCGGCATTGACGTAACCGTGGCTTTGCAGCTTGGTTTTGAGCTCTTCCGGCGGGACCGATTGCAGCGTGCTCGCAAATACACTTTCGCAGGATTCGGAGAAGTTTTTCTTGATTGCAGGGACCGTGCATTCGGCGCCCTTGGTCAAAGAGAAGTTCACCAAGAAATCTTTCCTTTCCTCCGCGCCCATCGCCAATACTGCCGGGGTCAGCATCTCGCGCAGATTGCGCGCCTGACAGCCGCACACTTCTGCAGTACTAATCCACTCACCCATGGCGCGCGTCAATGCATCCGGTGCGCCCTTCATTGCAGTGTTGGCGAGGCAGGATTTTTCCACCGCCTGTACCAATGTGTCCGCCTCCTTGATCTGGGCGCTGCTCAATTCCTGTGCATTTGCGTTGCTGATGGCGAGCGATACAAACAGGGCGAATGCGACGCCCGCAACAGTCGAAAATCTCAAGGTGATGCTCCAGTTGATGGGAGGTGGCTGGCTGAAGTGGCGCGTGCTTGCAAAAAGCAGCCAAATAGTATCAGTTGGAACGAGGTTCTGAAATTTTTGTTGTTTTTTGCGCATCTATCCGCGATGAAAAGCTGGAAAGCACGGCCCATCAATTTGCGAGTGATCCGTGCATGCGGTCTTCTTGCCGATTTCCCCGTTCACGCGGACCCGGCGCAGAGTTCGCAAGTTTCCCCTATAATCGAGCGAAATGCTTTTTGATTAGATAGCTTATTATCAGATTGAGTACCTTATTTACCCATTGCATTGCATTGCAGGGCAGGGGGTAGCGCGGCGTGAATTTACGCTGCCTCACGAACGTACAGTAATTAGTGAAACACGACGAGTGACCAATTCGAGTCACGCGATAACCTGGGTCCTGTGCGCCGAGGCAATGGCCGCGCGATGCGTAATATTGCGCGCAGGATGCCCACTGAAAGGGATGACCGATGCAAAGCAAACGCCATGCTGCACGACTGTCGATGCAGCTTACTTTCCCCCTATTTTTGATGCTAGCAGGTTGCGGCAAGCAGGAGGCGGCGGCGCCGCAAAAGCCGGCTCCGCAGGTGGGGGTGGTGGTAATCAAGCAGGAAAAGATATCGGTCACGACGGAGCTGTCGGGACGAACCTCGCCATACCAGATTGCGGAAGTCAGGCCGCAGGTCGGCGGCATCGTGCAGCAGCGGCTGTTCCGCGAGGGGGCTGACGTGAAGGCCGGCGAAACCTTGTACCAGATTGACCCGGCACTCTACAAGGCGGCGCATGCCAGCGCCCAGGCCAGTCTGGCCAAGGCCGAAGCAAACGTGGTGACGCTCAAGCTGAAGGCCGATCGGTACCATGAGCTGCTCAAAATTAACGCCGTCAGCAAGCAGGATGTCGACGACGCCGACGCGGCGCAAAAACAGGCCGAGGCCGACGTGGCGGCCAACAAGGCTGCCGTCGAAACGGCACGCATCAATCTGGAATACACCCGCATTGCGTCGCCCATCTCGGGCCGTATCGGCATCTCCACAGTGACGCCGGGTGCCTTGCTGACGGCAAGCCAGCCGGTTGCGCTGACAACAGTGCAGAGACTTGACCCGATCTATGTCGACGTCACCCAATCCAGCGCTGAGCTGTTGCGCATGAAACACGCTCTGGAACAAGGCTTGTTGAAACGCGCCGGCCCCGATGCAGTGAAGGTAAAGCTGGTGTTGGACGACAACACGCACTATGCAATCGAGGGCGAGTTGACTTTTTCCGATGTAACCGTGGACCAGGGAACCGGCACGGTCACTCTGCGCGCGATTTTCCCCAATCCCAAGCATGACCTGTTGCCCGGCATGTTCGTGCGCGCCATCCTGGAAGACGGCGTGAACGAGGGCGGCATACTTGCGCCGCAGCAGGGCGTAACGCGCAATGCGCGCGGTGTGGCAACCGCGCTGGTGCTGGGTGCGGACGGCAAGGTTGAACTGCGCACGCTTGAATTGGGCGACGCCGTGGGCGATAAGTGGGTAGTCAAGAGCGGGTTGCGGGCCGGCGATCAATTGATTGTCGACGGCCTGCAAAAAGTCAAGGCTGGCGCCACGGCAACGGCGGTACCCCTGGCCGATGCAGCAACTGGGGTACCAGTGACGACGCCGGCACCGGCAGCACCGGCAGCCAATGCGTCCAGCGCGGCAGCATCCGCTTCAGTCGCTGCACCTGCAGCCTCCAAATAAGAGGATACCGCCGCACATGTCCCAATTTTTCATTCATCGTCCCATCTTCGCGTGGGTCATTGCCATCGTCATCATGCTCGCCGGCCTGATCTCGATTGTCACTTTGCCGATTGCCCAGTACCCGGCCATTGCGCCGCCCGCCATTGCCATCACTGGCTCCTACCCAGGCGCGTCGGCCAAGACGGTCGAAGATTCCGTCACGCAGGTGATTGAGCAAAAAATGAAGGGCATCGACGGCTTGCGCTACATGGCGTCGACCAGCGATTCTTCCGGCGCAGTCGCAATTACCTTCACCTTCGAAAACGGCACCAATCCCGATATCGCCCAGGTGCAGGTGCAAAACAAACTGCAACTGGCCATGCCCTTGCTGCCGCAGGTTGTGCAGCAGGCCGGCCTGACGGTGGCCAAGTCGACCAAGAACTTCCTGATGGTCGAAGCTTTTGTTTCGGAAGACGGCAGCATGACGCAATTCGACCTGGCCGACTTTGTTGCGGCCAACGTGCTCGATTCCGTGAGCCGCGTGAAGGGCGTGGGCGATGTAACCCTGTTCGGCGCGCAATATGCTATGCGCATCTGGCTCGACCCGGCCAAACTCAACAGCTACAAGCTGACGCCGATCGATGTGAGTGCCGCCATCCAGGCGCAAAATGCACAGGTGTCGGCTGGCCAACTGGGCGGCACGCCTTCGGTGCACGGCCAGGAACTCAACGCCACCATCACCGCACAAACGCGGCTACAGACACCGCAGCAGTTCGGCATGATCCTGCTCAAAACCACGGGCGGCGGCGCAACGGTGCACCTGAAAGACGTGGCGCGCATCGAGCTTGGCAGCGAGAACTACAGCACGCTGGCACGCTTTAACACCAAGCCGGCAACCGGCATTGCCATCAAGATGTCAACCGGCGCCAATGCGCTTGACACGGCCGTCGCCGTCAAGGCAAAGATCGAAGAACTGTCAAAGTTTTTCCCGGCCGGCATGAAGGCAGTCGTCGCTTATGACACCACGCCCTACGTCAAGATTTCCATCACCGAAGTGGTCAAGACGCTTGGCGAGGCCGTCGTACTGGTGTTCCTGGTGATGTACCTGTTCCTGCAAAATTTCCGCGCCACGCTGATTCCGACGATTGCCGTGCCGGTTGTGTTGCTCGGCACCTTCGGCGTATTGAATGCCTGCGGATTCTCCATCAATACCTTGACCATGTTCAGTATGGTGCTGGCCATCGGGCTGCTGGTGGACGATGCGATTGTGGTGGTGGAAAACGTCGAGCGCGTCATGCGTGAAGAAGGCTTGCCTCCCAGGGAGGCCACGCAAAAATCCATGACCCAAATCACCGGTGCGCTGGTAGGCATTGCGCTGGTGCTGTCGGCGGTGTTCATTCCCATGGCCTTTTTCGGCGGCTCCACCGGGGTGATTTACCGCCAGTTTTCCATCACCATCGTATCGGCCATGGTGTTATCGGTGGTGGTGGCGCTGGTGCTGACGCCGGCCCTGTGCGCCACCTTGCTCAAGCCGCTCGATCACGGCAAACACGCCGAACACCGCGGCTTCTTCGGCTGGTTCAACCGCAATTTCGACAAGTCGAGCGACGCGTATCAGGGCTCGGTCAAGCGCATCATCCATCGCGGCGCGCCTTACCTGGTGATCTATGTCGTCATTGTCGTGGCGATGGGCGCGCTGTTCGTGCGTCAGGCCAGCGGCTTCCTGCCCGATGAAGACCAGGGCATTTTGTATAGCCAGATTGTGCTGCCTGCCGGCGCCACACAGGAGCGCACGCTCAAGGTTATCGAGCAGGTCGAGCATCACTTCCTGGTCGACGAGAAAGATTCCGTGGCAACGATGTTCGGCGTGGCCGGCTTCAGCTTCGGCGGCAGCGGGCAAAATGCCGGCCTCGCCTTCGTCCGCCTGAAACCGTGGGACGAGCGGCCTCTTCCTGAACAACGCGCGCAAGCCGTGGTGGCACGCGCCATGCGCAAGTTCTCGCAGATTCGCGATGCCATGGTGTTTGCCTTTGCCCCGCCGGCTGCGTTGGAACTGGGCAACGCCAGCGGTTTCGACATGCAGTTGCAGGACCGCGCCGGCCTCGGCCACGAGAAATTGATGGAAGCACGCAACCAGTTGCTCGGCATGGCCGCCAAGGACCCGATCCTGTTCGCCGTTCGCCCCAATGGACAGGACGACACACCGGAATACCGGCTCGACGTTGATCAACAGAAGGCGGGCTCCCTGGGACTTTCGCTGGGCGATATCAACGCCGACCTGAGCGCCGCCTGGGGCAGTGCCTACGTCAACGACTTCATCGACAAGGGGCGCACCAAGAAAGTGTATCTGCAGGGCGACGCCCCATCGCGCATGCTGCCGCAGGACATCGGCAAATGGTATGTGCGCAATGCCGCCGGCGCGATGGTGCCGTTCTCCGCCTTCGCTTCCGGCCATTGGGCCTATGCCTCGCCGCGCCTCGAACGCTACAATGGCTTGCCCTCGGTCGAAATCCAGGGTCAGGCCGCACCAGGGCGCAGCTCCGGCGAGGCGCTGGCCGAAATGGAAAAACTGGTGGCGCAACTGCCGCCCGGCATCGGCTTCGAATGGACCGGTTTGTCCGACCAGGAGCACAGTTCCGGCTCGCAGGCGCCGGCCCTGTATGCCATCTCGTTGCTGTTCGTTTTCTTCTGTCTCGCCGCGCTGTATGAGAGCTGGTCGATACCGTTTGCCGTGATGCTGGTGGTGCCGTTGGGTATCCTCGGCGCCTTGTTGGCGGCAACCATGCGCGGCTTCGCCGACGACGTATATTTGCAGGTTGGCTTGCTGACCACGGTCGGCCTCTCGGCCAAGAACGCCATTCTGATCGTGGAATTCGCCAAGCACCAGATGGAAATCGGGATGAGCCTGATCGATGCGACGCTGTCTGCGGTGCGCATGCGTCTGCGTCCGATTTTGATGACCTCGCTGGCTTTCATGTTCGGTGTGTTGCCGCTGGCAATCAGCCATGGCGCGGGTTCCGGCAGCCAGAATGCAATCGGCACCAGCGTGCTGGGCGGCATGATCAGCGCAACGATCCTTGGTGTTTTCTTCGTGCCCCTGTTCTTCGTGCTGGTGCGCCGTGTGTTCAGCGGCGACGGCAAGGCGCCACCTGCCGCAACAACAGTCGAAGCAGGAGGCCATTGATATGCGACATCTCGTTTTCACCATTGGTGCGGCCGCCTGCCTGGCCGCCTGCGTCAACCTCGCGCCGGATTACCAGCGGCCCGCCGCGCCGGTAGCCGGCAATTGGCCCACCGGGCCTGCCTATGGCGCCAATGCGACAGACGGCAAGTCTTTCGATAAGGCAGACTGGCATGATTTCATCCTCGATGCCAACCTGAGGAAAGTGATCGAACTGGCGTTGTCCAATAACCGCGATCTGCGCGTCGCTGCCTTGTCAATTGAAAAAGCACAGGCGCAATACCAGATTCAGGGCGCGCAGTTGTTCCCGCGCATTAACGCCAGCGCCGCCGGCACCAGTGCACTGACCCCCGCCGATCTCTCGCCGACAGGGTCGCGCCTGGTTTCGCACGAATACAGCGCCGGCCTCGGCTTCAGTGCCTACGAGCTCGACTTCTTCAGCCGCGTGCAGAATCTCAAGAACGAGGCCCTCGAACAATACCTGGGCACGGAAGAGGCGCATCGCAGCACGCAGATCAGCCTGATTGCGCAAGTCGCCACCGCCTACCTCAACCTCGCCGCCGACCAGGAACATCTGTCGCTGTCGCAAGATACCTTGAAGAACCAGCGCGCTTCCTATGACATGAGCAAGCGGCGCTTTGAACTGGGTGCCGCTTCGCAACTCGATTTGAGCCAGCAACAAACCGCCCTCGATACGGCGCGCGGTGACTTGGCACGTTACACCGGGCTGATTGCGCAGGACATCAACAGTCTGACCCTGCTGGCAGGTGCCGCGGTGCCGGCCGATTTGCTTCCAACCAAACCGCTCACGGCGATCGATACCGTGCGCGAACCCGCTGCCGGCCTGCCGTCAAACCTGCTGGAAAACCGGCCCGATATTCTGGAAGCGGAACACCAGTTGAAGGCCGCCAACGCCGACATCGGCGTGGCGCGCGCGGCATTTTTCCCCAGCATCAGCCTGACAGCATCAGTGGGCACGGCCAGCCCGCAGCTATCGGGCTTGTTCAAGTCCGGTTCGCGCACCTGGCTGTTCTCGCCGCAATTGAACCTGCCGATATTCGACGGCGGCAGCAATATCGCCAACCTCAAGGTAGCGAAAACGAATCGCGCGATTTACGTCGCGCAATACGAAAAAACCATTCAGAGCGCCTTCCGCGAAGTGGCCGACGCATTGGCCGACCATGGGACACTGGGCGCGCAACTGGAGGCACAACAATCGCTGGTCGATGCAACAGCGCAGAGTTTCAAGCTGTCGTCTGCGCGCTTTGAGCATGGGGTAGATAGCTATCTTGTGGTGCTCGATTCGCAGCGCTCGCTGTATGCCGCGCAACATAACCTGATCGGCATCAAGCTGGCCAAGGCGAACAATCTCGTGACCCTATACAAGGCGCTGGGGGGAGTGGCGGGAGCCGGGTCCGAAACACTCGCTGAATCTACCAGCGTCATTGCGCCAAAATAAAGCAGCGTGTCGCCCGGTGGGTGACACGCAAGATCATAGCGTGCCCGGCAGTTTCGAGAGTGAAATTCCAATAATGATTCTATGTGATGCTGATCGAGCATCAAGTGGTGTCATTAAGCATCAATTCGCGAAATTTTAATTGTCAGAATTGACAGTTATGATGCTGCTGTGATTTTGGCGACGGCATGGCTGTTATGCAATGCAAGTCGCGCAAACAGGCACGGGCATTCGCTTCTCCTCCCCACTTCAGTCAGTGTTTCCCGCAATTGGGGAAGGTACGTTTTTATTTGTTTCCAACTAGGTGAAGCCTGCCCTGGTCACGTAATGAAGATGCACGGCGGCTTTCGTCGTGCAGACTGAAATTCACTACCGGCATTGCCTGCGCCGATTGGCAAGATGCGATACAGCATGTGACCAATCAGCCATCATGACGGTGGATATGGAGGGGGAAAATGGCAACAGCAACGACTGCGCGTGCCGTCGTTTCAATGGGGCAAGGCACCGTTGAAATCGAGGGCAGCGAAGATTTTGTCGCGCACCAACTCGCGCGTCTGCAAATGGAATTCCGGGGCGAACCCCGGCAAGACGGCATTTTTGTCGAACGCCTGATTTCCGATGCCGCCGCACCGGCACGGCGCAAGAAAACCGCCATCGCCAAATATGCCAAGCTGTACGGCATCGGTGCGGATGGCGCCATCGAACTGCTCAGGGACCTGCCTGGCAGTAGCATGAAGCACAAAACCGTGAGTGCAGCGCTGCTCGTCAGCTATGCCAATTCATTGCTGGGTGTCGAGCACACGCCTCTCGAAGACATTCGCAAAGCCTGCAAGGAGCATGCATGCCATGACACGAACAATTTCTCGGCCACGCTCAAGCGAGAGACCGAATTGTTTGAGCATAGCGGCCGCACCTATATCACGTTGAGCGAAGGCGGGCGCTCGCTGGCGAGGAGTCTGGCGGAGAAGTTGAGCGGCTAGCCGGATGTATGTCGGGCGTAGGAGTCTGCGCGGCAGAAGCGAGTCGGCTGCAATGGATGGAGAAAAGTCCCACTTCGCCCCCGTTTTTCCGGCTGTAGCTACGGCTACAGTCCTCAAAAGCGAGGCCAAATTGGGCCCTTTTCCCACCCATTTCGCTTCGACTCGTTCTG
>DATBQE010000005.1:0-46850 GCA_036561005.1 Burkholderiaceae bacterium | reverse complement strand
GACCGCGGTATCCAGGTCATGCTGCGCGAAGTGCAATCCGAATCGCTGATCGTCGCCTTGAAAGGCGCGCCGCAGGAATTGCGCGAGAAGATCTTCAAGAACATGTCGCAGCGTGCAGCAGAAATGATGCGCGAAGACCTCGAATCCAAGGGCCCGGTGCGTCTGTCCGAAGTCGAAGCGCAGCAAAAGGAAATCCTGCAAATCGTACGCCGCCTGGCAGACGAGGGCCAGATCATGCTAGGTGCGAAGGGCGACGACGCGTATGTCTAACGTCGTCCCCAAGGAAAAGCAGACTGCCTACCAGCGCTGGGAGCTTGCCTCCTTCGGTGACGATCGCCCGTCCCAGGTGCCGCCTCCACCGCCGGCCGCGGCAGCTGTGCCGCCTGAAGTGGCCCTGGCCAAATTCAACGCCGAGCTCGACGCATTGCGAGAGGAAGCCCGGCAACAGGGGCGCACGGAAGGTCTGGCCGAAGGCCGGGCGCGCGGTCTGGAAGAAGGCCGCGCCGCTGCAGCGGTAGAACGCGGCCAATTTGTCAGTTTGGCCGCGTCATTTGCCGGCGAAGTGGCGCGCGCAGACGACGTGATCGCCGAGGACCTGCTTAACCTCGCGCTTGATCTGTCGAAGGCCATGCTGAAAACTGCGCTGGATGTTCAGCCCGAGCTGGTCCTGCCCATCGTGGGCGAATCCATACGCTATCTGGGCAGCCTGCAACAACCTGCCCTGCTGTTTCTGCATCCGCAGGACGCGGACCTCGTCAAGGAGCACATGCATGACGAGTTGGAAAAGGCCGGTTGGCGCATTGCCGAAGATATGCACCTTGAGCGTGGCGGCTGCCGCATCGAAACTGCCACCAACCAGATCGACGCCTCGATCACCGGGCGCTGGGAACGCATCGCAGCCAGCCTTGGCCAAGCCACCGGCTGGCTGGACAAATAGACCACAGTACAGCACAAACGAACGAGGCATGAGCGAGGCATGAATCAGGCATGAGCGACGCATCCACCGGCAGCAAACGTTGGCAGTCCTATCTGCGCGATTGCAGCGCCGTACTGGCGCTTACCGAGCCGATGCAGGTATCGGGCCGCGTCACGCGCGTGACCGGCCTGGTGATGGAAGCCATCGGCTTGAAGCTTGCCGTCGGCAGCGCTTGCAATATCCCGCTCCCCGGCGGCACTCGTATCGAAGCGGAGGTGGTTGGGTTTGCCAACGACAAGCTGTTTCTGATGCCGCAAAGCGATGTTGAGGGGGTTGTGCCGGGCACGCGCGTGTTTCCCATCGAGGCGGCACAAACCCTGCCGCGACCAGGTTCGGTTGAACATCCGCGGCGCCGCCCAAGCGATCGTGCACGCCATTTGCCGGTTGGCGAAGAGTTGCTTGGCCGGGTGCTGGACGGTGCCGGCCGGCCGCTCGACAATCTCGGACCGATCAACACCACCCACGCCGCGCCGCTCAATGTGCGTGCGGTCAACCCGCTTACCCGCGCACCGATAGTCGAAACACTCGACGTCGGTGTGCGTGCCATCAACAGTATGTTGACGGTAGGCCGAGGTCAACGCATGGGCCTGTTCTCCGGGTCCGGCGTAGGCAAGAGCGTCCTGCTTGGCATGATGGCGCGCTATACCAGCGCCGACGTGATCGTCGTCGGTCTGATTGGCGAACGTGGCCGCGAGGTCAAGGAATTCATCGAACAAATTCTCGGCACCGTCGGCCTGGCCCGTTCCGTGGTTGTGGCGGCGCCGGCCGACACGCCGCCTCTGATGCGCCTGCAGGGTGCAGCCTATGCCACCACAATCGCCGAACATTTCCGCGACCAGGGCAAGAATGTTTTGCTGATCATGGATTCCCTGACCCGTTATGCCATGGCACAGCGCGAAATTGCGTTGGCCATTGGCGAGCCGCCGGCAACCAAGGGGTATCCGCCGTCCGTGTTTGCCAAACTGCCCATCCTGGTTGAGCGCGCGGGAAACGGCAAGGAAGGCGGCGGTTCGATCACCGCTTTCTACACCGTCCTGACCGAGGGCGACGACCAGCAGGACCCGATTGCCGATTCGGCACGTGCGATTCTCGACGGCCATATCGTGCTCAACCGTACGCTCGCCGAAAGCGGTCATTATCCCGCCATCGATATCGAACAATCGATCAGCCGCGCCATGCACAGCATCGTTTCGCCCGAGCATCTGAAGCTGACGCGACGCCTGAAACAACTGTTCTCCCGTTACGAACGCAGCCGCGACTTGATCAGTGTCGGCGCCTATAATGCAGGTACGGATCCGGTGTTGGACGAAGCAATCCAGCTGCATGGCAAGATCGAGTCATTTTTGCAACAAGACATCAACGAACAATCGAGCATAGCGCAGAGTTTGGGGCAACTAACCGCTCTATTCCAATGATAGCGACAGGTAACGCAAACCTATAATCGACACTATGGCCACCAAATCGGCTCTGGACACCCTCATTGATCTGGCGACGGCTGCGACGGATGAAGCCGCAAAGCGTCTCGGCAATGCCATTAGCATGACCGACAAGGCGGAAAAAAAGCTGGAATTGCTGCAGAAGTACCGCGAGGAATACGCCAGTCGATTTCAGGCAAAGATGGCACAAGGTTTGTCACCGATGGGCTATCGCAATTTTCAGGCATTCATCGAAAAACTTGACGAGGCAATTGCGGGACAGCAACAGGTCGTCAGGGATGCGGAAAACGGCGTGGCGCGAGAAAAAGGCGCATGGCAGGCGAGCGAACGCAAGCGCATGTCGTATGGCACGCTTGCAAGCCGCGCTGTCAAGGAAGAACAGCAGCGCGAGAACAAGAAAGATCAAAAAATGAATGACGAGCACGCGGCACGAGCGGGACAGCACAAGCGATATTGAGCGAAGCACGAAGCAAGACACCAGACACGGCGGCACCTATGAAACCAGTTCCAGTTATCAACGTGGCCGGCACAGGGCCCGCCCCTTCCGTCTCCAAGACGGGCAACGGCCAGCAGCCGGAAACCTCATTTGGGCAGGTGTTGGCGCAACAGACCAATGGCGGCCCCAAGGCCAATTCGCCCGCGCCGCAAACGCCGTCAAATACACAGAACCAGGACGGCAACAATACCGCACCCGACCAGCAGACCGGCAGTACCTCGGGCACTGCTTCCAGCGGAAAAGGCGGCAAATTGAAGTCTGCGCACAACCACGCCGACGGCTCGGACGGCGGCACTGCCAATACCACAAATGGCAGCGCCAACACCGGGGTCGATGCCGGCGCGGCCAGCGGTCCGGCGCAATTGCTTGCGCTAGTTTCCAATATCCAGCAGCCCGTCACTGCCGATGGCAGCGTAACCACGACCACGACCGACAGCAGTGCGGCGCTCTCCGCCCTGACATCCTGTACAAGCGCCGGCAATGCCCAGGCTGCGCTCGCCAATTTTCAGGCTGCGGTGAGTAGCGCAGCCGATCAGGCAGCCCAAGCTTCGACTGGCGCGGCCCTCAAAGATGCAAGCTTGCCCTCGCCTGCCGTATCCTTGAAAGACGCGGCAAAAGGCAATATTCTCGACAGCAACGCCAATACCGCATCGGCTGCCTCGACGCCGAAAGATCAGGCCGGTTCCTTGCCCACCGTCGATGTCAAGAGTGCCGTGCCGCAACCGGCCCTGGATCTTGCTGCGGCAGCACAAAAAGACATTGCCGCCGGCCTCGCCGATCTCGATGCCGCGGCGGCAAGAAGCGCGGCCGCCATCGACTCGGCATCCAATGCGGCAGCCACAGCGATTCCTGTTGCACAAAACATATTGCAGACCACCGGCGCGGCTGCGCAAGTCATTGGCGCGAATGACAAGCTGACGCCTCAGGTCGGCAGTTCAGGCTGGGATCAGGCCCTGGGACAAAAAGTTGTATGGATGGTGGCCGGCGGCCAGCAAAGCGCGTCGCTGACCCTGAACCCACCCGACCTGGGCCCGATGCAGGTGGTCCTGAACGTGACCAATTCACACGCAACCGCAACCTTCACTGCAGCCCAACCCGAAGTTCGCCAGGCGCTGGAATCGGCCATGCCGAAGCTGCGTGAAATGCTCGGCGACGCCGGTATTCAATTGGGCCAAACGTCAGTCAATGCTGGAAATGCGCAACAACAACAGAATTTTGCCGAGCAGAGCGCGCACAAATCCAATGGCAGCAGAGGGCAAGCAGTGGACCCAATCGACACCCGCGTCGTCAGCACCCAGCCCGTGCATCACAGCGGCGGCATCGGTCTGGTCGATACCTTCGCCTGAATTCCGGCCGCGCGGCCGCCCTTTTCCCCTACCCCGCCCCCACAGGATTGCCCACACTCATTCTCCTGCGGGGCTCAGGGTGGATTACAATGAAAAGCAGAGGAACTGCAGACAGCAACGGTCGAGGTTTCACGGCTACGTCAAGCCCTCTTGCGGCAAGATAACTGGCGGCACGGCGGGTATTTGCGCCAGCGCCCGATTTTTGCTTCGCAAAAGAACGCCTGAATACGTCGAGACTTCCCCTTCTGTTCAAGGTATCCTGCGTTCAACTTTTTCTTGATAATGATTGCAATCCAAGGAGGAATTACATGGCTACAGCCCCCAAGGCAGCGCCAAAAGCAGGAGCAAAACCGGTCACCCCGGAAGTGGTCGAGGCACCTGTGCCAAAGAAATCCAAGAAAAAGCTGATCCTGCTGATTGTTGGGGCGTTGGTCATTGTCAGTGCTGCAGGCGGCGGTGCCTTCCTGTTCCTGCGCGGCGGAGCAAGCGCAGCAGAGGAAAAGAAGGAAGCCAAGAGCGAACCGGCGAAAGCCCCGATGTTTGTGACCATGGAGCCGTTTACGGTGAATTTGCAATCGGAAGGTACGGAACAATTCCTCCAGGTGGCATTTACCTTGCAGGTGCCCGATGCGGCGCAGGAAGAGACCATCAAGAATTTCATGCCGCAGGTGCGCAGCCGTTTGCTGTTGCTGCTGTCAAGCAAGAAGGCATCGGAGCTGACGACGGTTGAAGGGAAAAAGAAGCTGACCGAAGAAATCATTGCAAGCGTCAATCAGCCATTTTCTCCGAAGGGGCCGCCGCAAGCCGTATCCAACGTGTTTTTTACTTCGTTTGTGATTCAGTAACGTCATGGCCGATAATTTTCTTTCTCAAGAAGAAGTTGATGCCCTGCTCAAGGGCGTCAACGGCGATCAGGATGAGAGCACCACGCTGGAAGACGATTCCGGCGTACGCCCTTATAACCTCGCGACCCAGGAGCGGATCGTCCGCGGTCGCATGCCGACGCTTGAGATCATCAACGAACGCTTTGCGCGTTTGTTGCGCATCGGCCTGTTCAATTTTTTGCACCGCAGTTCCGAAGTATCGATCGGCCCGGTGCGCGTATCAAAGTACAGCGAATTCATTCGCAATCTGGTGGTGCCGACCAACCTCAACCTTGTGCACATGAAGCCGCTGCGCGGCACTGCGCTGATGGTGTTCGATCCGAACCTGGTGTTTCTCCTGGTCGACAACCTGTTCGGCGGCGACGGGCGCTTCCACACCCGTGTCGAAGGCCGCGATTTCACCCAAACCGAGCAGCGCATCATCCAGCGCATACTCGATATTGTGTTCGAGACGTATTCCAAGTCCTGGGAACCGGTGTACCCGGTGGAGTTCGAATACATCCGCTCGGAAATGAATACCCAGTTTGCCAATATTGCCACGCCGAACGAGGTCGTGGTATCGACCACATTTACCATCGAGCTGGGGCCGGTCAGCGGCGAAATGCATTTCTGCACGCCCTACTCCATGATCGAACCGATCCGCGATCTGCTCACGAGCAGCCTGCAGGGCGAAACGCTGGAAATGGACAAGCGCTGGATCCGCCTGATGACGCAGCAGATTCAGACCGCCGAAGTCGAGATCATCGCTGACCTCGGGGTCGCCAAATCGACGCTCGGCAAGATTTTGAACATGCAGGTCGGCGACATCATTCCGCTCGCCGTGCCGGACCGGGTCGAAGCCAAGATAGACGGCGTGCCGGTGATGGAATGCACCTACGGAAGACTGAACGGTCAATACGCGCTCAAGGTGGAAAAGCTCTTGACCCATAGCACCAACGATTTTGTGCAAGGAGATGAACATGGCTGATGAAAATGACGCACAGAGCGCCGCAGAAGACGATTGGGGTGCGGCAATCGCCGAGCAGGCGGAAGCGGAAGCCGCAGCGCTGAAGACGCAACAAGCCGCGGCCAATGTCTTCAAGGACTTGTCGGCGGGCGTCAAGGGCGAAACCCATAACGACATCGACTTCATTCTCGACATCCCGGTGCAATTGACGGTGGAACTCGGTCGTACCAAGATCGCCATCAAGAACCTGTTGCAACTGGCGCAAGGTTCGGTGGTTGAACTCGACGGCATGGCCGGCGAACCGATGGATGTGCTGGTTAACGGCTGTCTGATTGCTCAAGGCGAAGTGGTGGTCGTGAACGACAAGTTCGGGATTCGTCTGACCGACATCATTACGCCTTCCGAACGCATCAGGAAATTGAATAAATGACCCGGCTTCGCCTGTTGTCAGCACTGGCAGCGTCGCTAGCCGCCTCCGGCACCGCGCTGGCTGCAGACCAGCCGAGCATGGCACTCGACCTCTTCAAGGTCCTGTTCGGCTTGCTGGTCGTGCTCGGCGCCATGGCCGGCGTGCTCTGGCTGCTCAAGCGCGCGGGTGTGGGCCGCCCGCAAGCCGGCGGCGTCGTCAAAGTTGTCGGCGGCGTGAGCGTCGGTAATCGCGAGCGGGTTCTGGTGCTTGAGATCGCAGATCAGTGGATTGTGGTCGGCGTCGCACCGGGCAGGGTAAGTGCCCTGGCCAATCTGCCGCGCCAGGAACAGGTTGCACCTGTCGATGCGACGCCCCCTGCCAACCAGTTCGCCGTTTGGCTGAAACAAAAGATCGACAAACGCAATGCCAGCCAGTAATACATCGTCAATGCGGCGTGCATTGCGCGTTCTGCGCTGTTTCCTTCCCCTGCTGATTCTCGCGCTGCCCTTCGAAGCGTTGGCGCAGGTCGCCGGCTTGCCGGCCGTAACCAGCACACCGGCGCCCGGCGGCGGCCAAACCTATTCTCTGAGCCTGCAGACGCTGCTGTTGATGACGTCGCTGTCGTTCCTGCCGGCAGCATTGATGATGATGACCAGTTTCACGCGCATCATCATTGTATTGTCGCTGCTGCGCCAGGCGATCGGTGTCCAGAGCGCGCCGCCGAATCAGGTCATCACCGGGCTGGCCCTGTTTCTCACGCTGTTCGTGATGGGGCCGGTGTTCGACAAGATTTACATAGACGCATGGCAGCCGTTATCGGAAAACAAGATCACGATGTCGCAAGCCATGGACAAAGGTGTAGCACCGCTCAAGACATTCATGATGAAGCAGACGCGCCAGGCCGACCTCGCACTGTATGTGAAGCTATCGAACAATCCGCAACTGCAGGGACCGGAAGACGTGCCGTTGCGCGTGCTGATTCCGGCCTTCGTGACAAGTGAATTGAAGACGGCGTTTCAAATCAGTTTTGCCATCTTCATACCGTTTTTAATCATCGACATGGTGGTGGCCAGTGTTCTGATGTCGATGGGGATGATGATGGTATCGCCCTCCACTGTGTCGTTGCCGTTCAAGATCATGTTGTTTGTGCTGGTCGACGGGTGGAGCCTGCTCATTACCTCGCTCACACAAAGTTTTTATTAGCCGCGTTGTTACCCGATTCCAAGAGGCCGCAAAATGAATCCCGAATACGTCATGACCATGGGTCGCCACGCGATGGAAGTGGCATTGATGATTGCCGCACCCATGCTGCTGGTTGCGCTCGTCATCGGTCTGGTCGTCAGTATTTTTCAGGCTGCCACGCAGATCAATGAAATGACTTTGTCGTTCATCCCCAAACTGGTCGGCATTTTCGTCGCGCTGGTCGTTGCAGGCCCGTGGATGCTGACCATCATGCTCGACTATATGCGTGAACTGTTTACCGGCATACCGGGCATGATCGGCTGACTCGTCACCGATGATTTCGATCACCAGTGCGCAACTCAATACGCTGATCGCGGCTTACCTTTGGCCGATGACCAGGATATTGGGCTTGATGGCATTGGCCCCGCTCTACAACAACGGTCAGATTCCCGCGCGCGTCAAAGTCGGTTTGGCGTTCCTGCTGGCGATGGTGGTAGCCCCTGCGGTCCCGGCAGGTCCGGCCATGGACCCGATGTCGCTCTCAGGATTGTTGATACTGGCGCAGCAGTTGATCATTGGCCTGGCCATGGGCCTGGCGATGCGCATGGCGTTTGCCGGGATGGAAATGGCTGGCACTGTGGCAGGACTGACCATGGGACTGGGTTTTGCCACCTTTTTCGATCCACAATCGGAGGGTCAGTCTTCCGCCGTCAGCCAATTTTTTGCGCTGTTGATGATCATGGTCTACCTGGCTGCCAACATCCATCTCGTGGTCTTGTCCACCCTGATCGACAGCTTCTCCAGCATGCCGATTTCCGATCATCCGTTTGAGGGCGGTCGTTTGCTGATGATCGTGACCTGGGGCGGCCGCATCTTCAGCTCGGGCCTCCAGCTTGCGTTGCCGATTGTAGCAGCCCTGCTGATCACCAATCTGGCGCTCGGCGTCCTGACGCGTGCCGCGCCGCAATTGAATCTGTTCGGTATCGGATTTCCGGTAACGATGGGCGTGGGTTTCATCATGATCGCAATCAGCCTGCCTTACCTGACCACGCCCTTGTTGCATTTGATGGAAGAAGCGATCACGACCATGCAGCGCGTGACCGCGGCCGCACTGCCGGCACTCAGGTGATCGAGCGCCGCGACGGCAATGAATTTACAGGTAGTTGAACAGCGACAAATTCGATATCTTGACGAACGATTGCTGGGCGGCGGTCAACGTCGTTTGCTGCTGCGAATAGCTCGACAATGCCTGCGCATAATTCAAGTCCTGCAAGCTGTTGAGCGAAGTCGAATACTGCAGGCCGAGATTATTGCCCTCCGTATTCAATGCAGTCATCTCATTCAATCGTGCCCCAACAGACGCGCGCACCGTCAAAATGTTATTCAACGCACTGCTCAAATTGTTGCTTGCCGTGTTCAACCCATTCGTCAGATTCGTCTCGCCGGCCACGCCTGTTCCGGTGGGCGTATTGAGTAGATTGATCAGGCTGGTCAAGGTGGTAAATATGCTTTGCTTTGCACTTGGCGCCAGTGAAAACGTGTCGCCATTGGACGGCGCACCGGTCACGTCAAATTGCAAACCGTCAAACTGAATCGCTTGCCCCGCCACATAAGGCTGGTTTGGCGGCGGAACCGTCGCCGATGCGGGATTGGTGAGGTCGGCCACGGTATAGGTTGTCGGATTGGCCACCATGGTGAACTGGTCGCCGTTGGCCGGATTGCCCGTGATATTGAATTGTGCCCCCCCGACGCTCAGGGATTGGCCTGCAGTATACGACGCGCCGTTGACAATCGTATTGCCGGTGTTGGTGTCGACTACATCGTAGGTCGTGCCACCCGCGCCCGTGTGGAAATTCAAATTATAGGTATCGCCGTTCAATTGTGCGGCATTGGCAATGGTCGCCGGTGAAATCACGCCATTTCCTGCATTGGCACCGCCGGCACTGGTCTGGATGCCGGAGAAGGTCACGCTGTAGGTGTCCCCGGTCAAAGCGGCAGCGTTTGTGATCGATCCGCTGGATATGATGCCCGATCCAATATTGACAGCACCTGCCACCGTCGTGAAGCGGCCGTTTCCGGTGACGTTATTCTCAAACACGGCGTTTCCGGAGTCACCGATCGCAATCTGCTGTGCCGTCCCGACCTGCACCACGGTCTGGCCTTGGTCCCCATTGTACTGCGCGCCTGTCGAGGTCACCGAAAATGGCGCCGTACCGGATTGATATCCGGAAAACAGGTAATTGCCGTTGCCGTCCTGCGAGTTGGCGAGGCCGAGCAACTGGTTATAACTGCCCTGCAAGCTGGTGGCAATTGCCTGCCTCTGCTGCAGCGTATAGCTGCCATTGCCGGCGTCGACAATCGCCGTCTGGGCATTCTGAATCAGAGTCGTGACGCTCGCCAGTGCAGTTTCTTCCTGCGACAGCGAGTTGGTTGCGCTCTGACGATTGGCGGCATATTGGGTATTGTCTGCTTGCGACTGGGAGACGATCAGCGCCTGCGCAGCGTTGACCGGATTGTCAGCCGGCGTGAGGATCGAACTACCCGAGGCAATCTGTTCCTGGGTGTGCAGCAATTGCGCCTGCAGATCGCTGATCTGGGCGGATCCTGCGGCATAAATCATACTGGAGCTGATACGCATAATTTGCTTTCCCTGTTACAAGCTACTGAGCAAATTGCTGAATAGCGAATTGATGGTGGACATCAATTTCGCCGCGGCCTGGTAGGCTTCCTGGTATTGCAACAACTTGCTTGCTTCTTCATCGAGGTTCACGCCGGAAACCGACTGCTGCGCATTGGTCGCATTGGTCAATTGGGTATTGGCAGCCACGCTGGTCGCCTGCAACGACGCGGTCTGGTTGCCGACCGAGCTGACCAGTTGCGCATAGGCGCCTTGCAGGCTCGTGCCGCCGTTATTGAGCGTCTTGGTCGTCTGTATGCCGGCCATCAATACGCCGTTGCGACTATCGCCTGCGCCGCTCGTGTTGGGCCCGACAGTGAATGTGTCGTTGGCGCCGGGATTGCCCGTGATCTGTACAGTCCAACCATTAAAGGTGATGTTGCTGCCGGCCGTGTAAGGCAAGTTCGTCGTGGCCGGCGCGCCGGAAATTGTTCCGGTCACGTTATAGGTCGTCGGCGGCGTGTTGAAAGTGATTGTCACCGGCTGCGTCAGGTTGGGGTCGGGCGGCGGCGGTGAATTCACCACACCGGCACTGATCAATCCCGTGCCGGTATTGCTGGTCGGTGCGCTCGTCGCAATCGGCGCCGCCATGGCAATCTGCGCGATATTCGTGATGGCGACGCCAAATCCCGAAGCGCCATTAACGGTCGGCTGAATCAGGAAAGTGTCGCCCGTGCTCGGCGCACCTGTCGAGGTGAACGTGAGCCCGTCAACGGCAGAAGCAGGCGGGAATGTCGCGCCCTGGTAAACCAGTGAGTTATCCGAAAGGCGGGTCAGATTGTAGTTCGTACCATCAAACTGCAACGTGTAATTGCTCGATGTCAGCGCACCGGAATTCGCGATTGTCGTTGTGACCTGCATATTGCCGAGATTGTTGGTGTTCGGCGATGTCGTCGGTATACCACTGGTGAACATGGAGACGCCGGGATTGCCGTTCAAATCCTGTCCCAGTTGCTGTTGCGAATTCACCGTATCGGCCAATCCGATCGCCATTTGCCCGAGTGCGTTTTGCGCCGGCGTCAGTGTTTGCGAGCGGAATTGCAGCAAGCCCGACAGCGATCCGCCGGTCAGGCTGGTTTGAGGAATTTCGTGCGTCCCGCCCGGTGTGACATAACCGACAACCAACTGGCTGACGTTGGTCGGCGATTGCATCGTCGCCAGTTGGTAAGGCTGCGTGCCAACCACGAGCGGCTGGCCATTGCCGATAAAGACGTTGTAGCCGCTGCCCTGGTTGACTATCGTCACACCAGTCAACTGGCTGAGGCTCGTGACAGCCTGATCGCGTTGGTCAAGCAAGGAATTCGGCGGTTGCCCGGCATTCGATGCTTCGGCATCCTGAATCGACTGATTCAAACTGGCGATTTGCGTCGCATAGTTGTTGATGCTTTGCACCGTCGAGCCAAGTTGAGTATTGATGCCGTCGCTGATCTGGCTTAATTGCGCGCTGGTGCTCTGGAACTGCGAAGCCAGGGCTTGCGCCGAGGTGAGCACTGTCTCGCGCGACGAGGCGGCGCTTGGATTGGACGAGGCGGTCTGAATACTGTTGAAAAAACTCTGTATCGACGGCGACAAACCTGCCGTCGAATTGGCAAACATATTGTTGATCTGCGAAATTTGCGTGTAATTGGTATTGAGGCTCGAATACTGGGATTGGGCATTGTTCTGCTGCGTTGCCAGGAAACTGTTGTACAGGCGCTGTATGCTTTGAACGTTGGCACCTGCGCCGATGAAACCGGAACCGGTGTTTTGTCCGCCCGCCTCAGTTTGCAAAATCTGTTCGCGGTTATATCCTGGCGTGCTGGCATTGGCGATGTTGTTCGAGGTCGTGGCCAACCCCAGCTGCGCCGCCGCCAATGCACTTTGACCAATATTGAGAATGCTCATTTTCTTTTACGCTTTATCGGGTATCTAGTTTGTTTACGGCATGCCGGCCGCGAACTTGATCCATGGTGCAGAAAATGAATTTGCAAACAATTGCAAAACCTTGCGCAAATGGCAATCAGACCCGCGTTACTGCGCCCCTACACCAATGACCGATTGATAATATTGCTCAATTTGGTCGCGTAATGGGGATCAGTTGCATAGCCGGCCTTTTGCAAACCCTGAGCGAAACTGGTTGCGTCGTGCGACCCGGAAATGACATTGCCGTAGCGCGGGTTGCGCGACAGCATGTGGGCATAATCGTGAAACGCTTCCGCGTAGGAGCCATAGGCACGAAATTTCTGCATGACAGTCTGCGGAACGCCATGTAAATATTCAGTCGTTGGCGCCTCGACAACTTTTCCGGTCCAACCGGAAGTGGCCTTGATCCCGAACAGGTTGTGGCTCGTGCTGCCATCTGCCGCCTTGGGCTCATGTTTGCCCCAGCCGCTCTCCAGTGCTGCCTGCCCCAGCATGAATTTGGCCGGGATACCGGTCGCGCGGCTGGCTTCCTCGGCATGGCCGCTCATGGCGTCCTGAAAAGCTTTCACGTGCGGCGCCTGCGGCTTGAAGCTGCCAACCGGCGCATTCACGTTGGTTGGACCATGCGGTGCCACAACAGGTTCCATGTGCGGCTCAAATGACTGTTCGGCCAATTTCTGCCCGCCGCGCCCGTTCGGATTATTCGTCATCTGGCGCACCAGCACATCGGCCAGTCCGACGCCGCGATTGGCAATTTTTTCACTCATCTGCTGATCCAGCATGGAGGTGAAGAGCTTGCTCTGATCGCTATCCATCGGCCCGTCTTGCGGTGTGGCATCGCGCATGCTCTTCATCATCATGTTGACGAACAAGGCTTCAAATTGTTTGGCCGTGGCCTTGAGCGCCTCGGGCGAATTTTTCTTGGCCGCCACACGCAAATCGCTCAAGTTATTTGCATCGAGTGCAAGATTGTTTGCGGTGTTGGAATTTCTGATCATGGCAACCTCGATCGATTAGATGATGTCCAACTCGGCACGCAGCGAACCTGCCGCCTTCATGGCCTGCAGGATCGACAGCAAATCCTGGGGCGTTGCGCCGATTGCGTTCAATGCCTTGACCACTTCGGAAAGCGAAGCCCCACCCTTGACCATCAACACCTGGCCGCTATCCTTGGCAACTTCGATTTGTGGCGCCGCGGCGGCCGCCCCACGCGCACCCGCTGCAGCCGGTGGCGGTTCCGAATTCACCACCACGGACAGATTGCCGTGCGATATCGCGCATGGCTCCAGCGTGACCGTGGTATTCATCACGACCGAACCCGTGCGTGCATTGACGATTACCTTCGCGTTCATTGCGGCGGGCGTGACACTGACGCTTTCCAGTGCACCGAGAAACGCAACGCGCTCGTCGCTGCCGAGCGGGGCACGTATGCGAATTACTCTGCCGTCCTGTGCCGAAGCGGTATCGGCGCCAAAGCGTTGATTCACGGCATCGACCACCCGGCTGGCTGTTGTAAAGTCGGAATCGTTGAGTTCAAGATAGATCATGTTGCCCTGCCCTAGTCCCGCCGCAACGGTGCGTTCGACTGTCGCACCGCCGGTGATCCGCCCGACGCTGAAGTGGTTCGGAATCGCCTTGGCGCCCGGGAGGACACCGCCAGTCGTGCCGACCAATATGTTACCTTGGGACATTGCGTATACTTTGCCGTCTGCGCCTTTCAAGGGCGTCATCAGCAAAGTGCCGCCCGAGAGGCTCTTGGCATTGCCCATCGAGGACACCGTCACGTCGAGCAGTTGACCCGGTTGCGCGAACGAAGGCAGGGATGCCGTCACCACGACGGCCGCAACATTTTTCAATTGCAGATTGGCCGCTTGCGTCGGGGACAGATTGGTGCCCATCTGCTGCAGCATGTTCAACACACTTTGAATGGTAAAAGGCGTCTGCGTGGTTTGGTCGCCGCTGCCGTCGAGACCGACGACGAGGCCGTATCCAATCAACTGGTTTTCCCGCACACCCTGGATCGAAGCAAGATCCTTCACACGCTCCGCCTGGGCGAGCAGCGGCGTAGTCATGCACATCAGGCCGCCGATCAGGCCAAAAAGTACCGTCTTCGAATTTTGCTTCAGAAATTTCATCATAGTGCTACCCAGGATTCCCGATTCTCAGAATGGCGCCAGGCTCTGCACGAAGCGCGAAAGCTCCGACATGAGTTCCGCAGTGTCGTAGTGGCTGTTGGTGCGATATTCGACGCGCGCATCGGCAACCTGGGTTGACGATACGGTATTGCCGACGATGGTCTGTGGGCTCACAACGCCGGAAAAGCGTATGTACTCGATGCTTTTATCGAGGGAAATCTGCTTCTCGCCACTGACAAGCAGGTTGCCGTTCGGCAGCACGTCAAGCACCGTCAAACCCATCGTACCGGTGAAATTATTGGAAGAACTGATTGCGCCGGCATCGCTGAATTTGTTGGACGACGATGTGCCGAATGCTGCCTTGGTATTGGTCGACCCTAGCAGGACCGGCGCCGCATAAGTGACACTGCCAGCCTTGGTATCGGAATTCGCTGCAGTCTTGCCGGCACTGGTATTTTCACTGATGGTCATGATGAGGACATCGCCGATCATGCGGGCGCGGGAATCCTCGAACAAGGGACGATAGGCCGCAGCCTGATAGATCGACCCATTGCCCTGGGTCACGACGACGCGCTCCGGCCGCACCGAACTTGGATGCTGCACAACTGTTGGCGGCACGACGGCGCAGCCTGCGACAATAGCCATCGTCAGCCCGAGCGATATCCTGCGTACAGCGGCGTATAACAATTTCATGATACCGACTCCTGATTCGAACGGCCTGTACTGCAAGCCGTCCCACGAGCAAAAGAAACGAAAACAAATAGGCTGGCGATCACAATTGCGAGAGCGTCTGCAACATCTGGTCCGAAGTGGTGATTGCCTTGCTGTTCAATTCATAGGTGCGCTGGGTCTGGATCATGTTGACCATTTCCTCGACCACGTTGACGTTCGAGGTTTCGACATAGCCTTGCTGCAGCGTACCCGTGCCATTCGTGCCTGGCGTATTCGTACTGGCAGTGCCGGAGGCACTGGTCTCGGCATAAAGATTGTCACCCTTGCTCTCCAGCCCCGCATTATTGATGAAGCTGGCCAGTTGCAGCGTTCCGACCTGTGTCGTTGCCACCGAGCCTTGCTGGGTAATTGAGACCGTGCCGTCCGCGCCTATCGTCACGGTCTGCGCGGCGGCCGGAATCGTGATTGCCGGTTGCACGGGGTACCCGCTTGCCGTGACAAGTTGCCCCTGGCTGTTGGTCTGAAACGAACCGTCGCGGGTATAGGCCGTGGTGCCGTCCGGCATCAACACCTGGAAAAAACCCGAACCCTGGATTGCCACATCGAGCGGATTGCTGGTCTGTTGCAGGTTACCCTGATCGAACATCCGCTCGGTCGCCACCGTACGCACACCGGTGCCGAGTTGCAGGCCCGAGGGCAATTCGGTTTGCTGCGAAGATTGCGCGCCAGGCTGGCGTACCGTCTGGTACAGCAAATCTTCGAACACCGGCCGTGCGCGCTTGAAGCCGCTCGTGCTGACGTTGGCCAAGTTGTTGGAAATGACGTCCATCGCAGTCTGCTGCGTTTCCATCCCGGTTTTGGCAATCCATAGCGAGCGTATCATTTGTTTCTCCGAAAATTCCTAATGTGCATCTCAACTGATCGTCAGTATCTGGTCGGCCGAAGTTTCTGTCGTTTCGGCCGTCTTCAACATCGTCATGTGCAAGTCAAACTGGCGCGACAGGTTGATCATGTTGACCATCGAATCGATCACGTTGACATTGCTTCCCTCAAGCGCGCCGCCTGCCACGTTGACGTTCGGATCGGCCTCGGCTGCAACGCCGGCGCGCGTGCGAAACAAACCGTCATCGCCGCGCACCAGATTTTGAGCGGGAGGATTGACCAGCTTCAGACGGCCTAGCGTGCTCAACGAACTGGGCGAAGTCGTGGTATCGATGGCCGAAACAGTGCCGTCGACACCGACACTGACCGCGACATTCGGCGGAATGCTGATCGGCCCGTCAACGCCGGCGATGTTTTGCCCGTTTTGCGTCTGCAATATGCCATTTTCGCTAACCTTCAAGGCACCGTTGCGTGTGTAGGCTTCGCTGCCGTCGTCAGCCTGCACCACCAGCCAGCCGTCACCCTGCACTGCCACGTCGAGTGCACGCCCGGTTTGCTGGATACCACCCGATGCAAAATTGCTGCCGACAGTCGCATCAACCACGAAGCTGCGCGTTGGCAATCCGTCTCCCACGATAGGTACCGCGCGAAAGGCATCGATCTGCGCGCGAAACCCCGTCGTCGTCGCATTGGCCAGGTTATTCGACGTCGTGGCCTGCTGTTCCAGAATATGCTTGGCACCGCTCATGGCCGTGTATATCAGGCGATCCATAATATTCTCCTAGGCGCCCATGACGTATCGGATGATTTCAGGACTATGCATTATCGCAACGTCACGAGCACTTGAAGCAATTCGTTCTCGGTCTTGATAGTCTGCGCGTTCGCCTGATAATCTTCCTGCGCCGTGATCATGTTGACCAACTGGCTGGTCAAATCGACATTTGAATTCTCTGTCGCGGACGATTGCAACACCCCCAAGGTGCCGGTGCCAGGCACGCCGACTAACGGCGTCCCCGAAGTTGCCGTGGCGGCCCATTGATTGTTGCCAAGGTTTTGCAAGCCGTTGGGGTCGGTGAAACTGGCCAGTGCAATCTGCCCAAGCGTTTTCGATTGTCCATTTGTGTAGCTACCGACAATCGTGCCGTCCGCGCTTGCGCTGAAACCGGACAATTGGCCCGATGTGAATCCGTCCTGAGTCAGTGCCGTCGTTGCAAACGCAGCGCCGTATTGGGTCGCTCCCGTGAAATCGAGCGTAACCCCGCCGGCGGGTGTATTGGAGCCGAGCGGCGAAATGGCACCGGTAGTGACATTCAGATTATTCAACACAAATGGCAGAGTCGTCGCTGTTGTGTCAACCGCGCCGGCCGTGGTGAAGGCGAGGTTGCCAATCGGCGTCGGGGGAACAGTGCCGCTGACTTCCGTATTGTCAAGCGTCGCATACACTGCCCATGTGCCTTCCGTACCTGCGGGTGCGGCAGCTGTCGGTCCAGTCTTGACATAATAGGACTGCAAAACGTGCGAATCGCCGAGACTGTCGTAAATGGTGATTGACGACGAATTGTTGTAGGTTGTCGGGTCCGTCGCATTGAATGGTGTCGTTGTCGGGATCGCATCCTTGGAATCGAGGTTCAATACCGCCTTGATGCTGCCGGTTGCAGATGGCGCAATGTTGGCGGTATTGATTTGCAAGTCCGTAGTCGACCCTGTCTGCAAAGTGCCTGACGCGTTGGCGGCGTACCCCTGCAAACGGTCACCGGTGGCATTGACAATATATCCGGTCTTGTCGATTTGAAACTGCCCATTGCGCGTATAGCTGATCGTGCCATGATTGCTCATCTGGTAAAAGCCGCCGCCGTTGATGGCAATGTCGAGCGGATTGTTCGATGAGGTGATATTGCCTTGCGTGAACTGCTGCTCGACTGATTGCACTTGCACGCCGATACCGACCTGGCTCGCGCCGGCGCCCGTAAGCGAATTGGCATACACGTCGGCAAACAGCACTTCGGACGATTTGAATCCCACCGTGCTCGAATTGGCAACGTTGTTGCCGATGACCGCGAGGTTTTGGGTGCTCGCCTCGAGGCCACTCAATCCTTGTTCGAAACCCATGCTTTTCTCCTGATGCCGATCGCGGCGCTAAAAATTGACAATTAGTCTGACAACTAAAATATTTGAACGACGTCGGACAGGCTGATCTGGCCGACGTTGGCCACATTGAGCGACACACCGCTGGCGCCGGTTGAAACGGAAGAAACCTGACCATAAGCCAAGCCGCTGGCGCTGTCGACCGTCTTGCCGCTGGTGGTGGCAGTAACCTTGAAGGTATATTGGCCATCGGGCGCAGTGGCACCGCTCGCCGTTTTGCCGTCCCATGCCATCGGCACAACACCGGCTGGTTGCGATCCCAGGTCCATCGTATCAACTGTCTGACCTGCTGCGTTTTGAATGCTGACCCGCACGTCGCCTGAGGCAGTGGTCACGTTCACGCCAAATGCTGCAGTGCCCGACGAAAGCGTCATCGTGTTACCGGGCGTGAGCACGCCATGGCCGATCATCGAAGTCGCTTGCAAGGTCTGGCTTGACTGATAGCTGCCCATCAACGACTGCAACGTCGTGTTCAGATTATCAATGCCGCTCACGGTGGACAACTGGGCCAGCTGGCTCGTCATCTGTGCATTGTCCATCGGGCTGAGCGGATCCTGGTTCTTCATTTGCGTGATCAACAACGTCATGAACTTGTCCTGCGCGGCCGAAGCCGCCGACGCCGTTCCAGGCTTGGGGTTCATCGCGGCGAGCAAACTATTCGACACGGTATTGGTATCTATTCCAGACATTTCCTGCTCCTTGCTATTTACGACACAACTGCAACAATTCTCTTTTTCCTGTACCGACCATCATCGGCAACACCAAACTATTGGCCGATCGTCAGCGTTTTCAGCAACAAGGTCTTGGCCGCATTCATGGTGTCGACATTGGTCTGATAGGAACGGGATGCGGAAATCATATTGACCATTTCCTCCACCACGTTAACGTTGGGCATCGCGACATAGCCGTTGGCATCGGCCAATGGATGACTGGGGTCGTACACCAATTTCGGCGGCGAGCTGTCTTCCACGACCTGTTGCACGGCCACGCCGTTGGACTCGCTGCTACCCATCGGCACGGTTTGAAACACCACTTGCTTGGCGCGATAAACCTGGCCATCCGGACCGGCCGCGCTGTCCGCGTTGGCAATATTGCTGGCGACCGTATTGAGCCGTTGCGATTGCGCGCTCATGGCGGAACCGGCGACGTTGAAGATATTGGAAAGCGACATTGGCATTTCTCCTTCGATTAGCCCTGGATCACGGCCAGCATGTCTTTGATCTGCCCGGTAATGAAGGTGAGGCCGGCTTCATATCGCACCGCATTGTCGGCAAACTGATTGCGTTCGATATCCATATCGACCGTATTGCCGTCCGCGCTCGGTTGCGTCGGTGTTCTATACAATATAGCCGCTCCACCGGTTCCTGCCGAACCGGCTGCATTGCCGTCGAGGTGTGCCGGGTCGGTTTTGCTTAGGGCATTGGCTGCGGGATCGCTGCGATCGAGCGCCGACTTCAACGCGCTATTGAAATCGATGTCGCGCGCCTTGTAGTTCGGTGTATCGGCGTTGGCAATATTCGACGCAAGCAACTGTTGCCGTTGCGCACGCAAGTTGATTGCCGTTTCATTAACGCGCAGATAATCGTCCAGTTTTCCGCTCATATTGCCCTCCTGCTGCACCGCTACATCTGACGGGATTTCTATAGTGTCGATCATACGCAGCACACACCCGTGCGATTGAGCAAGCAGACTGCAAAATCCTGATCTATTCCGGGCTTTAGCCTCGCACGCGCGAGCTAACATTGGCGTCACCTTGCTTCTACCGGTGATTGCGATGAAAATGTGTGCCAAATTGACATGCCTGATGCTCGGACTGGTTTTGGCCGTTACCGTCGTTGCCGCACCAAGTGCCGGCGCACCGCGCCAGGACGAAGCCATCATGCGCAAAGCCGTCCAACAATTCCTGTCCGACCAGGCGAAAGGATTGCCGGGGGAAGTCGATATTGCTCTTGGTCCGATCGACCCACGTCTGTATCTCGCCGCCTGCCCTGGTTTCGAAGTATTTTTGCCTGGCGGCAACAAGGCTTGGGGTAAAACCACCGTAGGGGTGCGATGCTCTGAACCAACGCACTGGACGGTCTACATATCGGCCGTCGTGCACGTCAACGGCGATTACGTGGCGGCCGTCACACCACTAGCTCAGGGCCAGCAATTGACCGATCGAGATGTCGCAATCGTCCATGGCGACCTGACTTCCCTGCCGCCAGGCATCGTCACGGATCTGTCGCAAGCAATCGGGTTTACCATTGCCCGCTCGGTCCCCGCTGGCGTGCCGGTGCGCCAGGACGCGTTACGCAGCCAGCAAGTCGTGCTTTCCGGTCAAGTGGTGCATCTCGTTTCCGGCGGCGAGGGCTTCAAGGTATCGGCCGAGGGTCGTGCGCTGGCCAACGCCAGTGAAGGACAAGTGGTCCAAGCGCGTACAGCGGGCGGACAGGTCGTCAGCGGCGTCGCAAAAATGGGCGGAACTATCGTCGTAACTTATTAATCCAACCCGGGGCTCAATAAAAATATTGAAACAAAGCAAATAATTGCTGTTTTGCGCTAAAGTTCAAAGGTAATGTGCCGTAAGAGAATCATGAAGCTGAAAATGGTTGCAATGCAAGGTCAAATCAAATCTCGAAATGACCTTACAATAATTGCAGTAAGCAAGTGACCCAGGCGAACCGAATGAACCAAGGCGCAATGAGGAAGATGTCGTGAAAATTGATGATTCGATTAAGAAAACCGGTAACATTGGCGTAACGCCAACGCAGACACGCGCCGGCAAAGGTGTGAGCAAATCGAGCACCACGGCGACATCGTCCGACAATGTCCACATTTCGTCCCAGTTGCAGGGGCTTGAAGGTCAAGTCGCCAGCAGCAGTGTTTTCGATGCCAACAAGGTCGAAGAGATCAAGGCGGCAATCGCCGGCGGCCAGTTCCAGGTCAATCCTGAAAAAGTGGCTAGCGGCTTGATCAGCAACGCGGCCGATTTGCTTCAAACACGGACTGCTTGACTTCCCGACTCCTGTATTGCTAATCGTCTGGCCCCAGCATGAATGCAGATAGCCCCGCACAAAGCTTGAAAGAGGAAATATCGCTGACGGCGGAATTGATCGATATTCTGAAGCGGGAACAGGCGCAGCTCATTGCCGCCGACATAAACGGTCTGGTGGCCGTCACCGAAGAAAAGGCGCGCATCGTAGCGCGTATGACCGTGCTTACGGAGCAACGTTATCGCGCGCTGGCCGGTGCCGGTTTTGACGGCGTGGAGGGCGGCATGCGCTCCTGGATCGATCAAAGTGCGCAGCCCACTGACATTGAGCAAGCCTGGCAAGAATTGCTCAGGTTGGCGCAGTCGGTGAAAAACCTCAATAGCACCAACGGTTTGCTGATCGGCAAGCACATGATGCACAATCAGCAAGCATTGAACGTGCTGCGCGGCAATCCCGGCGGCAATTTCTACGGCCCAGACGGCCAGGCAACATCGTCATCTCGCACGCGCGGCCTTGTCGTCGGCTAATAAGCCGGCAACCGTACTCCGACCACTCTCCGTAGTTCCCGGCGCGCTGACGCCTGTGTGCCTGTGGTGGCTGCGGTGCACCATGCCCACATGCCCCGATATGCATGTTGCCACGAAAACGTACGCCGAATAATCCCTGCCCTAAGCACGTATACTATGCCGCATGGAAAAAATCGGCCGTAACAACCCGTGTCCATGTGGAAGCGGGAAAAAATACAAGCACTGCTGCATGGCTATGGAGTCTTCGCACGCATCCCCCGCGCCCGCGAACGGCGGACTCGATGCGGCACAGCTCACCGAACTTGCCAATCTCTTCAATGCGCGGCGTTTTCCGGAAATGGAAAACGCCGCGCACTCCCTTACCTTACGATTGCCCGCTTCAGGTGCCGCCTGGAAGGCGCTGGGCACAGCGCAGCAGGTGCAATGCAAGAACGCGGTGCAGGCACTGGAGAAAGCCGCGCAGTTATTACCCGACGATGCGGAGGTATTCAATAATCTCGCGGCGGCACTGCTCGATCAACATCGTGCCGATGAAGCCGAGGCGGCAGCGGCCCGTGCACTGGCGATCAAACCGGATTTCGCCGAAGCGCATGCCAATTTGGGTAAATCCCTACTGCAACGCGAACGAAGCGAAGAGGCAATCGTCAGTTATCGCCGTGCGATTGCCATTCGGCCCGGGTTCGCCACCGCCCACTCCAGCCTTGGCATCGCATTCAATGAACTGGGAGATTTTGCCGCTGCCGCTGCCGCATTCGAATCAGCTCTGACATTCGACCCTGGTTTGGTCGAGGCGCACTATGGCTTGTCGCAAATAAAAACCTACCGCGCAAGCGATCCCCACCTTGCCATGCTGGAACAACAAATCGCGACCGTCGAGACACTGCCGATGGAAAGCCAATTGCGTTTCTGGTTTGCCCTGGGCAAGGTATGCGAAGACCTCGGCAATTACGACAACGCCTTCGCCGCCTATCGCGCGGGTAATCATTTGAAACGCGCCACCCTCGTACTCAACGAAGCAGGCGAGGATGCGCTGCTCAAACGCATTATCGACACCTTCTCCACAGATTTCTTTGCACGGCAACGCCTTGCATCGTCGAGCGCGCCGCATGGCCCTACACCGGTCTTCATCATCGGCATGCCGCGCTCCGGCTCGACCCTTCTGGAGCAAATTCTGGCTAGTTGCGAGGGCGTGCATGGTGCAGGCGAATTAACCTATTTGAGCGACATTGCAGAACAATGCTTTCGCCCGCGCGGTAAACCCTTTCCGCTTGCCGTGACGGAATTGTCGGCGATGGAATTGCAGGATATGGGACGGCAATATCTCGAGCGCATTTCGCGCCACGCACCGGAGGCGAAATTTATCACCGACAAGATGCCGGCAAATTTCTTCTACGTCGGCTTGATTCATCTCATGCTGCCGGGCGCCAAGATCATACATGCCATGCGCGATCCAATGGATTCGTGTTTCTCCTGTTATGCGCGCCTGTTCTCCGGCGACAAGCAGGCATTCAGCTACGATCTCGATTCACTCGGCCGATACTATGCGCGCTATGCGCAGACAATGAAGCATTGGCATGCGGTGCTACCCGCCGGATCGATGCTCGACTTGCGCTATGAAGAACTGGTGCAGGACACGGAAGGTCAGGCGCGCCGGCTGCTGTCCTGGCTGGGCCTGCCTTGGGATGCACAATGCCTGGAATTTCATCGCAACAAACGACGTGTTCTTACCGCAAGTGCGGCGCAGGTGCAAAAGCCGATTTATCGTAGCTCACTGGCGCGCTGGGAAAATTTTGCCCGCCATTTGACAGCGTTATCGAAGTGGGTTGAACCTTACCAAAATACGGCGACATGACCTTCCTGAGCATTCTTGGTGTCAGGGCTTCTTCGCGCCGGCATTGGCGGGCGCAGCAGTATCCTTCGGCGCATCGGGCGGTGCCGCCAAAATCATGACTTCGACGCGACGATTGCGCGCCCTGCCCTCGGCACTGTCGTTCGGTCCCACCGGCTGATTCGATCCATGGCCGATGGCGATCATGCGGCTTTCATCAACGCCGTTTTCAGCAAACAGGCGAACCACACTGCTGGCGCGCGCCGAAGACAATTCCCAATTGGATGCGAACATGGTTGTGCTGATGGGCACATTGTCGGTGTGCCCTTCCACCTGGATCGCATGCTTATCGCTCTTGAGAATCTGTGCCACCTGTCGCAGGGACTGCGTGGAGTCGTTTGTCAGTTTCGCCTCGCCAGTGGCAAACAATACGCTCGCGTTGATTTCAACGTTGATGCCGCGGCTGCTTTGCGTCACGCGCACCTTGCCCTGATTGACCAGCGGCGCAAGCGCTGTCTGCAATGCCTTGGAGACTTCGGCCATTTGCTCCTTCTCGCGGCGAAGGGCAGCTTCGCGCCTTTGCATCGCCAGAGTACGCGCGCCGAAGCCCATATCGATTTGGGTGCGCGCCTGGGGAAGTTCCGGCGCTGCACGGCCGAACGCACTACCGAGCGAATCGGACAACACACGGTACTTGCCGGTATTGACCGACGATATCGCATACATGACAACGAAAAAGGCAAACAGGAGCGTAATGAAATCGGCGTACGAAACCAGCCAGCGTTCGTGGTTTTCGTGCTCCTCTTCGCGCTTTTTCCTGGTCATGTCGATGTTCCCGCGATGATTGCCACGTTAGTAGGTCGACATGCGCTCTTCGATGATGCGCGGATTTTCACCGGTGGCGATGCCGCAAAATACGTCGGCAATCAATTCCCGCTTGGACACCTCACGTGCAACAAGAGCCTTCAATTTATTGCCGATCGGGAGAAATACCAGATTGGCCAGGCCGACGCCATAAATCGTGGCAACGAAGGCGACGGCAATGCCGCTTCCGAGCTTGCTCGGATCGGTAAGATTTTCCATGACGTGAATCAGGCCTAGCACGGCGCCGAGAATGCCGATGGTCGGCGAGTAACCGCCGGCCGCTTCCCAGATTTTGATAGCCAGGCGCTGATTGGTTTCGTAGGAGGCAATTTCCACGTCGAGAATTTCACGCAATTTGAATGGATCGACGCCATCGACGATCAGGCGCAGTCCTTTCGACAGGAAGGGGTCACGCACCAATTCGAGCTGCCGCTCCAGGCTCAGCAATCCTTCGCGCCGGGCAGTGGTACTCCAATTGATGACGTCGCGCCGCAGTGCATTGCCATTGCTCGCCGGCGGCGCGAACACCCATGAGCCCATCTTCAAACCCTGCAGGAAAGGCAAAAGACCGCTCTGCAATATCACGGCGCCGACGGTGCCGATGACAACAATCACGAATGCCGCCGGCTGTATCAGAGAACTGAGTTCTCCGCCTTCAATTGCCTGCCCGACAATAATTCCGGCGAGGGCAAGCAACAGCCCCGCTACGCTACCCCAGTCCACGCTTTTTCCCTGAGGGTTGAGCGCAAACGCGCGATGGCCTGGCTATGCAACTGGCATACGCGCGATTCCGACACCCCCATCACCGCACCGATTTCCTTCAGATTCATTTCCTGCTCATAGTACAGACCCATGAGTATCTTCTCTCTTTCGGGAAGGCCTTCAATGGCTTCAATCAGGGCGCCGCGAAACCCGCTGTTCATGAGGGTTTGCAATGGGTCGCCGTCTTCATCGGAGGCATAGCGGTCAAGAAAATGTTCGTTGCCGTCGCCGTCGTGAAAATCCTCGTAGTACACCAACTGGTGGCCACCACCTTCGTTGAGCAATTCCTGATAGTCGACCAAGGACAGTTTGAGCTGCTTCGCGACTTCGCTTTCATTGGGAGGTCGGCCAAGACGCTGTTGCAGCGCATTCATCGCCTCCTCGATCTTGCGCATGTTTTGCCGCATGCTGCGGGGCAGCCAGTCGCTGCTGCGCAACTCGTCAAGCATGGCCCCGCGTATGCGCTGCACCGCATAAGTCTCAAATTGCGCACCGTGGGTTTCTTCGTAGCGGCTCACGGCGTCGAGCAGGCCGATCATGCCTGCCTGAATCAGGTCGTCCACCTCAACGCTGGGCGGCAACTTGGCCTTCATTTGATGGGCAAGGCGCTTCACCAGCGGCGCATGTTCCGCCAGCAACTGGTTCTTGTCGGTTTTGCCATCAGCTGTATACATAAATCGCTTATTCACCTAGTTGGCGCCCGCAGCCTGCATGCCATGCAGCTCCGAAGTTGTCCCCATGGCCGACTCTGATGCCACTACCCTGCCCGCCAGACGCCTGAATGCAATCGAGGCGCCCGCCAGCGGGAAAGCCTCAACCACCGAGCGTCCAAGCCGGTTGGCTCGGCGCAGATGTTCGTCTGCAGGTACCGAGCCGAGCGATTTCAACTGCACCGCCAGATATCGATTCGCCGCACGCGCCATATTATCGTACACCACTTGCGCTTCCTGTTCCGAGGCGCCGGTCACCAGAATACCGAAGGAACGCCGGCCAAGCTGCGCATTGAGCCTTTTCACCAGGGCATAAGCCTCCTGGATCGCCACGGCTCCAGGCTCAACCTGGATGACGATCTCGCCCTTGGCCAGTGCCGGCACAATAAACTCATCGTCGGCGTTCAATTCCGCATCTATCAACAGGATATCAGTTTGCCTCGCAAGCAGGTCGAAGGTGGCACCCAAATCACGCAATATCTTGCTGTCCTGGCATGCTTCAAGGTCGGGCCTGTTCTCGTGTCGCATTAACGCGACAGTGAAACCCTGCGGCATGGGGCGCAGGGCATCATTGAGCACACGCTTGTGCCGCGCCACATCCATCAAGGTGACGCAGTACGGCAGTTCCAGCCTGGTACCGACGCCGCGATATTTCGACCTCGCATCCACCAACAGCACCTCATTCCCGGAACGCGCCAGGGTCGCGCCCAGATTGATCAGGGTGGCGCTCTTGTCCTGATCGGGGGTCACGGAAAGGAAGGTGAAGCTGCGCGGCCGCGGACCGGCCAGCAGACGACGCAGTCCCTCGGCCTGATCGAAATCAAAATTAGCCAAGCGCCACCCCGCGCAGCTTGGCATCGCTGGTCGCGCGGGCCGAATTGGCCGCCACCAGAGGCAACTCGTCATCGTGGATCTGGAACGGTGCACTTTCTCTTTTCAGCTTGAAGGCACGGTCAACCAGATATTGCTGATTGGCCAAATGTAGATCTTCGGGTACACGTTGGCCGTTTGCCACGTAGTACAGACTGAGTTTCTGGCGAATCGCAACGTCGAGCATGCTGCCGATGGTCGCCGCCTCATCAAGCTTGGTCATGATGCAACCGGCCAAGCCGTCGCCCTGGTAGGAACGCACAACCTCGTTGAGCGTTTCGCCGGTCGACGTGGCCGCCATGCACAGCAGGCGCCTGACCTTGGTCCCGGTTCCCGACAACATGGCAACCTGTTCGCCCACCATCTTGTCGCGCTGACTCACGCCGACCGTATCGATCAAAACCGTATGTTTGCCCTTCAACTCGTCGAGCGCAATGCGCAGATCGGTCTGGTCCTTCACCGAATGCACCATCACGCCGAGAATCTTGCCGTAGATACGCAATTGTTCATAGCCGCCGATACGATAGCCATCGGTTGTGATCAACGCAAGCTTTCCCGGCCCGTGACGCATCACGCAACGCGCTGCCAGCTTGGCCGTGGTGGTCGTCTTGCCGACGCCGGTTGGACCGACCAGGGCAAATACACCGCCCTTTTCCAGGATTTCGTTTTCGTTATCGACGACGGCAAGGTTGCGCGTCAGCACCGCCTTGGCCCAATTCAAGGCGCTTTCGGCTTTGACGTTGGCCGGCACCTTTTCGGCCATATAGCGTGCCAGCGTCGCGCTGAAGCCGGCCGCAATCATTTCCTTGAAGACCAACGCCATCACCGGGTTGCGCTTTTGCGGTGTACCACCCCAGGCGATTTCAGCCAATTGCGCTTCAAGCATGCCGCGCATGGAGCGGATTTCGTTCATCATGTCGTTCAATTCGGCCCCGGCCGGCGCTTTCGTTGCAGCCATCTGGCGCGCCGCCTCCAATGCCGAGGCCAGATTGGCCGCCTGATCATCCTCGCTACGCCGATCAGGCGCATTGCGGCCGGTTGCCGCAGCAGCACGCGCTATTGGCGCGGCTTCTGCAACACGCATTGGCGCAGCAACCGGTTCGGGCATTGCAGCCATCCCAGGTATCTCAGGCGTCATCGACGTTTCGCGCACCGGTTCCGACAGCGATGCAGCGTCTTCAGCCGCCAGAGCGAGAATTTCAGCCATGCCGTTGACCGTGCGATTGGACAGGATGACGGCGTCCGTCCCCAGGGTATCGCGTACCATGCGCCATGCTTCACGCGACGATTTGGCGGTAAATTTCTTTACATTCATGCTTGGCCTCCAACAAGGCGGGTGACTTTAATGGTTTTCGATTCCGGTAATTCGGCTTGCGACAAAACTTTGAGCTGCGGCAACGCGCGGCGCAGGAAGCGAGCGAGCAAGGAGCGCAGCGGTGCCGGCACCAGCAGCACAGGCGTCAAGCCAAGCTGCTCCTGTTGACGGGTAGCCTGCTCGGCCTGGGTGGCGATCGTGTCGGCCAGGCCGGGTTCGATGCCATTGCCGTCCGGGCCGCTGGTTTGCAGCGCCTGCAACAGCAGACGTTCGAGGCGGTTATCGAGCGTCATGACCGACAACTCGTTGGTTGACGGGAATATCTGCTGCACAATCGCGCGTCCCAATGCAACCCGCACCAGGGCGGTCAATTCGTTGGCGTCGCGTACCGTGCCGGCATGCTCGGCGATGGTTTCGATAATGCTGCGCATATCGCGGATATGGACACCTTCCACCAGCAGGTTCTGCAATACCTTTTGCAGCGTTGCCAGCGACACCATCTTCGGCACCAGGTCTTCCACCAGCTTGGGCGATTCCTTGGCCAGATGATCGAGCAATTGCTGGACTTCCTGGCGTCCCAGCAAATCTGCCGCGTGGGTGGTAATCAGGTGATTCAGATGGGTTGCCACGACCGTGCCGGCATCGACCACGGTGTAGCCCATGGCCTGAGCCTGCTCGCGCATGCCGGCATCCACCCAGGTAGCGGGCAAGCCGAAGGCAGGGTCGCTCGTTACCGGACCTGGTAAAGGACCGGTCACCATGCCGGGGTTGATGGCAAGGAATTGACCGCTATGCGCCTCGCCTGCCCCAACTTCGACGCCCTTCAAGGTGATGCGATAGGCAGATGGCTTCAATTCCAGGTTGTCCCGGATATGCACCGGCGGCGCGAGGAAACCCACTTCCTGCGCAAATTTCTTGCGTATTCCCTTGATCCGTCGCAGCAACTCGCCGCTCTGCGTTTTGTCGACCAGCGGAATCAGGCGATAGCCGACCTCAAGGCCGAGCGTATCGACCGGCACGATGTCTTGCCAGGTTGCTTCTTCTTCCGGTGGGGTCAACGGCGCGGTCGAAGCAGCAGGCGGCACGATCGCCGCTTCCCTGATCCGCTGGGTCACCAGGAAGGCGGTGGCCGCCAGCAGAATGGCCAGCAGCAGGAACGCCACGTGCGGCATGCCCGGAATGACACCCATGCCGCCGATAATGGCGGCGGTAATGTAGAGCACCTGCGGCTTGGCAAACAACTGGCCGATCAACTGGCCGCCGATATCCTGTTCGCTTGCGACGCGCGACACCACCACGCCAGCCGCAGTCGAGATGATCAGCGAGGGAATTTGCGCGACCAAACCGTCGCCGATCGCCAGCAAGGTGTAGGTCTTGATGGCTGTCGAAAAGTCGAGGTCATGCTGCACCATACCGACAATCAAGCCGCCCACGATATTGATGACGGTGACGACAATACCGGCGATGGCATCGCCGCGCACATATTTGCTGGCACCGTCCATGGCGCCATAGAACTCGGCTTCCTGGCCGACTTCCTTGCGCCGCCGGCGCGCTTCCTGTTCGCCGATCAAGCCGGCGTTCAGGTCGGCGTCAATCGCCATTTGCTTGCCGGGCATCGCATCCAGAGCAAAACGTGCGCCCACTTCGGCGATACGGCCGGCACCCTTGGTGACCACGGTAAAGTTGATGATGGTGAGGATAATGAAGACAATGATACCAACCGCATAATTGCCGCCGATCAGGAAATGGCCGAAGGCCTCGATCACCTTGCCGGCTGCATCGGGTCCGGTGTGCCCTTCGGTGAGCACCACGCGGGTCGAGGCCACATTGAGCGACAGGCGCAGCATGGTGCTGACCAGCAGCACGGTCGGAAATACCATGAAATCGAGCGGTTTGACTGTGTAAAGACTGGTCAACAGTACGATCACCGACAGGGCAATATTGAAACTGAAAAAGATGTCGAGCGCAAAGGACGGTAGAGGCAAAATCATCATCGACAACATCATGATGATAATGACAGGCGCGGCGATGGCGCGCGATCCGGCGCCGGTCATCCATGCAGGTAATTTAAAACTATTCATTGCGCTTTCTACTCATGGCCGACACGTTCAATTCACCAAAGGGGCATTGCTGCCCGCAACGTTTTGTCCTGCCGCTTTTTTGTAGGCCGCAGGATTTAACGGATCCAGTTCGGGTGGCACGTCCAGCTCTTTGGGCAGCTCCGGCTTCGCACCGCCACGTTCGCCGTAGGCACGCAGCTGAAACACGTAAGCCAGCACTTCGGCAACTGCCGTGTAAAGTGACTGTGGAATCTCATCACCCAATTCGGTGTGGTGGTGCAAGGCACGCGCAAGCGCCGGCGCCTCGAGCAGCGGCACATGATTCTCGAGCGCCACCGCGCGGATCCGTGCCGCAACGGCATCGGCACCCTTGGCAACGACTTTGGGTGCACCGTTGCTGCCGCTCTTGTACTGCAGCGCCACCGCATAGTGGGTCGGGTTGGTCACCACGACGTCGGCCTTGGGCACAGCGGCCATCATGCGGCGGCGTGCCATTTCGCGCTGCAAGCCGCGAATGCGCGCCTTGATTTCCGGATTGCCGTCGGACTCCTTCGATTCCTGGCGCAATTCCTGACGCGTCATTTTCAGCTTGTTGGCGTATTGCCACATTTGATAAGGCGCATCGATCAGGGCGATCAATACGAGGCTGCCGACTATCGCTATGAAACTGGTCAGCAACAGGTGAGCGATGTGATCGCTGCCGCTCTTGAGCGGCTCGGCGGTCAAACCCATCATGGCGTTGAGCTGGTGCGAAATCACCATCCACGCGACCGCGCCGACGAGCAGGGTTTTCCCGATTGCTTTGAGTAACTCGACCAGAGCGCGCACCGACAACATATTGCCGAGACCAGAAATCGGATTCATCTTGGCAAAATTGGGCTGCAAGGCGTTGACGCTGAAGAGCCAGCCGCCGATCAGCAAGGGCGACGAAATGGCAGCGATCATCAGCAAAATGGCGAATGGAATCCCGGCGATGATCAACCCTTCCAATTGCCCGCCGATTCTGGCCACGAGTACGTTCGGGTCAAACACCGCCTCGCGGTCCAGGCTCAAAAGCGCAATGAGAAGCGCGTCGATTTGCCTGACCACGCCGCCACCGAGAAACCAAATGCCCATGCCGGCAGCAAGCAAGACCATGCAAGTGGAAAGTTCGCGCGATCGTGGAACGTCACCATCCTCGCGGGCCTGCTCCAGGCGCCGCGCCGAGGGCGCTTCAGTTCGTTCAAGATCGCTATCTTCGGCCATTGCCGACTCCTATTTTCATCACAGCCAGGCGAAAAGACACCTGCTGGAGCATAGGAGTGATTATTGGTCAGTCAGAGGAAGACTCATCGCGGGAACAGGCGTGGATTCTGCCCCCTTTTTCGTTGGGACTGTGAAACATCCACAAGCAAGGCGTCGGAGTGCGACATGCGCAGCGCAGGTCCCCTCCACGCCGCATACCTCTGCGGCATGTTCGGCAGGGCTTGTCGTATCGATGGATTCTTGCCTGGGACCAGTTGCAAACCCCTGCGACAGCGGCGCTATCGCAAGAATCTGCAAGGGCAAATGGGACAAGAAGGCACGGTTTGATGTCTGCTATGTGTGTACAAAACCACACCAAACATTTCCCAATTACAACTTGAGGTTTTGTGCCCAGGCCAGCGCAGCCAGGTGTGCTTCATTGACCTGCGAGGGGCTGATGAACAGAGATTCGGCAAGTGCGCCGATATTTTCTGAATTGCCATGCTCACAAGCCTCTGCAAGCGCAAGGAACGGGCCATACATGCCTTCGCGCCCCAACAAAGCCTGGCATACCGGCTCGGAAAGTTGAATATTCTCCAACACTTCCTCCATGGGAATGCCGAGCAGGCGGTCGAGCAGCGAGAACATCCCCGCGACAAACAAATTCTCGACTTCGCCCTTGGGAATGAAGCCCTTGCCGAGCAATTCGGCAAATCGTCCACGCACAATGGCTGTATGCATCAGGATAGGCGAGTAGCCGGCGCTGCTGGCGCTGGCAAGCAACACCGACAGCCAGCGATAAAGCGGCGAGTAGCCAAGCATGGTTACGGCATGACGCAGCGACTGGATTTCGGCGCCAAGACCAAATCCGGCAGAATTAATATAGCGCAACAATTTGTACGACAAGCCTGCATCGCGCTTCAATACTCCTTCGAGCAAGCGCACATCGGCATTCTTGCGCACCATGTCCATCAATTGCAGGATCATGGCTTGGGCCGGGTTGAGGCCCTTCGGATGACTACCGGGCTTGGTCGTCATGTAGAGGTTGCCGATCAGCGCATCCATGCCCTGCCCGGCGCAAAAATCAAAACCTTTCCACGAATTGACGCCGCGTGCAATGGCCCTTACCGAAGCGCCTTTCAGGCTTGCAGCCGCTTGCGACAAGCTGGAAATTTGATCGTCGCCATACTGCATTTCGACATGGGTAATCTGCGACAGCAGACCCGGCGTCAGGGCGGCCTGTTCGGCACCACGCACGATAATTTCGCTGCCTTCCGAGCGTAATGTGCGCAGCGCCTCGGCCATGTCTTCTTCTGCGAAATCATCAACCAGCACGTTCAGAGCCACACTCTTCGACGGCAGGCCAAGCAAGGCTTCGCTCGCGATCAACACGGGCGAAGCGTCGATGAAAATGCGATTGTCGCCGAGCAGCCAGCCGGTCTCCTGGCGGTTGAGGTGGCTGGCGAGAAATTCGACCAGTTCCACGCCGTGCTCGAATCGCGGCGGCGTTCCGTCCGCGCCTTGCAGGCTCAATTCAAACCCGAGCACTTTCTGGGACGGGTCAAGCACGGGTTCGCGAACGATGATATTCGTTTCTAGCATGGCAAAATCTTAACAATCATTGGTGAGTTATGCGACTCAATAGAGGTCGCGCGGAGCGAAGGATTGCTAGAATCCAAGGCTTTCCAGCAAATCGTCTACCTGGCTTTGATCGGCAACGACGTCTGCGTTGCCTTCAGGGTTGATTTGCGGGCCATTGAGCAAACCTGGGCCGGCCTCGCGGCGAATTTCCGGGGGCGCGTAATCCAACAGCAATTGTACAAGCTGTTGTTCCAGCCCGTGCGCCAGTTCCGTCACCCGCTTGATCACCTGGCCGGTCAGATCCTGAAAATCCTGTGCCATCATGATGTCGAGCAGGTGCTGCTTGGTGGCATTGGCATTGCTGCGAGCCTGATCGAAAAAATCAATCGAACGCTCTGCCAGATCCCTGCATTTTTCCGGCGAAAAGTCGCCGGCGCTCAGCATATCCTGCCAGGCATTGGCCAGCACATTGGCGCCGCTGTCGATATCATCCTGCAAGGGGCCGGCGGCATCCGTGGCATTGAGCACACGCTGCGCCGCCTGCTCGGTCATTTTCGCCACATAGTCGAGCCGGTCGCGTGCATCGGGAATGTCGTGGGCTGCTTTTTCGAGCAGTTTGTCGAAGCCCAGACCGCGCAAACTGTCGTGCAGGGTGCGGGTCATGTGCCCGACACGGGTCAGCATTTCATGCTGAGCGCTCAATTCCGAGCTTTCTTCTGCCACGTTTGCGGCTTGGACAGGCCTGGAATGGTCGGTGCTCATATCAGCCGCCTTTTTCCAGCTTTTCGAATATTTTTGCCAGCTTCTCATCGAGGGTGGCAGCGGTGAAAGGCTTGACAACATAGCCGTTGGCACCGGCCTGCGCTGCAGCGATGATGTTTTCCTTCTTCGCTTCCGCCGTCACCATCAAGACCGGCAACTTCGCCAATGCCGCATCGGCACGAATGTTTTGCAGCATGGTCAATCCATCCATAACCGGCATATTCCAGTCCGAAATGACAAAATCGAACGGCTCGCTGCGCAACTTGGACAGCGCCATCGAGCCGTCTTCCGCCTCGTCGACATTGGAGTAGCCCAATTCCTTGAGGAGATTGCGCACGATGCGGCGCATCGTCGAAAAGTCGTCAACAACCAGAAATTTAGTATTCGGACCAGCCATAAAATGCTCCAATGATTCTTGTCAACTGTTGTCGATCTTATCTGCAGTCCGACTCGCCGGATCCGCCAATAAGCAGGATTTATCGCTATTATGCACTGCTAAACACGTAATGCGCGACTACTATGCGCAGCCAGGTATCCAAGTACCATGCCCGGCAATTCGCTGAGCGCGCCGACCTCATGCGCAGCCCCGATCGCAATCGCCTCGCGCGGCATGCCAAATACTACACACGAAGCCTCGTCCTGAGCAAAATTGTAGGCCCCTGCCTTTTTCATTTCCAGCATGCCCAAGGCGCCATCCTTACCCATACCGGTAAGGATAACACCGACGGCATTTTTGCCGGCACAGACCGCCGCCGAATTGAACAGCACGTCCACCGAAGGACGGTGGCGGTTGACCGGCGGACCTTGGTCGAGATGGGTCACGTAATTGGCGCCACTTCGCGCCAGCGTGAGATGTGAATGCCCCGGCGCAATGAATGCATGGCCCGGCAATATGCGCTCTCCGCTCTCCGCTTCGCGCACGGCAATCTTGCAAATTCCATCAAGCCGTTTGGCGAATGAACGGGTAAAACCCTCGGGCATGTGCTGGGTGATCAGTATGCCTGGACAATCGGACGGCATTTGCATCAGGAAATCCTTGATTGCCTCGGTACCGCCTGTCGACGCACCGACAATGATGAGTTTTTCACTACTTGTCAGCGGATTGCGTATCATCGGCAAGCCACCTTCGGCATGGCCCTGAGTGGGCGCAATCCGACGCGGCCTGACTTGAGCCTTGGCTGCAGCGCGAATCTTGTCGGTGATCAGCTCGGCGTATTCGCGCATGCCGCTTTGAATGGAGAGCTTGGGCTTGGTGACGAAATCGACAGCCCCGAGTTCCAACGCGCGCAAGGTGATTTCCGACCCCCTCTCGGTCAGTGACGACACCATGATGACCGGCATGGGGCGCAGGCGCATCAATTTCTCGAGGAAATCGAGGCCGTCCATTTTCGGCATTTCGACGTCAAGCGTCAGCACGTCCGGGTTGGTCTGCTTGATCAAATCGCGCGCCACCAGCGGATCAGGCGCCACGCCGACCACTTCCATGTCGGGCTGGCTACCGACGATTTCACTCATGACGCTACGAATGAGCGCTGAATCGTCAACGATCAGGACTTTGATTTTCATGCCGTACGCCTAGAAAAGCTCAACATCACCGCCAACCTTGTTGGTTTGCAGTCGGCTCGCATAATCCTGCTCGCGATTGACCAGCGTATTGTTATTCATTTGCTTGAGTTTCTTTACCAACACTTTACCGGTTCGGGGGAAAAAGTAAACCTTGCGCGGATGGACATCGTTCAAATCCTCGGCGGTGATTCGAATATTTTCTGCCTTGAGGTAATCGCGCACAAATTGCGCATTGCGTTCGCCCACATTGATGGCAATGAATCCGCGCAGCACATTGCCGCCGCCAAACACCTTGGCCTCGAGATTTTCGCGCCGCGCACCGGCTTTGAGTAAATCGTTGATCAGAATTTCCATCGCATAGGTGCCATAGCGCATCGAGGCAGAGACCGGGCTGTCCGCGTCCCCGCCGCCATCGGGCAGCATGAAGTGATTCATGCCGCCGACGCCGGTGATGCGGTCGCGGATGCATGCAGCGACGCAAGACCCGAGCACCGTGACGATCAACATGTCCTTTGCCGTGAAATAATATTCTCCCGGCAATATTTTCGCCGCGTCGCGATCAAAGGTTCGATCGTAGTAGACGTTGGTGGCGAATTGTTCTTGCAGACCATGTGTCATGAGATTGCTTTCAAGCCTGACGCGACAAGGAAGGCGGACGCTTTGCGCTGCCGTGCGTGTCCAGTTCATATACCGTCTTGCCGCGCAGTTTGAACGCGTCGGTGACATAAAGGAAATTCTCGGAGTGCCCAGCAAACAACAGGCCGTCCGGTTTCATCAACGGAGCGAATCGCGACAAGATTTTGCCCTGCGTCGGCTTGTCAAAATAAATCATCACGTTGCGGCAAAAAATCACATCGAACGGGCCCGAGACCGGCCAATTGTCTGAGAGCAGGTTAAGCTGTTTGAAGGTAATCAATTTGCGCAACTCCGGACGCACCCGGACCAGGCCGGCCTGTTCACCTTTGCCTTTGAGGAAGAACTTCCTGGCACGTTCAGGCGAAAGTTTTTCCACCCGGTCAATTGGATAAATGCCGTTTGCCCCAGTATTGAGTACGTTGGTGTCGATATCCGTGGCGATGATGTGCGCCGGTGGCGTCAGCGTCCCGAAAGCCTCGCAGAGTGTAATCGCAATCGAATACGGTTCCTCGCCGGTAGAACTGGCGGAGCACCAGACTTCGATTGGCCCTTTCAACTTGCTGACATGTTCTGCCAGCAACGGAAAATGGTGCGCCTCACGAAAAAATGACGTCAGGTTCGTCGTCAAGGCATTGGTAAATGCTTCCCACTCCTGATCGTTGGTGCCTCGCTCAAGTTCATCGAGATAATGCACAAACGATGTCATGCCAGTGGCCCGCAATCGCCGAGCCAGCCGGCTATAAACCATCTCCTGCTTGCTTTCTGCCAACGCGATGCCGGCGCGCTTGTAAATCAAGCCGCGTACGCGCTCAAAATCACGCACCGTAAAGTCAAACTCCTTGATCGAGTCCGATTTGCCTGGCCGAACTGCCGTCATGCGCTGTTTCCTTCATTCATGGTTCGCCAACACGTCTTCAGAACTCTTCCCAATCATCATTATTGGCTGGCGCAACCACCGGGGCACGCGGCTTGTCTTGCGCAGCGCGGGTTGCGACTGCCGTCCCCGCAGCCGATGCCTGGTTGGTCTCAACGCGCGCTGCCGGCGCAGGTGCGGGTGCAGGTATTGCCACGCGGCGGCGCGGCGCCAAGTCTTGATCGCCGAGCTTGAACACCGAAACGGCTTCGGCCAGCATGGCCGCCTGCTCCTGAAGGCTTTCTGCGGCTGCGGCGGCTTGCTCGACCAGCGCGGCATTCTGCTGGGTCATTTCGTCCATCTGCGCAATCGCCTGATTGACTTCGCCGATGCCGGAACTTTGCTCCTGGCTTGCCGCCGTGATCTCGCTCATGATGTCGGCAACATGTTGCACTGACGTGACCATCTCGTGCATTGTCTTGCCGGCCTCGTCAACGAGCTTGCTACCCTGGTCTACTTTCTCGACCGAATCGCCAATGAGCGTTTTGATTTCTTTCGCGGCACCGGCCGAGCGCTGTGCCAGATTGCGCACTTCAGCCGCAACCACCGCAAATCCTCGCCCTTGCTCGCCCGCGCGCGCCGCTTCCACAGCGGCGTTCAGGGCAAGGATATTGGTCTGAAAGGCAATCCCGTCGATCACACCGATGATATCGACAATCTTGCGCGAGCTTTCCTTGATCGACCCCATGGTCGTCACAACCTGACCGACCACCTTGCCGCCCTTTTGAGCGAATTCCGAGGCCGACACGACGAGTTGATTTGCCTGGCGCGCATTCTCGGCGTTTTGCCGAACCGTATCGGTCAGCTCTTCCATCGATGAAGCCGTTTCCTCCAGCGAACTGGCCTGGGATTCGGTGCGCGAAGACAAATCGGAATTTCCCGTCGCAATTTCCGCCGATGCCGTGGCAATGGCATCCGTGCCGTGCCGCACTTCGCCCACGATCTTCAGCAGGCTTTCATCCATATCCTTGAGCGCCTGCAACAATTCGCTGATTTCATCGCGTCCCGATACCATCACATTCGAATCGAGCTGGCCGGCGGCGACCCGTTGTGCCACGTCGACGGCGTCGCGCAATGGCGTGGTGATGCTGCGCGTCAGTATCCACGATACCAAAATCGCAATCGCAAGGATCACCAGACCGAATGCCGTCAGGCCGAGCGATTCCTTCTTGGCGGAACTGACGACATCATCCTGTATTTGCCGCGCCGAGACTTGTTCGGCCTCGATCAATTTATCGATCAATACCAGTTCCTGCTGATTCAATGGACCAATTTTCTCGGCAATGACTTTCGCAGCCCCTTCGCTATTGAAAGCCGAGGCTTGAGCCAAGGCATCCTTGAACGGCTTGGCGATCTCGGCATCGACCGCAGTAATGTCGGAGACAATCTTGGTCTCGGCCTCGCTCAAGCCAGTAGCGCTCAACTTGTCGCGTGCCTCGCCGTATTCTTTTTGCTTGGCCTTGACGTCGGCTTCATCTTTTTGCATTGCGCTGACATCGGACTGCAGGCCGATATTGCGCATGGATATGCCGGCCTCAAGCAAGGCCCCTTTCATCTTTGTCGCCAGCATGACCTTGGCATTGGCGCTGCCGAAACCGCCGATCAATTTATCCCGATTGTTCGCACTCAAGACGCTACCGAAAATCAGAACACCGACCAGCGCGAGCAAAATTGCGCCGAAGCCCAATCCCAAGCGTGCGCCAATGCGCAATCCGCGTAAATTCATAGTTCCTCCCTCAGCAATCACAACTTGCGCCAAACAAGTATATCTCCCTACATGCAGAGTCTCTCGAAGCCCTGAGGACACTGTCTCATTTTTGACTCAAATTTGTGAACTTCTGTTAAGCGTATGGACTGAACTCGTCAACTATGCCGCCGCCTTCTCGATCAGGCCCATATCGGCACTCGACATCAGTTTATCTATGTCGATCAGGATCAACATCCTTTCGTCGAGCGTGCCAAGGCCGATCAAATAATTACTGCTCATCGCACTGCCCATGTCCGGGGCCGGCTTGACCTGCTCGGGGGTCAGGGTTATCACATCGGAAACGCTGTCGACCACCATACCGACCACGCGACCGGCGATATTAAGAATGATCACGACGGTGAACTGATCGTAAGTCGGCTCGCCCAGCTTGAACTTGATTCGCATGTCGACAATAGGCACGATTGTGCCGCGCAGATTGACGACGCCTTTGACGAATTCCGGCGCGTTTGCCACACGGGTGACGGTCTCGTAGCCGCGAATTTCCTGCACCTTCAGGATATCAAGGCCGTACTCTTCCTTGCCGAGGGTAAAAGCAAGGAACTCCTGACCGGCCGCTTCTGCGCCCGGTTTACCACTTTGCTGCATGTTATGCGACATGATTTTTCCGATCAGGAGAAAATAGATTCATCATTGAGCTGACGGCTCGAACGCAACAGTGCTGCAACGTCGATAATCAGCGACACACCCCCGTCGCCGAGAATGGTGGCGCCTGAAATGCCAGTTACTTTGCGATAATTCGATTCAAGGTTCTTGACGACGACTTGCTGCTGGCCGACAAGGTCGTCGACAAACAGCGCTGCCTTCTTCCCGTCCGATTCCAGAATGACGACAATGCCTTCGGAGGGCTCGGTAAACATCGGCACGATGCCGAAAATCTGGTAAAGGGGAATCAGCGGCAGATAATCGCCGCGCACCTTGATCACCTTGCCCTGCCCGCTGATCTCCTTGACGTCGCCCGGCTCGGGTTGCAAGGATTCGGTGACGTAACCGAGCGGCAGGATATACACCTCCTCGCCGACCTTGATCGACATGCCGTCGAGGATTGCCAGGGTCAGCGGCAGGGAGATCGTGATGGTGGTGCCAAAACCCTTGGCTGAGCGGATATCGACTACACCGCCCATGGTGGTGATGTTGCGCTTGACAACGTCCATACCGACGCCGCGCCCCGACACATCGGTCACCGTCTCTGCGGTGGAGAATCCGGGCGCAAAGATCAACTGCCAAACGTCGGCATCGACCATGTTGTCCGAGACCTGTAGACCGTTCTCCTTGGCCTTGGCCAGGATTCGTTCTCGATTCAGTCCGCCACCGTCATCGCTGACTTCGATGATGATGTTGCCGCCCTGGTGGCTGGCCGAGAGGGATAACCGGCCGACTTCGCTCTTCCCGGCTGCGCTGCGCACAGCAGGGCCTTCGATGCCATGATCGATGCTGTTACGTACCAGATGGGTCAAGGGATCGACGATCCGTTCGATCAAGCCCTTGTCCAGTTCAGTCGCGGCACCGTGCGTAACAAATTCCACCTTCTTGCCGAGTTTGGTGGCGAGATCGCGCACCATGCGGGGAAAACGCGAAAACACATAATCCATCGGCATCATGCGGATCGACATCACCGCTTCCTGCAGGTCGCGCGTATTGCGCGTCAGTTGGCTGACGCTATTGAGCAGCCGTTCGTGCAACATCGGGTCGAGCGTACTGGTGCGCTGCTCGATCATTGCCTGGGTGATCACCAATTCACCGACCAGATTGATCAATTGATCGACCTTCTCGATACCTACCCGGATCGAACTGGATTCCTGATTGCTAGCCGGCACAACCTTATCGCTTTCGCGCCGGCCAAAATTCTTTTTGTCCGCGCCGGTATCCTTGACGACCTCCGTGACGGGCAAGGGCTTGGGGCTGGTTTCAATCGACGCCGGGGGCGGCGCCGGCGCATCCTGGCCGATGAACGCCCGCAGGTCTTCCAACGGCTCGAAAAATCCGTAGCCCAGTTCCTCTTCACTCTTTTCCGGCACCACGGCCGCGACCGGCGCCGGCGGCAGCGCCGTCTCCGTAATCTTCAAATCATCGGGATCGAGAACAAACGAACAGATTGCAACGATGTCGTCTTCCGATTCATCGGTAGCGAGCACAAAAACCAGGCGTTGATCGGCTAGCGTTTCGACCGTCAGCCTGCCGAGCAAGCCGAGTTCCGCCGCGAGCGCCGTGCTATCGCGCTCGGCAACTTTGGGCAATTCAATGCGAAAGCAGCGCCGGACATCGGCGAATTTTGCCAATGCCGCTTCCTGGATTTCCGCCTTGATTTCGAGCGATGCGGCAGGCGGCGCAACCGGCACCGCGTCTTGCGATAGCGATTGCAGCATCATCCGGACATCGGCAACCGCTTCCTGATCGACCGCCGTGTGCAGGCGATGCCCATCCAATTGCATTTTGAGAATGTCCTTGGCCACCAGAAAGGCATCGACATGCTCGCTTGTCAGTGCCATTTCACCCTTGCGGATGCGGTCGAGCAGATTTTCCAGCACGTGCGTTACATCGGTCAAATCGGTCAGGCCGAATGTGGCGGCGCCTCCTTTGATCGAGTGCGCGGCACGAAAGATCGCATTGAGATCTTCAATATCGGGGGCCGCCACATCTACGGCGAGAAGCAATTTTTCCATTTCGGCGAGCAGTTCTTCTGTCTCGTCGAAAAAAACCTGGAAGAACTGACTCATATCAATGGTCATTATCGAGCTCCATCATCTTTTCTTCTTCTGTCGCCGATCGCGATGCATCCGTTACATTTGTCACAGTGCCCCGGCGCACACTATCCGATAACCTTCTTGACCACTTCGGTCAGGCGTTGCGGGTCGAACGGCTTGACCAGCCATCCATTCGCGCCGGCTGCCCTGCCCTTTGCCTTCATGTCGTCGCTTGACTCGGTCGTCAACATTAATATCGGCACGCGTTGGTAGCTCGCAATGGCGCGCAACGAGCGTATCAGCGTCAAGCCGTCCATGCGCGGCATGTTTTGATCGGTCAATACCAAATCAAAGACCTGCGCCTTCGCCTTGTCCAGGCCATCTTGGCCATCAACTGCTTCGGTAACCTGGTAACCTGCCGCACGCAAGCTGAAAACGACCATTTGACGCAACGAACCGGAATCGTCCACTGCCAAAATTGACTTTGCCATCTTTACTCCCGCTGATATCTCGTTACTGAAAAACTTCATTCTGCAAAACTGTCTTCCCGCCTGCCGGACGCAAACGCCTGTCAGAATAGCTCTATGTCGCCGCTCTCCATGTGAGTCTGGCTGACCGCTTTCCACAATACGCTTTCAAGCTTGGCACTCTGCTCTTCCAGCGCCTTGCTGATTTCGCTCAACAATGCAACGACTTCCTCCTGCTCGCTCTCCGGCAATACGCCGGCACCGCTCGACCCGACTGCGCCCAAAACTTCCCGCAATCCGGCGATGCGCCTGACGGTGCGCCCGATGAGCTGGCTTGTCATGTCTTGGAACTGCAGCCCGGTCACAGCAGAGTTGATGTTTTGCGCCACCTCTTCCTGCAGCGTCTTGATCCTCGCCTGTGCCTCCGGTGTGGCAGCAGCGCCCGACAGGAGCAGGTCAATCAATTCCTTTTGCGCGGCCACGCCCTCGTGAATCGCCATGAAACTGGCGCCGAGCTTCTCGATTGCCTCACTTAACAGGTAAGTGGTCTGCACGAGATCGGTCTCGACTTCAGTCAAATGCTGATTGCCGTGGTCGGACAAACTGGTCAACAGGCGCTTAACCTGGGAACCCAACAAATCTTTTCTCGTCATGAAAATACCCTGTCCCGTCACCGATCCAATCAAGACACTGGCCACGCCACATTCATTTTGCTGGTGCTGCAGGAACTAACCCGGTAGCTGCTGCGGGAGCGGCAGGTCCAGCGGCGGACGGACCCGTTGCCGGCGGCCCAGCCGGCACACCCAATTCCTCCGCAGCTTCTGCCTGATTCGCCACATCAACCTTGGCACCTTCCTTGGTGATCGCCTCTTCCGCTTTCTTGTTCATGACTATGATACTGATGCGGCGATTCACCGGGTCAAGCGGGTCGTCCTTGTTGAATGGCACCGCCGAAGACAGACCAACCACGCGTAACACCTTTGTTTCATCCATCCCGCCGGCAACGAGAGCGCGCCGCGAGGCGTTGGCCCGGTCCGCCGACAATTCCCAGTTGCTGTAGCCTTTTTCACCGCCCGAAAAAGGCGTCGCATCGGTGTGGCCCGACAGACTGATCTTGTTCGGAATGCCATTCAACAACTGACCAATTTCCAATAATATTTCCTTAGTGTAAGGCTGCAGGTCCGCTTTCGCCAAGGCAAACATGGGTCTATTTTTCTCGTCCACAATCTGGATGCGCAAACCATCGCTGGTGATGTCGATGAGCATCTGATTTTTATACTGCCTGAGGGTCGGACTATTCTCGATTGCCGTATCGATACGCAGTTTCAGGCTTTGCAATTGCGCCTGCTCTGCGCGCGCCAATTCAGCCTGGGCGGCTTTAAGATTGAAGGTCTTGCGCGTCTTGTCCTTGTCGTCCGATTTTTGGATCTGGCCGACCGAGCGTGTCAGGTCTCGACCTCCGCCTTTGATGACGCTTGAGCTGTCGCCACTGCCCGAACCGCCGGCCATGGCAACTTTGAGAGGGGTTTGAAAATAATCGGCGATACCCTGCAAATCGCCTTTGGTGGTCGAACCGAGCAGCCACATCAACAGAAAAAACGCCATCATGGCGGTGACAAAATCGGCATAGGCGATCTTCCATGCCCCGCCGTGGCCGCCCCCGCCACCTTTCTTGATGCGTTTTACAATAATTGGGCGGAGTCCGTCGTCAGCCATAGTTATCCGACCAAAGTGGTGCCAGCATGATTTTCAACAAGTCCAAGGTGCCAGCCGTGGTTGGCGCGCGCCCTTCTAAGACCGGTTTGCAGCGAGGCGCAGAGCCTAGTCATAGTATGCCCGATTACTTCGATTTGGACTGCTTAATATGATCTTCCAATTCCTTAAAGGAGGGCCGTTCGGTTGAAAACAACACCTTGCGTCCGAATTCGACGGCAAGCGCCGGCGCATAGCCGTTAAGACTTGCCAATAAAGTCACTTTCACACACTGAAAGACCTTCGACGATTCGTGTAACTTTTGTTCCAGCACGGTTGCCAGGGGGCCGACAAAACCATAGGCGAGCAAAATACCAAGGAAGGTGCCGACCAACGCATCGGCGATCAACAGGCCGAGCTCGGCAGGCGGCAATCCCACCGAAGCCATGGTATGCACGACGCCCATGACAGCGGCCACAATACCGAAAGCCGGCATCGCGTCGCCGAGCTTGGCAACCACATGCACGGGAATCTCGCCTTCGGCATGATGGGTCTCGATTTCGTTATCCATCAGATTCTCGATCTGGAAGGCATCCATGTTTCCAGACACCATTAGCCGCAAATAATCGGTCATGAACTCGACAATATGGTGATCGGACATGACTGCGGGGTATTTGTTGAAAATGGCACTCTCTTCCGGCGCCTCGATATCGCCTTCAATCGACATCAGCCCTTCTTTGCGGACCTTGCTCAGGATTTCGAATTGCAAGGTCATGAGCTCCATATACATGGTCTTGGAATATTTCGAGCCCTTGAGCACGGTTGGCAGCGCCTTCAGAGTTGCCTTGATCGCTTTGCCATTGTTGCCGACGAAAAAAGCGCCGCTCGCGGCGCCACCGATCATCAACAGTTCGATTGGTTGCAGCAAGGCCGCCAGATGCCCGCCTTCGAGGGCAAAGCCGCCAAACACTGAGCCCATGACAACCAGGTATCCGATTATGACTAACAAGTGTGCAATCTCCTGAGTTTGTATGGCGCCTGCGTGCTCACCGGCGACGTTCTGTTCTTCATGTCAGGACTTGGCAATATCGACCTTGCGCCCTCAACCACCAACCGCAGGTCAATCATGGTCAACATAACCAAATCGGCTCACTTGCACAAGTCTCGTGTCACGCAAAATTAACTCTACGGCGACATAGATCAATAACTTGAGGAAACTTTCGATAAATGTAACACACGTGCGCAGGGTATTACATACGCCAGCCGTAGAGAATGCGCGCATCTTCCTGTGAAATGTTGGTGAATTGCGACTCCACGTCGGAAATTGCGAATTCGTAACTGAGCAACAATGTACCGGGACGCATTTCGCTTTTTGCCTTGGACCAAAGTGCCGGCATTGCCGCAGGTGATAAATAAGCGAATACCACGTCATAATCGGCCAGATTCAGGCTTAGGTAATCCCGACGCAAAATGCGACCCTTGCTTTGCTTGAGCAATGCGATGAGTTTGCTGATGTAACAAGGCAACGGCGCCAACTCTACGCCAAGAATGCAACAATCGGGCCGATTTCGCGCAAGATGAAAGACCATGCCGCCGAAACCACTACCGATGTCGACGACACGCAAACCCGGCTCCGCAGGCAAGAGCGCCATTACAGCGGCGCGCGCTGCACGTCCGGAAGGATAGAATGGAACCTGCGTCCGGTAGCTTCCCCAATATAGAAACAGGAAAAGCAGAAAGGCCACCAGGTAAATGCCGGCAGCGAGATGCAAATTCGCCGCAGCATACAACGCAGGAAAAAAGGTAGCCTGTATAGGCATCCACCATCTGTCCATCCTGGCCAAAAGCGTCAGCAGCGCCGCGCTACCTGCCTGAAGCAAGACCAAAGTCAGTATCGAAATCGTACCAATTCCGGACATGGCGAGCAGGAGTTGCGCAACGACCGCGACCGCCAGTGCTAGCACCTGTATGCAGAGCGCGCGCATCGCAGGCAAGCGCAAGAGAGACGCAACGGCGCTCTTGGCCGCAATGTTGCGCCATCCCGATTTTACTGTCGATTGATCGCCCACACGATTGCCCTTTTCCGGCATGCCGCGCGCACGGAGCAGCAACGCGGCGTCGATCAAAAATGAATTTTCAGAAAGTGTAACAGGATCGCAGCAAGGCACTGCGTGGTCGGGCTGCGGGTTGCCTTGCTGGACGGGTGAAGACGTGCGACGTGATGCGCTGACGGGTAACCCAGGCGTCAGGCGACTGCCATTGACATCCCTTGCGGCAGCGCACGATAGTTCAGCACCGCATCTGCCTTTGCTTTTTTGGTTTTGCCGGCGCGCGACGGAAGATGGCACAGACCGCAAGTGTAGCCGATGTGCAAATCGAGACGGTGCACAACAAAATGCCCTCCGCACGCCACGCATTCGGTCGTCGTCAGCATCTTGCTGTCGAAAAACCGCACCAATGTCCAGGCGCGCGTCAACGATAGCACCGGCTCGCCGTCGGCATCGGGCTCGGCTTGCTCCAGATAGAGCTTATAAGCCTTCATGACTGCTTCAATACCCTTGATCTTGGCATTTTCCTGCAAATAGCGATAAATGCCGATAAACAACGAAGAATGAATATTGGGCTGCCAGGTGATGAACCAGTCCGTCGAGAACGGCAGCATGCCCTTGGGCGGCGAAACGCCCTTCAGTTCCTTGTACAACTTGAGCAGACGCTCCCGCGACAGCGACGTTTCGGTTTCCAGCAATTGCAGGCGAGCGCCCAATTTGATGAGCTCGATCGCCAATTGGATTTCCTGGGCTTCCGTCACAACGCTTTTCTTGGTCATTTTGCTCTCCAGCACAACAAATTTGGTACCGCCGGCGCGGCATTGATGCGGTCAAGAATCAGCCACCTGGGCGAAATCGCCCGATACTGCGACATGCCCGTCAGGCGATCTCTTCGGCGGCCTGGCCAGCCATCAAGATAGCCGCGTGCGAGTGCGCCAGGCCGCGTTCCTTGTTGTAGTTGGTGAGCATACCCAGGATGGTGCCATCGTCGAACCGGAAGCGCGCCAGCATCATGTTGGTGCCGGCGAGTTTCAGAATTTGCGCATTGTTCATGCCTTCGATGAGATCGGCGATGTCGCTGCTGATGCCCAGGCGAAATATTGCGGTTGCCTTGTCGGCACGAATCATTTGTTGCGCAAGCATCAAGTAACCCAGGTTGGCGTCACGGATCTCTGCAATCATGTCGTTCGTATTCATGGTGAAACTCCCATCCGGTGAATGCTGGCGGCAACAAATTGCGCGCCCAGTGATTGCATTCTGGACGGTCGATTCATGGGTGGGAATAGGCAATACCCCGTTTTTTATGACGGAGACGAAGACAGGCCACCTGTAGGCGTTTGTCTTACAAACGTCAGGCGACCAGTTCCTCAAGGCAACTGAAATGCCTTGAAAGTGGCTTGCTACTTGGGTTTCCGTTGAATCGTTAAATTCAATTACAACTGGAAACTATCCTTGCGGCAATATTGAAGTAGAGAATTTATTTCTGAAATATTTGCGTCAAATTCCTAAATTA
>DATBQE010000004.1:0-9871 GCA_036561005.1 Burkholderiaceae bacterium | reverse complement strand
CTGGTCATCAAGCCGATGACGGCTTTGAATGTGCCGGGAATTGCCGGCACGGCGCGTTCCGCAGAAGGTGAACTGGTGCTGGTAATCGGCCTGAGCTTCCTGCTCGACGGTTGCCGCGCGGCGGTGCGGTTGGCGGCGTAGGCATCGCAGGCAGGCGCCTGCTCCAGTTGCCTACCGAAGACCTGCATATCATCGGGAATTCGTCTCGGTTCGGCTTTCCGCGCCGACGAGTCAACGATAGCAAGGCCGCAGCATGCACGTGTCGTCAACGTCTTCCCCAATCAAAGTGTTGCGTACACTCTGCTACTAAAAAACTGAATAAGGGCATCTCTAAAAATCGTAGTGAGCGACTCAAGGTCGGACCGAGAAGCGCAGCCGTACGACTGTACGGTGAGCATCGCAGTTCCGAGATGGCCGGGCCGCGTAGGCCGCGCAGTAGATTTTTAGAGATGCCCATAAATCAGTATGTACCAATGCGTTTACCGAAGCACGGAGACAAAAAGCTACCGTTCTGCGCGCCTTCGTCCCAAATCCCTCACTTCGATACCCGGCGACGGTGACCGCGATTCGGCTTGCGGCCTGCTTTTCGCCGCCGCATCCTCGGAATGATAACGACTCAGGTTTTTCCACGTCAATTGTGCACCTGGTGTCATACGGGCCAACATTGCCTTATCGAATATGCCTGCATTATCAAGAGGCAACGTGACCAATCCGTTGTCGTGCTTCTTGTTGAGTTTTAGTCTGTTTACAAGTTCAAGAACCTTCTTGCTTGCCGCGTCATGCGCCGCTATCTTGTCGAAGAATTTGTGCAGGGGGGCGTACGGTTTATCTCGTACATCGCTACTGTCCGGCTGGTCGGTGAATTCGGATTCTGTAACGGAAGCAACGTATATAGCGGCTACGACCTTCAGGAAGTCTTCATCGAATTCGCCAGTCGATTCGCCCGACTTCAAGCCGTTGTCCAACTCCTTCGCAATCGTGACAATGCGCGATTTCTCTTCCTCGCTCCTTTTTTCCATCTCGAATGGATCTCGAATGCATTCAATGTAGACTCCCCCAACTTCAGTGAGAATGGTGTTTGCATAGACTCTGCGTGTGTGATATTCGATTTGCTGTTCAGCGAGTTGTGCATCATCCAATCGAGCAAGGCGGCCTTCTTCATCCACCTGGTCGTCGGATTTGTGGATGGTTTCGTCAAAGGCGATGTCCAGCAATTCTTCCCGGTTTTCGAACACGGCACCTTTTTCATTGTTGGATATCCAGACCATTTCGATGACAGGCAGCAAAACGGCAATGTAGGCAAGCGCCCTTTCAACCTGAGTTGATTCCAATGCCCAATTAAACAGGGTCGCAATATCGGGGATTTTTTCGTTGAAGACACCGAAATGTTTCAACGTCGATCTCAACAGTGCCACGTTCCCAAACGTCGCAATTGCTCCGAACATGAACATTCCATCGGAAAAACTTCTGTTGCGTTTTATGTCGGCGGGTTCGATCCATCCGGTGCGCAGTAGCTCATACGTCGCCGACTCCAGACGTTTTTTGACGGCAAGGTCAAGCGCCATCGTCCCGCCCCGGTTTTGCGCGGTAATCAATGCCCTCAATCCCGTCGCCTTTGCTCTTTCGATCAATTTTTTAGCGATTTCTTCCTTCTCTCCGAATAACGCAAGGTGAAGCGCTGTGTCCCCCTCGATAAAATCGAGTCCCATTTCTTCGCTCTTAAAGGTTTCGCTTGTTGTATGCATTAAATCCGGATCGTATTCGAGCAGCAACGGCACCGCCTCTTCTCGACCTGAGATTGCAGCAATGCCAAGCGGGGCGAGTCCCCTTTCGTTCGCGATATTGACCAGTTTCGTGGAGCCGTCAAGTTTGCCGCTGGCGATTGCTTTTTTTTCTTCCTCAAGCACTAATTTGGCGACGTCATTATTGCCCGTCGATACTGCCAGACCAACTGCGGTGGACCCCTTGTTGTTTCTATGTCGCAAATTCGCGCCATTGTCGATTAATAACTTCGCGATGGCCGCATTTTTGGCAGCCGCCGTGTTCGATGGCGCAACTTCGTCGCGATCGTGCCTTGCTATAGCCGCTTCCAGGTAAGCTGCCAATTCTTCTTCGTCCTCGGGCACGACCTCGACTTCAGCCGCCTCGTTCACGTCCCTTTTGGCCACGAGCGAGAGCGGAGTGTTCCCTCGTTCATCGGGGTGATTGACAAGCTCTACTACTATGCCTCGTGCCACGGACGATCTCAGCACGGTCTCGATGACGTCTGTATAGCCGCATTCTGCCGCTATGCCGATTATGTTGCGTCCATATTCGTCTTGTGCAAACAGGTCCGCTCCGTATTCGAGCAGCCGGCCCACCCATTTGCTGTCACCGACATCGGCGGCGGCCAATAATGGCGTATACCTGTGCTCCCCCCTTAACTCAAGCAGGTCCCTACCCCTGCCTTTGTCTATCCCCGCAGACTTGATCAAGATATCTATGGAGCCGTCAAAACGCATTGCCAGCGCGCGATGGAGCGCGGCGTTTCCGAAATTGTTCCGGTCGCGCTGTTGCGCTCCTTCGTTGAGCAGATCTTCCACCATAGGGTAATTTCCGACGTCGGCAGCGACTATCAACGGCGTGTATCCATTCGTTGTTTTTGCATGGATCATTGCCACATCAAGACCCCTTTCGCGTGCGGCCCGTAACAAGAGCTCGACGTTTTTTTCAGAGCTTGCATGTTTCGCTGCCAAATGAAGCACGTTGAAATTTCGATTGGTTGTGGCCGACACGTCCGCGCCGCACGTGAGGAGCAATGTGACAAGGTCGTCGTTTTCGTTTCTGATTGCGCTTAGCAGGGGAGTCCACCTCCCACTATCTGGAAGATTTATCAAGTCAAACTGTGTGTTGAATTCGTTGCCTACCGCCGCTATAGCTTCTATCAATATCACAACCACGTCGTAACGGTTTTGCTTTACCGCCAGGTGAAGCATCGTGGTTTGATCTTGCAAAACACGATAACGCAAATTATCCGGGATTGCCGCAATCCGTCTTGCCAGGTCAGGGTCGTTTTCCGTTATTGCCACCTCAAGCGGCGTCCTGCCCAGTTTGTCGCGAACAAAGGTCATCTTTTTCACGTCACGATATTTTGATTCCATGGAAGCCGAAGACTTACTCACCGCTTCAAGCAATATGTGGGCGACATGCGTGTGCAGAGAATTCAACGCATGAACAAACGGGGTTTCGCCTGCGTGATTTTCAGCAAACGGGTCGGCGTCGAATTCCAATAGCAACCTTACCGTTGCATGGTCTCCATTCTGAGCGGCTGTGTGAAGTAAGGTGTTTCCATTTCCATCCTTGATGTCCATCATGACATGGAGAAGATCCGCCGCGCTTGCCGCCTCAAGCAAAGTTTGTGCTGCATACGTTTCCTTGCGTTGCACCGCGCGGATCAGCGTCGCGACGCCGTTTCGGCACCGGGATGGTTGGTCCTTCAGCCTTGATTCCGTTAGCAACAATTTCTTCACCACATCGACGTTGCCATCTTTCGCCGTGATACATAGCGGGGTATCCTGATTTGCATCTCTCGCTTCCAGCATTTTCAAAAAAATTTTCTCATCTCGACGGAATGCACTATTCCAAAGGATGTTTATTAAATCATTGGATCCGAGTTCGGCCGCAGTATGGAAGGCGGTTTTCCCGTCCGGCCCACGGAGTTCGAAATCAGCACCGGCGTCTGCCAATAACTCTACCATGATCAAATTCTTTTTCGATACAGCCGCCACTAGCGGGGTGATTTGTTTATTGCAACGGGTGTTGAGATTGATCCGCGCAACTCTACGATCGCCTTTGAACAGCAATAGCTCTTTAACGGCAACTGCGTTGTTGTGCATTGTCGCAACCCGCAACGGCGTCATCCCGTCATCGTTTTCCAGGTTGATGAGATTGCCTCCCTGTGTTCGCGCCGCGCGAACCAAGAGTTTCAATATGCGGGAATTTCCCAATGCTGCAGCAACGTGAAGGGGGGAATCTTTTGTTGTTGGGTCGCATAGGCCGATTTTCGCACCCTGATTCAGGAGGGTCTCGACCTCCTTCTCATCGCATTCCAATACCGCACGGTAAAGAGCCGTGTGGCCTGTCTCGTTGACGTGATCGATACCCGCGCCATCGACGTGGTGCCGATCCGAAGTGGAGGGTGTAGAGTGGCTGGAACTTGCGAAATTTTCGCGAGGATGTTGAAAGTCATGAATCGGAAGCATGTGTTATGTACCAACGGAAATTGAACCAGTAGGAGTGATGGTTTGGATGCGGACATCGCATTTCACTTGCCGCGTCGGGCCGATTCGATTGTCCTTGCAAGCGACGGGCGTATTCATCCAAAATCTGAGTGGTATCGCGGCTGCAATAGTTCCGGCGTCGCGTCAAACGGATGCCGGCGACAAGAGTGAAAGCGGCGAAAAGACTCTGCTTCACGGCGCAGTCAAGAAGCGCGGAAATGTGGTGAGGGAATTGGTCGCTTTGGCGAGAGTGCGCAATGCCCTCGCATCGATAATTGCATCCACGCGCGAAGACCGCTTTGCGTCCTGGTGCCCTGAGTCACTAATTCGTTAAACAATCTAATGTGGCGAAATCGGCGCGAGACAAGGAACAAAGCACAGCGAGGCTGGAGCCTTGCGCGCATTTGTGACGCAGTATCGCGTTGATTCTCGCCATATTTTTGTAACGAATTAATGACTCAGGACACTAGGTTGCTGCGGCAGCGTCAGGAATCGCCAGGTATTACTTCATCCTTGGGAAACGGTGCCAATCTCCTCCATCGGGACAACTAAGGACGTAATACGCTGCACATTGCGGCATCGCTTGTCAAACAAGAGAGGGTATCTTTCTCTCGCCATGGGAGTCGACGGCACTGCCGACCTCGTCATCAAGCCAATGACGGCTTTGAATGTGTCAGGAATTGCCGGCACGGCGGTTGCCGCGCGGCGGTGCGATTGGCGGCCTGGCGGCCTAGCCAGGCAGCGCTGCCGTCGCGTCGAAGGGTGGCATTCGACGCGACGGCCATCTTGCGTCCAACAGTTATCCGCGCGACTTCTTTGGCGCCAGTTCGACCACCTGCTGGTTGATCGCGCCGAAAATCGATTTCCCATTCGCGTCCTGCATCTCGATGCGTATCGTGTCGCCGAATTTCATGAACGGCGTTTTAGCTTCACCGTCGGCGATTGTTTCCAGACAGCGTTTTTCCGCGATACAGGTATAACCCTTGCTGCTGTCCTTGTTCGAGATGGTGCCCGAGCCGATGATGGACCCGGCGCGTGCATTGCGCGTCCTGGTCAGATGGGCAATCAGTTGCGGGAAGCCAAACACCATATCGACCCCGGCGTTGGGCTGGCCCACCAGTGCGCCGTTCCAGGTTGCGCGCAGGGGCAGGTGCACTTTGCCGTCTTGCCAGGCGGCGCCCAGTTCGTCGGGCGTGACCGCAACCGGCGAAAAGCTCGATGCCGGTTTCGATTGGAAAAACCCAAAACCCTTGGCCAGTTCGGCCGGAATCAGGTTGCGCAGCGATACGTCGTTGACCAGCATCAGCAGCCGGATATGGGCGAGCGCTTCGGCCGGCGAGGTCGCCATCGGCACGTCGTCAGTGATAACTGCGACTTCGCCTTCGAAGTCGATGCCCCACTCTTCCGACCCGAGCACGATGTCGTCGTTGGGACCGATGAAGTCGTCGGCACCGCCCTGGTACATCAGCGGATCAGTCCAGAAAGTCGCGGGCATTTCGGCATTGCGCGCCTTGCGCACCAGTTCGACGTGATTGACGTACGCCGAACCGTCAGCCCATTGGAATGCGCGCGGCAGCGGCGCCATGCAGCCCTTGTTCTTGATGACGGCGTCGAAATCGAAACTGCGCAGCGCCCTGCCGGCATTGAGTTCTTCATACAAATCCACCAGCTGCGGGGCGATGAAGCTCCAGTCGTCGAGCGCTTTTTGCAGCGTAGGCGCAATGCCGTCGGCCAGGACGGCGGTTTTCAGGTCACGCGATACAACGGCAAGCTGGCCGTCGCGCGTGCCGTCTTTCAGGGTGGTGAGTTTCATGGACTATCCGGGAAAAGAATTTGATTGGCCGACATTATCGCGAATTGCTGCTCAAGATGCGAAATAGGCCGCCGAATTCCCCGCCCAAATGCAAAGAAAGCACCGGGACAAGAATGGGACAATCAGCTTAATTGTATTTTTAATATTTAAAATAACAAATGACTAACTATTTTGCACAATACAAAAACACTTCTGAGGCCAAAAATACAATAAATTATTCATTCAAATTAGGCGTTTTTTGAACTTTCTCCTGAATACTGCAAGTCGCGAGAATAGTGTTGTAAAAAACCCGAATCCTGAGGCCGCTTTGGTAACGTCATTGTTACAACTTGTTTCATAATAAATGCCATGGAAGGTCAATAGTGAAAACGGCGTCCTCCTCGGAGCGCGCCGTTTTCTTATTGGTTTTGCATACTCGCATCATACAAATACTTATAAATTACTACCCAAGGAGTGAAAATGCATTTCGAAGAAAAAGCAGGGGCGCGAGCGGTGCGCCTTGCGGTAATGCTGCTGGCGGCCAGCGCCGCAGTTGCAGTTCAGGCGCAGCAATCCTCCACATCGGACAACCAGCCGCAGAAGGTATTCATCACCGGCTCGAACATCAAGACGATCGAAGCCGAGACCGCCTCGCCCGTACAAATTATTACCCATGCCGATATTGAACGTCAGGGTGCGACCAGCGTCGCCGACTTGGTCAACAACATTTCGGCTGCGACATCGCGCTACGATGGCTTGAGCGACATCAACGGCTCGAACAGTTTCGCCCCAGGCGGCACAAATGTGACGCTGCGCAATCTTGGCGAACAATCGACGCTGATCCTGGTCAATGGCCGCCGCATGCCAAACTACGCGCTTGCCGACTACACGGCCGTGTTCAGCAATCTCGACGCGATTCCGCTCGACGCCGTTGAACGTGTCGAAATCCTGAAGACCGGCGCTTCCGCCATTTACGGCTCGGACGCCGTAGCAGGGGTCATCAATATCATTACCCGCACTGACTTCAAGGGTGTGTCAGTCAATGGCGACCGCACGCAATCGACACAAAGCGGCCAATTCGGCACCAGCAAGGCCTCGATCACGGCAGGTTTTGGCGACTACGACAAGGACGGCTGGAATGTCTTGCTCAATGCAGACTTCTACAAGCGTGACAGCGTCATGTGGACCGGGCTGCTCGGCTACACCAATCCGGCACTGACAAAGACATCCCCTGCTTTCGGCAGCTATTCCAGCTACTCCTATCCGGGCAACATTGTTTATGGCGAGGGTGTAACACCCGAACCAGGCTGCGACCCTAGCCTGATCAAAGGCGGCTTGTGCAAATATAACCGCTATGACCGTTTCCAGGCCGTGCCTGCATCGGATCGCGATAACTTCTTTGGGTCCGGAACCCTGAACCTGGGCGGCGGCACACAAGCCTTTGGTGAAGCAATGTATTCAAAGACCAAAGACAAGTACATCAATGCCTATCCTTATTATGGCGACGGCCTGGCACCAGTCAATTGGGGCAATGCAACGACCGGCGCACCGCTGGTGTTCAACTACCTCGGCCTGCTGGCAAGCAGTCCGCTCAATCCGAGCGGTGAAGACGGCGTCGGATTCCGTTATCGCTTCACCGATGCGCCCGCCTATCAGAACGTCGACAGCAGCCAATACCGGGTATTGGGCGGCTTGCGCGGCACATTCAAAGAGTATGACTGGGAAGTGGCGGCAGGCGTGATGGGTTCCAAAACCCAGACTGCCGAACAGGGTGCATTCAGCAGTTCCGGCTTCATCAAGGAAATCGGCGACTACAACAATTACACAGCCGACCTGAACGCCGTCAATCTGAACTATCAGACCAACGATCCGAATTTCTTCAATCAGCCCGGCGGCTATCGTCCAGGCCAGACCAACAGCGCGGCGATCTTGAACACCTTGTTCCCCACGTTCGGTTTTTCCGGCAAGGACGCACAGACTTTTGTCGACGGCAAAATCAGCGGCTCCTTGATGACGCTGCCCGCAGGCAGCCTCGACTTTGCTGCCGGCGGCGAAGTGCGCCACGAAAGCTATACGATTTCCCCTTCAGCCAATCTGGCGGCAGGTGATATCGTCGGTTTTGGCATCAGTTCTTCTGACGCCTCCCGGACCACGGAAGCGGCCTATGCCGAATTGAGCATTCCAATCGTCAAGAACCTGGAAGCAAAAATGGCACTGCGGGCCGATAAATATCCGAACCTGACAGCGCATTTTTCGCCAAAGCTGGCCTTGCGTTATACCCCAACCGACTCGCTGCTGTTCCGGGCCACGATGGAAAACGGCTTCCGCGCGCCGAACCTGGTGGAAAGCGCCAACTCGCTCAAATACGCGTTCGACACAGGGACTTCCGATCCCCAGCGTTGCCCACAGGCGACCGCCTTGTCCAATGATTTGATTGCCCAGGCCAATGCTTTGGCGCCGACCAACCCGCAAGTACCGATCCTGTATGCCAGAGCAGAATCGGTGGTGGCGAACGAATGTAACTTCGGCCTGGCCGACAAGGTCACCAACAATCCCGACCTGAAGCCGGAATCGTCGCGCACCGCCTCGCTGGGCGTGGTGTTTGAGCCGGTCAAGGGTTACAAAGCCTCGCTGGATTACTGGAATATCCGCCGCAAGGACACAATCGGTTCCACCTCGACGGCCCAGTTGCTAGACGGCGGCCCGATACCACCCGGCACGACACTTGTTCGCTTGCCGTTCAATACTGCTGCGGACCAGACTTTTACTGCTGCTGAATTGACGCAATACGGCGTAGCGATCGGTGCATTGTCGCAAGTCGTGCGTGAACTGGAAAACATCTCTGAGCAAAAGACCAGCGGGATCGATTTTGGATTCAAGAGCGTGACAAAGACCGGCTTTGGAAAATTAACGATGGAGCTGGACGGCACTTACCTGATCGGGTTCTACGATTCGTCTACCAGCGATATCCACGACAACCTTGCAGGTCAATATCTATTGCCGCGCGTCAACGGCAACCTTACGGCATCGCTGAGCACCGGCAACTTTGAAAACTCGCTGCGCTTCAATTACACAGGTGGCTATGCATTGCGCCTGGGTCAGGAAGACGTGACGTGGAACCAGGCCGGTTGCACAGCCAACAATTTCACACCGGATCAATGCCGTGTGAAGGGTGGCCAAACCGTGGACTATTATTTTGCTTATACAGGTATCAAGAACTTGACGCTTGCTGCCAACGTACTCAATATGTTCCAGCAACGCGCGCCGGCTGACTTGCGCAGTTTCGGCGTCAGCGGCATCGTTCCAACCAGTTTTCAAGATGCTGAAGGCCGCATGCTGCGCGTATCGGTGAACTACAAGTTCCAGTAAGACCGTTTCATGCAACAGCGGCAGGCCGGGAGCATCCCGGTTTGCTGTCCATGCCTCCCGGCTGCACTGCGGGAGGCATTTTTTTGCCTTGCGCTGTCACACCAGAAATGAAAATTACTTACGACGAGGTGCATGTTGCGTTAAGTTTGCGCTAAGTTTGCACCATTCGCATGGGTAAGACATGTCCCTACAAAAGGCAATGAAACCGGGTGCCGAGGTCTACGCCAAGCGTAACAATACCGCTCCTGCAACGACCAAGCCGATCTATACCGCGCAAAGCGCAGAAGCAGCCCAAGCTGAACTGATGCGCTTTGAGCAAGGGCCGTGGGGCCAGAAATATCCGACAGTTTCCGCATCCTGGCGTCGGGCTTGGACGCAGATCACCCCTTTCTTCGCGTTCTCACCTTCTGTGCGCAAAGTGGATTACAACCAACGTCATTGAAACGGTCAA
>DATBQE010000003.1:0-13493 GCA_036561005.1 Burkholderiaceae bacterium | reverse complement strand
CTTGCAGACGCGAGAGAATGTAGACGTTTGCTTCCGCCCAGGGTAGGCCGCTGCCGTCTAAGACGATCGGAAAGAAATTGAAGCGTGACTTCATCCATTTCGTCTTTCCATCGAAGCGTTCTCCATTATCAGACAACATAGGCCGTTCAAAAAATGGCTCCCCATTCGCGCCTTCGAGTTCGAATATCCTGTTGGCACCCGGATCGGTCGCCACGCATACCTCTGTAAGTACGAACGTTGGCAGCGTTTTCTTCATTGCCACATTTGGCTTCGGAAACTGATCGTTTGGCATTTTTCCCCTGGTCGTAATGGACTGACCATATCACTTAACGCTTGCGTCCACGGAAAAATAAATCAATTGAAATATGGATAGATGTTGCATTTTGGAATTGTTGTACATCGACGCATCTAGATTGGAGAAGGATGTCCATTTTTTTCTGCTCACCCTTCGGCAGATTCTCCCAATACCTCACACTTAAGGACGACCTAGACGCAGTCGGCCTTCTGAAGATCGATGTGCTGGCTCTAGGCATGCTCAGTTGCATCCGCCGTACGTTGGACCTGATCTCGGAACAGCGTGGGGAACGGTTTGAACTGGGCGACATTCCGCCCGACGATTCGAAAACCTACGACATGATCTGCGAGGCCGATACGATCGGCGTGTTCCAGATCGAAAGCCGGGCCCAGATGTCGATGCTGCCTCGCATGAAACCCAGGACGTATTACGACCTGGTGATCGAGGTGGCGATCATCCGGCCTGGTCCGATTCAAGGCGGCATGATCCAGCCGTACCTTCGGCGCCGCGAAGGCAAGGATCGGGTGACTTATCCGAGCGAGGCAATGGAAGCGGTACTGTCCAGGACGCTCGGCATCCCCATTTTTCAGGAACAGGTCATGCAGATTGCGATGGTCGCCGCCGGCTTCTCGGCCGGCGAAGCCGATCGCCTACGCCGGGCGATGGCTGCATGGAAGAAACGCGGCAACCTTCAGCAGTTCGAAGAGAAACTGATGACGGGCATGGCAGAGAAAGGCTATACCGAGGAATTCGCCTTGTCGATCGTAGCGCAAATCAAAGGGTTCGCTGAATACGGATTTCCTGAATCGCATGCGGCAAGCTTCGCGTTGCTGGCCTATGCCAGTAGCTGGCTTCACTGTCACGAGCCGGCAGCTTTCCTGGCTGCCTTGCTCAACAGCCAGCCAATGGGGTTCTATCGCCCCTCGCAGCTGATCCAGGACGCCCAACGGCACGGCGTCGAGGTCTTGCCGATCGACGTGAGCGTCAGCAACTGGGATTGCGCCCTTGAGCCGCATCTGGGTAACAAGGAAGTGGTGAGGCTGGGCCTGAATCAGATAGGAGGCCTGGATTCCGAATCGGCGTGGCGCATCGAAGAGGCCAGGGCTATTAAACCGTTCGCCAATGTCGGCGATCTGGCTCGCCGTGCGCAGCTCGATCGCAAGGCCTTGAATGTCCTGTCGTCGGCCAATGCGCTCAAGTCACTTGCAGGCAATCGCCGCCAAGCTGCGTGGGAGGCTGCGGCGAGCGTCCCGGACCGGGATATCTTGCGGCCGACGACAGTTGCCGAAGAGAAGATCGAGCTGCCGGCACCAAGCGAATGCGAGTCGATCACGGCCGACTACCGCAGCCTGGGCTTCAGTCTGGAGCGACATCCTTTGACCTTTTTGCGCGACAGGCTGAAGGCGCGGCGCTTCCTGACGGCCGAGCAGTTGAACGCCGGCGGCGACGGCATGATCGCGCGGGCGTGCGGGCTGGTGACGGTGCGGCAAAGACCGATGACCGCCAAGGGAACGGTCTTCTTGACGATCGAGGACGAAACCGGTCCGATCAACGTGATTGTCTGGCCGGCTATGGTCGAGCGCTATCGCCGCGAGGTGTATCAATCGGCGCTGTTGGCCGTGTACGGCCAATGGCAAAACAAAAGCAACGTGCGGCATCTGGTGTCGATGATGCTGGTGGACATGTCGCACTTGCTCGGGCAGTTGGAGACGAGCAGCCGGGATTTTTGTTGATGCTTGGTTAAAATCGCAAGCTATTACCGATGCAATGTGTTCTCCAAGCCATAAGATTGACTCACTATTTGAAGAATGGAAGTTGATGTTCGTTCGGTTTTGTGAGCTACGGCACCGAGCTTTTAATGGAACCCAAGGAAGTACATAAGATGGAAAAAATTAACACGCACATTGCTGCCCAGCCACCTCTGAATGCCTCATGGGGCTCCAACCGCAGACGCTGCGCCGACATGCCAGAGATAACTTTAAAGATATCGCCTTCATTGATTTTTATGGATCGTTGCTCGACGCCGATCATGCCGACGGCCTTTTCCTTGCCCCCTGAGTGGCCCCAGGCAATGTATCCAGGAGCAGCTTGCCGATTTGTCGGCCATGCTGGGCGATTTGACCATCGAAGAGAGAAACTTTCATTGAAGGCGGTACGGACAGCCATTGCAGACTCGATGCGTTAAGATGAGAGCCCGAATTCAAATCCCACGATGCAAGCTGATGAAACAAATTCTGGTCGTCATTTTCTTTCTGTTATCAAATGCAGCCCATGCCGAGAAATCCACAGCCGAAACCCGCCCGGTATCGAAGGAAGAAATACAGTCATTCGACAGTTTTTACGCAAAGCGCCATCCTGAACAAATCGGTACCGGTGTCAATTTCCTGGTGACACGGGACTCTCCCAAGAAAAAATGGGACATCAAGGCGCGCGTTCTGCTCAAGCCGGAACATGGCTACAAGAATTTGTGCAAGCAGGACATCAACAATTATTTCTACGATGCACGTAGCGGATGGCGCGAAGACGGCGAGCATGCCTTCAATCATAAAGTCTGGCTCGATGCCGGCAGTACTTGCCAATTGGCACGCTATGTCGAGCTGGAAACGCCGTTGCCCGATGTCGATGTGATCGAATTGCTGAAACGCGGCGACGGGGTACTGAAACAGGCATCCATTTTGTTGCGCGGCAATTCCGACTGCAGCCTGATTTATCTCGCCGGGCTCAAACTTGACGGAATCGGAACAGCTTCATTCCATCATGAAGAAATGCTTGAATTCCGTTATATCGGTCAACAGGACATACCTGTCACGCTATCGGTTCGGCGACTCGGCACGGATTTCACTACCTGGGATATGCACTGCCCGATTCCTGGGCGCTAACGTCGCATTGTTTGCTTTAGCGCTTCAACCGAAATCGAGGCCGTCGCGCCAGGCTTGACTGGCGTGTTGCCCGAACAATTGCCGCAAGTGCCGCAACCGTCACCGCATGACGCACCGGCTTCTGCCTGTTTTGCAATGCGTGCCGCGAGCGACGGCATGTCGAGCGCCGTGGCGAGGCGAACGCCCCCGATGCGGGCCAGACGGCGCCATGATTTCGGGGCATAACGCCTGAACACCGCGATTGCGGCAAACACGACAATAATCGCGACTACGATTTCCTGCATCACGCACCTCCCAATATGGCGCGGCTGATCTGGTAGGTCGCGAACGAAGCGAGATAAGCGAGGGTGAACATGTAGGCCGCCATGAAAATCGCCGGTTTCCATGAATTGGTTTCGCGCTTGACGATGGACAAGGTGGCAACGCACTGCGGTGCAAATACATACCATGCAAGGAGAGACAAGGCAGTCGGCAGGCTCCAGCTTGCTGCGATCATCGGGGTCAGGGTCGTGGCCAGTTGATCACCGGTTGCCGAGAGGGCATAGACTGTACCGAGAGCGCCCACCGCCACTTCGCGCGCTGCCAGGCCCGGTATCAGGGCAATGGCAATCTGCCAGTTGAAGCCGATAGGCGCGAACACGTGCTCCAGGAAGTGCCCGATATGGCCGGCCAGACTGTACTGAATCGCCGGACCGGTCGCACCTGCAGGCGCACCGGGAAAACTCGACAGGAACCACAGCAGCACCATCAGCGACAGGATGATGGTGCCGACGCGTGTGACGAAAATGCGGGCGCGTTCCCACAGGCCCAGCGCAAGATTGCGCAGATTCGGCATATGGTAATTAGGCAACTCGAGCATCAACGGCTGGTATTGCTGCCTGCCCAGATGCCATTTCATGACCCAGGCGACTGCCATGGCCGACACGATGCCGGCCAGATAAAGCAGGAACAGAACAAGACCCTGGAGATTGACGAAACCGATATCGCGCGCCGGTATGAAGGCGCCGATGATGAGCGCATAGACGGGCAAGCGCGCCGAACACGTCATCAACGGCGCAATCATGATGGTCGCCATGCGGTCGCGTTGGTTCTGGATCGTGCGCGTCGCCATGATGCCGGGAATGGCGCAGGCAAAGCTCGATAGCAGGGGAATGAAAGCACGCCCCGACAAACCAACGCTGCCCATCAGGCGATCGAGCAAAAATGCGGCGCGTGGTAAATAACCGGATTCCTCGAGCGAGAGGATAAAGAGGAACAGAATCAGAATTTGCGGCAGAAATACCAGCACGCTACCGACCCCCGAGAGAATGCCGTCAACCAGCAAACTGCGCAGGATGCCTTCCGGCATCATCGCACCTATCGATTGACCCAGTCCGTCGATGGCACTCTTGATCAATGCCATGGGTAGCGCCGACCAGCTAAATACCGCCTGAAAAATCAGGAACAGCAAGATGGACAGGATCACATAGCCCAGCACAGGGTGCAGCACAAAGGCATCAATGCGGTCACCGACGCTCTTGGTGTCGCCCTCCTTCTTGATCACGGCGTCGAGGATACGGCGCACCTCAACTTGCGTCGCCTCCAGCGACGAGGTGTTATGGGCGTGGAATTCGGTAATGGTGTCCGATGCAACACCGGCCGATTCAACGCGATGCATCTGTTCCAGTTGTGCAATCAGCGCAGCGCCGCCATTTTGTTCGATCGCCACAGCCTCGATGACCGGTATGCCGAGCTCTTCGCGCAACCGCTGGACGTCGATCACCAGTCCCGACTTTTCCGCGATATCCATCATGTTGAGCGCCAGCACGGCAGGCCGCTTCAAGCGCAATACTTCAAGCACCAGGCGCAAATTCAAGCGCAAATTGGTGGCATCCGCAACCAGTACGATCACATCAGGCGGCATTTCGTCGGCACGGGTGCCGAACAGGACGTCGCGCGTGACGGCTTCGTCGGGTGACATGGCATTGAGGCTATAGGTGCCGGGCAGGTCGATGACTTGGTAGGAGCGACCCGAGGACGAAACAAATTGCCCCTGCTTGCGCTCAACGGTTACCCCTGCGTAATTCGCCACTTTCTGGCGCGCACCGGTAAGACGGTTGAAGAGGGCGGTCTTGCCGCAATTTGGATTGCCGACCAATGCGAGGCGCAAAGGCAGTTCGCTACGCATGACGGTTCCGCTCAGGGCAAATGGATGAATAGATTCAGACTCGGATCAAGCTGTGCGGCGTCACCTGTATCATCGCCGCTTCTGCGCGGCGCAGGGCAAATGTGGTGTTGCCGACCCGCACGGCCATTGGGTCGCGGCGCGGGAACGATTCGGCAATCACGCGGATTTTCTCTCCGGCAGCAAAGCCCAGTTCCAGCAAGCGCACCTTGATTGCCAACTGCTCCGCGCCTTCCGCTGCCGACAAACCGATCACCGTTGCCGACTCGCCCTTTTTCAACATGGCAAGATGTGCTGTATGGTTCGCGGTGCTGGTAGAAGGCATGCTTGGCTTCCGTTATCAATAATACAATGACGACCTGTGGGTGCATCAAAACCGGATTGAACATCACTGCTTAAATACGACGTAAAGGCAATAATTCAATACTTGGTGGTTCATGGCCCGTCGATTTTGCAGAGACACTTGTATCCTAGCACATTTTTTTGTGAATGATAATTGTTCTTAATATCAATCAGAATATTCCTACCCTTTATTGGACCCCGTCAGGATCACTGTCAGGCCAGTCGTCCAGGCCACAGTGCTGCTGGGCGGGTTGCAAAAAAGCAAAGCAAACCTTGACGCAAAACCTTGCACGCAGGTAAAATTCGCGTGTTTTCATTTTATGGAGCCCCTTTCATGGGCATTTGTTCGAGTGGTAGTTGTTGCCGAACGGTTTTCGGCACTGTCTCGGCAAAGTAACGCAGGTATTTCCTCCTGCCGTCATCTTGCCCAAGGCGGATGATGGTATTTCGATGGCCCCAAGCCCTGAGCGAGCTTGATTCGTGAGTTTCTGTCATGAAGCGCGGCTCCAAGATTTCCACGACACAACCTATTTGTAGCTGAATCCGTTGCGTTTTCAGATTCGGGTTCGCCATGGACCAGTCGTGCGCAAGCATGACGCTGGAAGGCAAATTGGTCCAAACAGGCATCGATGAAAGGTTCTTCCCAACAGGAGTGAACCGATGTTCAGACATTTGCGGCAATGCTCTTTGGACAAGGGGCCCATCCCATTAGGGCCTAACTGCGGCCAGATCGCCATGGCCCAGCCACGCAACAATTCCTGTAATCTGGTGGGCAAGGTGCCGTGCGTGCCGGCAAGTAATATCCTTGTCATCGATTTAGCCGATAATGCCTGCCATGCAGAAACGGCGTATGCACATACCACTCCTTTTTCGCCGATGAAGGGCGCAACGCGCGCCCCCATCCTCTACAGTCGCCGCAGTTCGGCTTGCGGCGCGTGGCGCCTATACCGGCACCTGAGCCGTTTTCCTGCCGCACTGTTCGAATTGCCCAAAGGTTTCGTGATCCATCGTATTCTCGCGCGCCGTACAATCGAACCGCCCGCCGGTGAACCCAGCATGCCTATGCCGGCTTCCGCAATGTGCAGGAAAGCCGGCCGGAATATCATGGGCGCCTGAGGGCGCATGTCACACAAAACAGAATTCCAAAAAATTAGTTAAGCGATTGCCATCATGAATTTCGATATCCTCAAAGAGACGTTTGCCAACATCATGCGTTCTCACGGCATGGAGCACCACTTCCGCCGTCTCGCCATTCTCGACATGTTTCTCGGTGCCCCGGCCGCGAAAGATGTCTCCCGTTCCCTTGCCAACGACCTGATTGAAGCATCGAAGGCCGAGCCGGTCGCTTTGCTGACCAAACTCCACAGCAGGATGGACGGCTTGACGGAAGGCGAATCCGACACCATACGCGAGACCAGCGGCCTCAATGAAGTCGCGCACGAAAAACCACTGACCTGGTGGATGCACCTCTGGAAGTGCTACTCCAATCCGTTCAACCTGCTGCTGACCGGTCTGGCCATCGTTTCCTATTTGACTGAAGACATTCGGGCGACCGTTGTGATCGGTCTGATGGTCATATTGTCGACCGTGATGCGTTTCGTGCAAGAACTGCGCTCGAACAAGGCGGCCGACAAGCTCAAGGAAATGGTTAGCAATACAGCCACCATCATGCGTCACGATATTGCGGAAGACGTGGCGGACGAGGCGCGAAAATACTTTGACGTCGTGCTGCACCCGAAAGGCCCGCGCACGGAAGAAATTGCGATCAAGCTGCTGGTCCCGGGCGATATTGTCCGCCTGTCTGCGGGCGACATGATTCCGGCCGATCTGCGCATTCTGACCGCCAAGGATTTGTTCGTCAGCCAAGCGGCCATGACGGGCGAATCCTTGCCGGTGGAGAAATTCACGACCGATCGCGGCGAAAAATCGAGCAATCCCCTTGAGCTCGATAACCTCTGTTTCATGGGCACCAACGTCGTCAGCGGCTCCGCGACGGCGGTCGTGGTCAGCACCGGCAACCGCACCTATTTTGGTGCCCTGGCGGAGCGCGTGACGGCTGTTCAACATGGCCCGACTGCCTTCCAGTCGGGCGTCAACAAGGTGAGCTGGTTGCTGATTCGTTTCATGATGGTGATGACGCCCACCGTGCTCCTGATCAATGGTTTTACCAAGGGCGATTGGCTGCAAGCCTTCCTGTTCGCCTTGTCGGTTGCCGTCGGTTTGACGCCGGAAATGCTGCCGATGATTGTGACATCGACCCTGGCCAAGGGCGCAGTGATGCTGTCGCGCAAGAAGGTGATCGTCAAACGGCTCGATGCGATTCAGAACTTCGGCGCCATGGACGTGTTATGCACCGACAAGACCGGAACCCTGACCCAGGACAAGATTTTTCTCGAACGTCATACCGATATCTTCGGCGAAGAGTCCGACACCGTGTGGGATTATGCCTACCTCAACAGCTACTATCAGACCGGCCTGAAAAACCTGCTCGACGTGGCAGTGCTCGACTATGCCGATGGCCATGCGCATTTGCAGGCAGCAAAAAACTACACGAAGGTTGATGAAATACCGTTTGATTTCCAACGCCGCCGCATGTCGGTCGTCGTGAGCAAGGGCGGCGAAACGCATACCTTGATCTGCAAAGGCGCGGTCGAGGAAATATTGTCGATCTGCACCCGCGTTCAGCACGGCGACGTGGTCGAGCCGTTGACTGAAGAGCTGCTGGCGCGCGTGAAGCAGGTGACGGCGTCGCTCAATGAAGAGGGTTTGCGCGTGGTGGCTGTCGCGGCGAAGGATTCGCATTCTTCCAAGCAGGTCTATGGCATCTGCGATGAGCAGGACCTGACCCTCGTCGGTTATATTGCCTTCCTTGATCCACCCAAGGAATCGACCGCGCCGGCGCTCGAAGCCTTGAAGGAACACGGTATTGCCGTCAAGATTCTCACCGGCGACAACGAACTCGTCACAGCAAAGATATGCCGCCAGGTTGGCCTGACGGTGGACGGCATGCTGCTCGGCTCGCATATCGAACAAATGGACGATGCGGCATTAAGCATCGCCGTCGACAAGACGACTGTCTTTGCCAAACTGACGCCGACCCACAAAGAACGCATCGTGCGCATTTTGCACGACAAGGGCCACGTGGTTGGTTTCATGGGTGACGGCATCAACGATGCCCCGGCTTTGCGCGCGGCCGACATCGGCATATCGGTCGATACGGCAGTTGACATCGCCAAGGAAGCTGCCGATATCATCTTGCTGGAAAAGAGCCTGATGATTCTCGAAGAGGGCGTACTGGAAGGGCGCAAGACATTCGCGAACATGTTGAAATACATCAAGATGACAGCCAGTTCGAATTTTGGCAACGTCTTCTCGGTGCTGATCGCCAGTGCCTTCCTGCCGTTTCTGCCGATGCTGCCGATGCATTTGCTGGTGCAAAACCTGTTGTACGACATTTCGCAGATTGCGATTCCATTCGACAACGTCGATGCAGAGTTCCTGGCCAAGCCGCAGCGCTGGAACCCTGACGGCATTGGTCGCTTCATGGTCTACTTCGGGCCGATCAGTTCGGTATTCGACGTGACGACATTCGTCCTGATGTGGTATGTTTTCGGCGCCAATTCGGAGCAGCATCAGACGCTGTTCCAGTCCGGCTGGTTCATCGAAGGCTTGCTGTCCCAGACCTTGATCGTGCACATGATACGCACGCAAAAGATTCCATTCATCCAGAGCCGTGCGTCGTGGCCTTTGATGGGAATGACCCTGCTGGTCATGACAGTGGGCATCATTATTCCGATGTCGCCGATGGCATCCTACTTCAAGCTGGAGCCTTTGCCGCTTTCCTATTTCTTGTTTCTGGTACCTATTTTGCTCGCATATGCCGCGCTCACGCAGGCCATGAAAGGCTGGTACACAAGGCGCTTCGGCTGGCAGTAATTGTTTTCGCAATGATGGCGGCGCCGGAGATTTTATCCGGCGCCGTTTTTATTAATGTCGGCAAAATGCGCGCAAGTCTGCTGCCAATCGATCAATCACCGCACGCCAGTCCTCCTGCGCGCCCTGGCGATACAGGCGCATTGTGCCGGGATACCACGGGCTGTCGCTGCGTGCTCGCAACCAGCGCCAGTCGGTACGCAGCGCCGGTAGTATGACCCAACACGGCTTGCCGAGTGCGCCGGCCACGTGGGCCGCGGCAGTGTCGACAGTGATCAGCAGGTCGAGCCGTTCGATGATTGCGGCCGTGTCGGCGAAATCGGCAATCTCCGCACCGAGATCGGTAACGTGCGGCGGAAAATCAGGCTGGCGGCCATATTGCAGATTGAGGAATTGCGCGTGTTGGACTTCCCAAAGCGGTTCCAGCAATGCGTAATCATGCAGCGAGCGATTGGCGTCGTTGGCATGCCTGGGATTGCCGCGCCAGACCATGCCGATACGCATTTTCCCGTTCGATGACGGCAATTTTTCGTCCCATTTGGCGTGTCGCCCAGCCGGCACAAAGAGGTATGGGATGATTGCCGGGATTGTCTCGACCTCCGTCTTGCAGTGGAGCGGCAGGCTCATCGGCAATGTCCAGTAATCATGGCTGTCCGCGAACGCTAAGTTGGCGCTTTCCTCAATCGCCGCCACGCGATCCACGCCTTCCAAAGTGCGCATCAATTCCACCAAGGGGGCGCGGCAAACCAGATCGATGCGTGTAGCGCCCATTTTCTTGAGCAGCGGCAGGTAGCGGCAGAACTGAATCATGTCGCCATCGCCTTGCTCGGGCCACAGCAACAATGATTTGCCGTGCAGCGATTCGCCCTGCCACTGGGGGAAAGTCTGGGTCGGTGGCGCGGCATCGGGGTCGGGCAGGTCAGCGTGATAACGCGCTTCGTGAAGCTGCCATCCCTCACCAAGCCGTCCCTGTGAAAGAAGAAGCAAGGCAAGATTCAGGCGCGCCAACTGGTAAGCGCCGTCAATGGAAAGAGCCAGCCGCAAATGTTGTTCTGCCTCGTTATCGCGCCGCATATATGCCAGCAGAACGCCCAGATTTGAATGTGCGACGGCGCTCTCGGGTGCAAGCGCGAGCGCTTTGCGATGGTACGCCTCAGCATCAGCGCTTCTCCCCATTGCCAAAAGGAGATTGCCGAGATTGCCGTTGATTGCCGGCGATTCGGGCGCGAGTGCAAGTGCGGTATTTGCGGCACCTTCGGCTTGCGGCAACCTTCCGACCGCCTCAAGCAGCAAGGCAAGATTGGCATGCGCTGCGGCGGCCGATGGTTGCAGCCGGATTGCAGTGCGGTAGCAAGACTCCGCTTCGTCGTACCGTCTCATTTTTGCCAATACTACGCCGAGGTTTGTGTGTGCCACCGGATCATTCAGGCGCAACGCAAGCGAACATCGCAGTGCATTTACGGCTTCCCCGAACTGCCTTTGCTCGCCGAGCAGAAGCCCAAGATCGCCATGGGAAGCACCATCGGACGTATCGATCTCGACGGCCTTTCGGTAACACGTGACGGCTTCATCGGTGCGCTTTTGCGAGGCCAGAATGGCAGCAAGACGGGCCCAGCCCTTTGCATTATCCGGCGCCAGTGCGACGATACGTCGAAGGAAATGCTCCGCTTCGTTGTACCTCTCACGCGCAAGATAATATTGAGCCAGATTGAAGTGCGCCTCCAGTCCGTGCGGCGCCAGTTCAATAGCCTGCAACCAGCAGCGTTCCGCCGCGTCGCCGTCTGCCAATGCGATGGCGCAGACACCGACCAGGTTGCAGCAGTCCGCATTGTGCGGGGCCGTTGCCCACGCTTTATGCGCCAGGGTCAAGGCGGTACGCGTGTCATTTTGCGCCAACGCTGATTTGGCTGCGTGAAACAAGGTCTCGAGGGTCTCGCGCATGTCAGGCGGGCAAATCCAGCCACCCTTGGCCCAACTCAATTACTCGCCCGCCCACGAGGATTTCGCCAGTGCTCGTGACGTCGAGCAGTAGCCGGCTTGGGCGATCGATAAGATCACCCTGGTGGATGACCATGTGCAGGGGAAGAGGGCGTTGCTGCATCGCCAACCATGCGCCGAGATTGGCACAGGCCGACCCGGTACCGGGATCTTCTGCCACCCCCTGTGCGCCGGCAAAAAAATAGCGTGCCGATACCGACTGGCGCTCGGTACCAATTTTTGCCTCCGGACGCTCGTCGAGTGCAAATGCGAGGACATTTCTTCTGCCACGCCGATTTGCCGGCCAATGCGCAGCGAAATCGCCGTTCGGCTTGATTCTGCGCACGGCATCGGCGGATTGCAGCGCCACGAGCAATTGTTCCGAACCGGTGTCGATCCAGCATGGTATGGCTGCAATGTCTTCGATTTCAATGCCGAGCATGCGGCACAACGCCGAGGTTACGACCTCGCAAGTGCGACTTGCTGCTGCGGCTACGCCACCGACCGTTGCTAATGTAAAGCGATCGCCGGAAAATGTAACGGGTACAATGCCTGCGCGGGTTTCAAGGGTAAGGCTTGGAATCGGCGCTTTCAATTTCTGGAGCACGAACGCCGAACCGAGTGTCGGATGGCCGGCGAACGGCAGCTCACCTGTTGGTGTGAATATACGCAACATTGCGTCTGCGCGATCCGACGGCAACAGGAAGACCGTTTCAGAAAGGTTGAATTGGCGTGCCAGCTTCAGCATACTGTGATCGCTTAAATCCGTGCCGTTTTCGACAACGCAAAGCGGATTGCCGCCGAAGGTTGATTCGGCAAAAACGTTAAGCAAATGAAATAGATGGCGTGACACTGGGACTCCATTTTATTATCTACTGAACTCATAAGACGGTACCCCGAAGGGCTCCTGTTTATGGGCCGACAACAATTATAGGGTAGGCGGGCATGAAATCGAGCGACAACGAATATTGTGAACCGAGCCTGTTGCTCGACATGGTTGGGGGTGACCGTGAAATCTTTCTGCAGCTCACAGGTATATTTATGCGTGACAGTACTGAACAGTTCGCCAAAATAACACTCGCGCTCGCGCAGGGCAATCTACAGGAATTGGGCTTCCACAGTCATGCATTGAAGGGTACGGTCGGCCCCTTGGGGGCCGAACTCTTACTCGCCATGTTGATACGGATTGAGGAGGATTGCAAACGGCAGGAATGCGAGTTCGCGACTCGAACGGTGCCGGAAATCGGGCGCTATCTTGAGGGTATGCGCGAGGAAGTGACGCGTTTCATCGGGCAGAACCTGTAAGCAGTCAGTTACTACTGGCTCGCGCGCAGAATCGCTTCCTTGACAGTTTTGATCACAATTCCGGCATTGAACGGTTTCAGTATGAACCCCGTCGCACCATTTGCCAGGCATTGTTTGACGGTTTCAACGTCGCGCTGGGCCGTAACCATGAGTACGACCGTTTTCGGCAATTCCTGCCTGATTTCCTTCAGCAAATCGACGCCGCTGCCGTCCGGCAAGAGTATATCGAGGCAAACTACATCGGGCTTCAGTTTTTTTGCCTGTTCCAGCCCGCCCTTGCTGCTACTTGCTTCCCCTACGACCTCATAGTCATCTGATTTCAATATCGTGCGGAGCAAAGCACGCGTCATTTCATTGTCGTCGACAATCAATACTTTCACGGAGTAATCCTTCAAAAAGCGTATGCCGCCAACATCGGTATTGCCATGCCAAACCATTGGCTACATCCCATTATATATAAAGTGATGCGGCTCCCATCGGTGAAAAACAGGTTTATTGCGCGGAGAAATTACATTTCCGCAATGAATTAGCTACCAATAATTTTCCGGGAATGAACCTGTCAAATATAACAGGGTGTTTTTTTTGTTAATTGGCAGCA
>DATBQE010000002.1:0-62280 GCA_036561005.1 Burkholderiaceae bacterium | reverse complement strand
TGCTGGGGCAGGGCGGAATGCTCTCCTTCGGCCATGCCGTGTATTCAGGGCTGGGGGCATTTTGCGCCATCCATGCCATGAATCTTGCGACTGCCGGGACTTTTCCTGTGCCCGTGACTTTGATTCCCTTGGTCGGCGGATTTGCCGGTATGGGATTCGGTGTGTTGTTCGGCTACGTCACCACAAAGAAGTCCGGCACGACGTTTGCCATGATCACGCTCGGCCTGGTTGAGCTGGTGTTTGCATCCTCGCTGATGCTGCCGGGCTTCTTTGGCGGTGAGGGCGGCATTGCCACCAACCGGGTAATCGGTAGCCCGTTTCTCGGTATCACTTACGGCCCGCAAATCCAGGTTTACTACCTGATCGCGTTCTGGTTGTTCATCAGCACCATCGGCATGTACGCCTTTACGCATACGCCACTGGGGCGCATGGCCAACGCCGTGCGCGACAATCCCGAGCGCGTTGAGTTTGTCGGCTACGACACGCAGTGGGTACGTTACCTGACCTTGATCCTGTCGGCCTTCTTTGCCGGCATTTCCGGCGGATTGTCGGCCATCAATTTCGAGATCGTCAGCGCGGAGAATGTTAGCGCCATTCGCTCAGGATTGATTCTCCTTTACACCTTTATCGGCGGTGTCGGATTCTTTTTCGGTCCCATGATCGGCGCGGTAGTAGGGATATTCCTGACTGTGATGCTGTCGGACTATACCAAGGCATGGCAACTGTACCTCGGTGCGTTCTTCATCATCATGGTCATGTATGTGCCGGGCGGCATCGCCAGCCTGGTGATGCAGAACGTGCGGATGCTGAAGTTCGGCATGTTCAAACGCGTATGGCGCCATCTTGGCCCGCTCTGCATTGTCGGTCTGATCGCATTTACCGGCATCGTGGCAATGATCGAGATGCTTTACCATCGCGCGCTCGATGCCGACAGCGGCCCGATGATGACCTTGTTTGCCTGGGAAGTCGATACCGGCTCGATCTTGCCTTGGGCGATTGCCTTTTTTCTGGTGGCGGGGGGCGTGCTCGGCGTGCGATGGATGAACCGTGGATTCCAGACCGTATGGGGCGACGTGAATACAGAAATCGAAGAAGCAATGCGGAGAGCCGCGGCATGAACGACACGTCAAAACCGTTGTCGCTGGAGTTGATCGACGTACGCAAGAGCTTTGGCCGTTCAGAAATTATCCGCGGCGCCAGCTTGGCGGTGCCGCGCGGCGAACGCATTGCCATCATTGGTCCCAACGGTGCGGGCAAGTCGACCCTGTTCAACCTGATTTCCGGCCGCTTCGGCATCAGTTCAGGCGACATCAAGCTAAACGGCGCGAGCATACGCGGTCTGAAACCGTTCGAGATCAACCGGCGCGGGTTGTCGCGCAGCTTCCAGATCACCAACATCTTTCATCGCCTCAATGTCTATGAAAACCTGCGCTGTGCGGTGCTGTGGTCGCTCGGCTACAAGTATTCATTCTGGCATCGTCTGAACGGCTTGAAGGATGCCCACGACAAGGCGGAACAGGTGCTCGAACAAATCGGCTTGAAAGGGCGGCGCGACGTCTATGCCGGCCTGCTGACCTATGCCGAACAACGCGCGCTGGAAATCGGCATCACGATCGCCGGCGGCGCCGATGTGATTTTGCTCGACGAACCGACGGCCGGCATGAGCCGCTCGGAATCCGACGCAGCCGTCGAATTGATCCGCAAGGTAACGGTGGGCAAGACTCTCTTGATGGTGGAACACGATATGAGCGTAGTATTCGGCCTGGCCGACAAGATCGCCGTCCTCGTGTATGGCGAAGTGATCGCCTGCGATACGCCGGGCAACATACGTGCCAATGCGGCAGTGCAGGAGGCCTATCTCGGCAGCCATGCACCGGAGGAGGCGGCATGACGGCCCTGCTTGAAATCAAGGGTTTGCATGCCTACTATGGAAAAAGCCATGTTTTGCATGGCATCGACATGGTGGTCGGGCAGGGCGAGATTGTCAGTTTGTTGGGCCGCAACGGCGTCGGGCGCTCGACCACTGTCAAGGCGGCCATGGGGCAGGTTGCCGCGAGCGGATCGATACGTTTCAAAGGGTCTGAACTAATTGGCATGAAGGCTTTTGAGATCGCCCATCTTGGCTTGGGCTACGTGCCCGAGCATCGCGACATATTTCCAACCTTGACGGTGGAGCAAAACCTGCTACTCGGCGAAAAGCGCGCCCGGCAAGACAAGAAAAGTGCGCGCTGGGCGCTGACGGACATGTACCAGATGTTTCCGCGACTCAAGGAGCGCCAGCATACTGCGGCAGGTGTCCTGTCCGGAGGCGAACAGCAGATGCTCACCCTGTGTCGTACACTGATGGGTGATCCGGATCTGATCATGATCGACGAGCCGACCGAAGGCCTGGCACCCAAGATTGTGGAACTGGTCGGCGAATATTTGCAGGCATTGAAGAACCGCGGCATTTCGGTGCTGCTGGTTGAACAAAAGCTGGCGATTGCGCTGGCGATTTCCCAGCGCGTGTATGTGATGGGGCACGGCGCCATCCAGTTTGTCGGCACGCCGGAAGATTTGAGCAACAACGAGTCGATCCGTAAGGAGTGGCTGGAAGTTTGAGGCGGTATGCCCGGTTTGCAGGCTTGCTCTTGCCACTGTTACCCAAGGTGCCGCCACGCCAGGTACATTTTAATTTTTGGCAATCCGGTAAAAAATAATACGATCGTTCTTTTTGGGGTATAGTTGAGGTTGTAGAAAACAAGACATCTCGCTGTTCCCCCAAAGAATCCTCTACGTCAAGACAAGGAAGAGACATGACTGCCGAATATAAAGTGCACGGCGCCATAGCCGTCATCACCCTGAATAATCCTCCGGTCAACGGCCTGGGTCACGCCACGCGCAGCGCAGTGGTGGCAGGTATGAAGCAGGCCCTGGCCGACGATGCCGTCAAGGCAATTGTCATTACCGGCGCCGGCCGCGCATTTTCCGGCGGGGCCGACATCAAGGAATTCAATTCGCCGAAGGCGCTGGCCGAACCGAACCTGCATACCGTGATCAGTGTTGTGGAAAATTCCGACAAGCCGGTGGTTGCCGCGATCCACACAGTGTGCATGGGCGGCGGACTGGAATTGTCGCTCGGCTGCCACTATCGCGTTGCTTCGCCGGGCGCGCAGATTGCGCTGCCGGAAGTCAAGCTCGGCATTCTGCCGGGTGCAGGCGGCACGCAGCGCCTGCCACGCGTGCTCGGTCTCGAAGCCGCATTGAACATGATCGTTTCCGGTTCCACCGTCATGTCGGAGAAGCTCGCCGGAACGGCCCTGTTCAACGAAATCATTGAAGGCGACCTGTTGCAGGGCGCCCTGGCGTTCGCCGCCAAGATTGCCGACGTCCGCCCATTGCCGAAGGTGCGCGACGTCAAGATCAAATATCCAAACCACGAAGCATTCCTGCAATTTTCGCGCAACACCGTCAAGGCCATGTCTGGCCCGTTCCCGGCGCCGCTGCAATGCGTGGAAGCCGTGGCTGCTGCCGTCACCATGAAGTTCGACGACGGTATCGCATTCGAGCGCAAGTTGTTCGTCGACCTGGTGCAAAGCACCGAATCGAAGGCGCTGCGCCACGCCTTCTTCGGTGAACGCGCTGCCAGCAAGCTGCCCGACGTGCCGGAAGATACGCCGGTGCGACCCATCAAGTCGGCTGCCGTGATCGGTGCCGGCACCATGGGCGGCGGCATTGCAATGAATTTCGCCAACGCAGGCATTCCTGTGAAGATCCTGGAAATGAAGCAGGAAGCACTCGACAAGGGCTTAGCCACGATTCGCAAGAATTATGAAAACACCCTGAAGAAGGGGAAGCTGACGCAAGAGAAATTCGACCAGCGCGTGGGTCTGATCACCGGCACCTTGTCGTATGAAGACATCGGTCAGGCCGACATCGTCGTCGAAGCGGTTTTTGAAGACATGGGCGTCAAGGAAACCGTGTTCAAGAAGCTCGATGAAGTGATGAAGCAGGGTGCCATCCTGGCATCGAACACGTCCACGCTCGACGTCGACAAGATCGCGAGCTTTACCAAGCGCCCGCAAGATGTGGTCGGCACACACTTCTTCAGCCCGGCCAACGTTATGAAGCTGCTCGAAATCGTACGCGGCGCCAAGACCGGCAAGGATGTGCTTGCCACGACGCTGGCTTTGTCGAAGAAGATCAAAAAAACCGGCGTAGTTTCCGGCGTCTGCGACGGCTTCATCGGCAATCGCATGATTGAACAATACAGCCGCCAGGCCGGCTTTCTCCTCGAAGAGGGCGCTTTGCCGGAACAGGTCGACAAGGCCGTAGAGAAATTCGGTTTTGCCATGGGCCCGTTCCGCATGGGCGACCTGGCTGGTAACGATATCGGCTGGTATATCCGCAAGCGCCGTTATCTGGAAAAACCCGAAGTCACCTACTCGAAGACCGCTGACCTGCTGTGCGAGATGGGGCGCTACGGACAAAAGACCGGCGCCGGCTGGTACGACTACAAAGCAGGCGATCGCAAGGCCTACCCGTCGCAAGTCGTCAACGACATGATCATCAAGCACTCGGCCGATCTCGGCGTTGAGCGGCGCAAGATCAGCGATCAGGAAATCGTCGAGCGCCTGGTCTATGCACTCGTCAACGAAGCGGCATACATCCTCGAAGAAGGTATCGCAACGCGTGCGTCAGACATCGACATGGTCTACCTGACCGGCTACGGCTTCCCATTGTTCCGTGGGGGACCAATGTTCTATGCCGATACGGTCGGGCTCATCTCGGTCGTGATGGCGATGGAGAAATACGGCAAGGGTCGCCATGGCGATGCGTGGAAGCCGGCGCCTTTGCTGGCCAAGCTCGCAGCCGAGGGCAAAACGTTCAATTGATCGGTATCAAGGGAATTGCTTTCCCGAATTGCAAGAGCCCGGCTGCGCCGGGCTTTTTTTTATATCTCGCACCTTGGAAAGCAACACTGAAAGCGACAATCTCGCGATGTTTCCATTTGGCACTGGTATGCAAGAATTCGCGCGTGTATGATCGTTTTCAGGTCGTCGCTCGCAGGCGCGCGAACGACAATGCATCGGCAAAGCGTGCAAAGACGCGCGACAAGATGCATCAAACATAACGCACTCAAGACGCGAAAATACTGCCAGGAGACGCATGAACATGTTCAAGAACGTTACGATCAAATCCCGCTTGCTGTTCGTGATCGGATTTCTATCCTTGTTGTTGATTGCGGTCGGGATTCTGGGCGTTGCCAGCCTCAGCTCGACCAATGGTTCGTTGAAGACTCTGTACGAGAATCGATTGGTTCCGATGGGGCAGTTGGCTGAAGTGGTACGGCTCATCGACCGCAATCGCATGACCATTGCCGAGTCGATGAACGGCGATCCTGCGGTCGTTGTGCCGAAGATGGCAGAAGTGGACAAAACGATCGATACCGTGAACAAGAGCTGGGCGGCCTATGTCGCCGGACCCCTCACGCCGGAAGAGCGAACCCTGGCCGACAAGGCGGCGATGTTGCGCAAGAAGTTTGTTGTGGAAGGCGTGCAACCGACGGCTGACGCTTTGCGCAACAATAATGTGCAGCAAGCGATGGAGTTGATGCAGGGACCGATGGCGCAAACGTACGCGCCGATGCAGGAAACCATGGACGCTTTGATCAAGTTGCAACTCGACGTAGGACGCGCCGAGTTTGAGCATTCGCAGACGCTTTACCTGACGGTGCGCAACGGCTCGCTCGTCGCCATATTAATCGGAGTCGTGCTCGCAGCGTTCGTCGGCATCCGCTTGATACGGGCCATTTCCGGCCCGCTCAACGCGTCGGTTCGTATTGCCCGTGGCGTGGCCGGCGGCGATTTGACGCAGACGATTTACGTCAGCTCGAACGACGAGACCGGGCAGTTGTTGCAAGCGCTCAAGGACATGAACGATAGCCTGATCGGCACGGTTGGCAAGGTGCGCCAGGGCACGGAAACCATTGGTGTCGCGTCGCGCGAGATTGCGGCGGGCAATAGCGACCTTTCGTCGCGCACCGAATCACAGGCGAGTTCGCTCGAAGAAACCGCGAGTTCCATGGAAGAGTTGACCGCAACGGTCAAACAAAACGCCGACAATGCGCGCCAAGCCAATCAATTGGTTGTGTCCGCCTCCGATTTCGCCGTCAAAGGTGGCAAGGTGGTCGGGCATGTCGTGGAAACCATGGGCTCGATCAAGGAAAGCTCGCGCAAGATTGTCGACATTATCGGGGTGATAGACGGCATCGCGTTTCAAACCAATATCCTTGCCTTGAATGCGGCAGTCGAAGCAGCGCGTGCGGGCGAGCAGGGCCGCGGCTTCGCCGTCGTCGCTGCCGAAGTGCGTAATCTGGCGCAGCGTTCGGCCGGCGCGGCCAAAGAGATCAAGGCGCTGATCGGCGATTCGGTCGAAAAGGTCGATGCCGGTAGTCGCCTGGTCGACGAGGCGGGGCAGACCATGGAGCAAATCGTCACCTCGGTCAAGCATGTGGCCGACATCATGAGCGAAATTACTGCCGCCAGCCAGGAGCAAAGCGCAGGCATAGGTGAAATCAACCAGGCCATCACTCAGATGGATGAAATGACCCAGCAGAACGCGGCTCTCGTCGAACAAGCGGCGGCGGCGGCGGAAAGCATGCAGGAACAGGCGGCCTTGTTGTCCGAAGCCGTGGCCGCCTTCAAGCTTGACGACGGTGCGAGGTCGACGCAAGCGGCCATCGCGCCCGCACGGCGTGTGCAAGGCCCATCGCGCGCTCCGGCGCCGCCCCCAAGGACAGAGGCGCGCGCATTGGTATCGAGTGCCGCCCATGCGCCGAAGAAGGCGCCAGCGGTGCGGCAATCCGCTCCAAGCGGCAACACTGACGATTGGGAAGAGTTTTAAAGGCGGGCAGCGCGATCGTCGGCACTTTCGACTCTGGTAACGGATCGCAATGACTAAGTCACTGCACTGCCTTATAATGACTTAACTTGACCACTCTGCTCTAACTGCAGGCGTGGGCGCAAGAATCCTGGTTAGACGAATTCACCGAGGCAGTGGGCCATAATGACAATTTCTTTGCCCGTATATCAACATCCCACCTCAGTCGTGCTGGTTGACGACAGTGCATCGTTCGTGGCCAGCGTCGAATACCAGATCAGCCCCAATTTGGCGGTCAAGACCTTCCTCGATCCGCACGAGGCGCTGGGCTGGCTTGGCGGGCAGTACCATTCAGATGACGGCAAGCTGCTGCCTATACGCATAGGCTATGACGAACAGACTTTTTCGTTCGAACGCCGCACCATTGCGCTCGACGTTGACCAGATCTATCGCATTGTGCTCGATGCAGAGCGATTCAACACGGCGGCAGTCGTAGTTGTCGATTACGCCATGTCGGCCATCAACGGGCTCGACTTTTGCCGTGCGTTGCGCGGTTTGCCGTGCAAGAAGATACTGTTCACCGGCGAAGCGAATGAAATGATCGCCGTTGAAGCTTTCAATCAGGGATTGATTGATCGCTACCTGAAAAAGAGCGACCCAAGTGCCATGGAGCGGCTCGAATATGAAATCGCGACCTTGCAAAAAGAATATTTCATCGAACGCTCCGGCACGCTGAAAGACTTGCTGGTGCAGCACACCTATTCATTTGTATCGGATGAATCCATCGTCAAACTGGTCGATTCATTGATCGCGCAACACGGGTTTGTCGAATATTTCCTGTTTCCCGATCCTGCTGGAATCCTGTTTTTTGATGCCGACGGCAAAGCGACGCTGATGGTGGTTGAAACGCGCGCAGGGCTTATTTCCCACCTCGAAACGGCACAGGACTACGACGCGCCGGTCGAATTGCGCACCGCCTTGCGCGACGCGCAGGTTGTCCCGTTCTTCTGGAAGAGCGGCGGCATGTATACCGAAAAGAGCCTGAATTGGGAGCAATATTGCCTGCCTGCTCAGGTGTGCCTTGGACGCGAGCCGTATTATTGGGCACTATTTGATTTGCCGGAAGGGTTTCTGCAGGGACCAATTTACTCCTACAATAAGTTTCTCAGTGATCGCGCCATCGTTCAGGATAACGACCACTGACCTTGCGCAGAGCACGCCGATTTCCGCAGTCACCAATAGTTCTCGGTAACAAACTGCCCCGGCAATACCCGGCGGCATGGGCGCATGTCGCGCGCATGCAAGAGCTTGCGCATATCTTCAATCATGGCAGGATTGCCGCACATCATGACGCGCGAAGTTTCCGGTGTCATCTTTACACCGGCGGCACGTTCAAGCTGGCCGTCTTCCAGCAAGGCGGTCAAGCGTCCCTGCAATTGATCAGGCGTTGTACCTTCCTCGCGCGTGACGGCTTCGATGACGTGAAGGCTGGCAGAGCCTGAAGGGCGCGGCGTGTATTGCATAGCTTGCAAGACGTCGCGATAGCTATGGTCGGTGCTGCGTTTGACACCGTGCGCGACGATGATGCGACGAAATTTTCCCCACACTGTCTCGTCGCGCAATATCGAAATGAACGGCCCAAGACCGGTTCCAGTTGAAAGCAGCCATAGGTCTTCTCCATCGACAAATCGGTCAATGGTCATGAATCCATATAATTGCTTCTCGATCCAGATGTCAGCCCCCTGCGCAAGCTTGCCGAGCAGGCCGGTGAATAGTCCGCCGGGAACCAAAACACCGTAGTACTCGAGGAATTCGTCCTTCGGTCCCGAAGTGACGGAAAAAGGCCGCCAGACAAAAGATCCATCGCTGTCCGGCAGACCCAATCGCGAATACTGGCCCGGTTGAAAACGGTAATCTGGCGGTCGCGTTGTGCGGAAGATAAGCAAATCGCCGGACAGCCTTTCAATGTCCGAAATGGTTTGTGCTGTGGCTTTTTCTGAAGGGAATGGGCTAATTGAATCTTGCATAAGAGAAGTCTGTTTCCATTGTGCGGACAAAGCAAATTCAGCGAGGTGATCAAAAAAGGTCAAGAAACGCTGGTCGGTGCCGTTAACATTCATGTTAGCAGTAATGCTTAGTCTACCCCGGAGGTGTATCGTGTCCGTTACGAGTATAGCCAGTTTGTCAACTGCCATGGTCACAGCACAGACTGATCAGGCTATTGGCATTGCAGTCCTCAAGAAGTCGATCGACGCGGAAAGCAGCGGTGTGATGGAGCTGTTATCCACTGTCACGCCACCGGCTTCGAATTCTGCTCCTGCAGTCAATCTGCCGGCCAATCTGGGCCAGCACATCAATACCACCGCTTGAATCCCGGCGCGTGAAGCCCGCATGACAGGTATGCACATCAATTTTATGTGCACCTGTCAACAATAACAGTTCTAATTTTCCATAGAGCAAGTATGATATTCGGTAGTGCTGTCGTGATGCGCAGGATGTGTGCGTCACGATGGCAGCATACCGGGGATCGGTATTGTTCGCTGGTCAACGCGATTGGGTGCTGTCCATGCGTCGAAGGACCAATATCCCATGTATATGGGATGGCGCCGGATCGTGCCCCGTTGTGTAATGTAGCTGTCGTTTCCAACGCAATAGCGGCTTACTTTTGATTTCCATAACTTGCACTTTTTTCGCGGCTCAATATGTCCTACGCTCGTTATAAGTTCAACAAAGCCGTGCAGTCGCTCAACGAAGCAGGTGCGAAGCGCCGTGAGTGGCTTGCCAGCGATCACGTCTATCGCCTGTTGCGCCTGACGCCTGCCGATGTGCCGAATGAACTGAAACAGGAATTCCAATTGTTTCAGCGCGAAATGCGCCCAATCTTGCGCGCCAGCGAGATCGGCATTCCTCAGTGGAGCGCGATTCGCACGATTGACGACGATACCGTACTGCGCATTATCGATCGCGTGCGATACATGCATGAAGTGATTGAAACGCACAAGGACAAGCAGCAAACAACCGAGTCGAACTGATTTCGTTCGATTTCCCCTCTCTTCCATCGCTTCCCCGGCGTTACGATCGTTACGCTACATTCTTCTTGCCCGCCGCCTGATTTCAGGCTCGGTTGCGAAACTACCTTATACTGTCGATCATTCTCAGGGGTTGCGCTGCTGTTGGCCAACCGCCCATTTTTTGCAGGATTGATCCGATGATGTTTGCCGTGCTGCAACCGTTCGCCTGGAGTGCCATTTGAACGATAAATTGAAGCTTCTCATGGCCTCGCGGGCATTCAAATGGGGTATGGGAATTTTCGCCGGGCTGCTCCTTTGCTTTCTTGCCCTGGTCGGCTATGTCTACCTGGCGGTGATCCCAAATCTGCCCTCTCTGGAAACGGTCATCGATTATCGTCCCAAGATACCGCTTCGCATTTACACAGCGGATAAAGCGCTGATCGGCGAGTTCGGTGAAGAACATCGCAATTTTGTCCCGATCAAGGACATGCCCGATGTGATGAAGAAGGCACTGATGGCGGCCGAGGACGCGCATTTTTACGACCATGGCGCAATCGACCCGAAAGGCATGGTTCGCGCAATCGCGGCCGACGTCGCTTCGCTGTCCTTCAAGGAAGGAGCCGGCACGATCACGATGCAGGTGGCGCGCGAGTTCTTCCTGAGCAAGAAAAAATACCTGTTCCGCAAAATGACGGAAATCATTCTGTCTTACCGCATTGAAGCGGCCTTGACCAAAGATCAGATCCTGGAGTTGTACATGAACCAGATCTATCTCGGCGAGCACGCATACGGATTCGGCAGCGCGGCGCAGGTGTATTTCGGTAAACCGGTCAATGAGATCACGATTGCAGAAGCCGCCATGCTGGCCGGCTTGCCGAAAGGGCCATCGAGCAATAACCCGATCGTCAACCCCAAGATTGCCAAGCGGCGACAGCAACACATCCTCGAACGCATGCATGTGCTGGGATGGATCACCGATGCCCAGTTTGCACAGGCGACGCACGAGCCCTTACACCTCAATAGCAGCGGCCAGCCATTCTCCACCCATGCGGAGTATGCTGCCGAACTGGTGCGTCAACAGATTTTCAAGCAGTTTCCCGACGATACCTATACTCACGGCTACGTCGTCTACACAACCTTGAAGAAAGCCGATCAGGACGCGGCATACGACGCGGTAAGACGCAACGTGATTGACTATGACCACCGGCACGGTTATCGCGGCCCAGAGGCACAAATCGATCTTCCATCGGGTGCAGATGAGCGCGAAGATGCCGTCGATGAAGAATTGCAGAAGCATCCCGGAAGCGACAACCTGCTCGCCGCGATGGTTCTGGAGGCAGGCAGCAAGGTCGTCAAGGCAGAACTGCAAACCGGGGAGGTGGTGGAAATCAGCGGGGAAGGCTTGCACTTTGCTGCCCCGGGCCTGGCGGCCAATGCCAATGTGCAGAAAAAAATCCGGCCGGGTGCGGTAATCCGTGTGTCGCTGGACCCCAAGGGCAAATGGACAATTGGGCAATTGCCCGAGGTTCAGGCGGCTTTCGTGGCAGTCGACTCCGATACCGGCGCTTACCAGGCACTGGTGGGCGGCTTCGATTTCAATCTCAATAAATTCGACCACGTGAGCCAGGCATGGCGTCAGCCCGGCTCGTCGTTCAAGCCCTTCGTGTATTCCGCGGCGCTGGAGAGGGGTTTTTCACCGGGCACCTTGATCAATGACGTGCCGCTTACTGTCACGCGTACCGAGAGCGGCGGGCCGCTGTGGGAGCCGAAAAATGACGATGGCTTCGACAACGGGCCGATCACCATGCGTTACGCTCTGGCCAAATCGAAGAACGTGCCGTCGGTGCGCATCCTGCGCGCCATCACGCCGCAATATGCCCAACCGTACGTCGCGCGGTTTGGCTTTGATCCGAACAAGATTCCGACCAATCTTACGATGGTGCTCGGTACCGGATCGGTCACGCCCCTGCAGGAAGCCGGCGCCTATGCCGTGTTTGCCAACGGCGGCTACCAGATCCCGCCCTACATGGTGGACAAGATCACCGACGTCAAGGGACAGACCTTTTTTGAAGCCAAGCCCAGCCATGCCGGCGATGAATCGGAACGCGCGATCGATCCGCGCAATGCCTTCATCATGCATACGATGCTGCAGCAGGTTGTGCGCTCGGGAACCGGCGCTGCCGCGACGCAAAAACTTCAACGCAGCGATATCGCCGGAAAAACCGGCACCACGAGCGACGCGCTCGATGGCTGGTTCTCCGGTTACGCCGGCAAACTGGTGGCCATATCATGGATGGGCTATGACGATCCGCGATCGCTCGGCAGTCGCGAGTTCGGCGCAACACTGGCTCTGCCGGCCTGGATCGATTACATGCGGGTTGCGCTCAAAGGTGTGCCGCAAGTGCAACGCAGCGTGCCCGTCGGTGTTGTGCAAAACGACGGCGACTGGATTTATGCGGAATTTGCCGATTCAGGCGGCGTCAAATCGCTCGGCATGGAAGACTCGGCGGCCGCCGATTCTTCACCGCTGCAGGGCGCCACGCCAACCCCAAGCCAGCCCCAAGGCACGGATCAGGAACGCGATCAGGAACGCGACAAGGAACGGCAAAATGCAATCGACATGTTCAAGGGCGACGGCAAATAGCCTGGTCGGGTCGCAAGCTTACGCGACGTTTTGCAGCTTTTCGACCCGGCGCAAATCGCCCATCAGATATTTGGGCGCGTTGCGTATCAATTCTTCCGCCTGTGCCGCGTTGACGGGCGGCGAGAAGATGTAGCCCTGGCCGACAAAGCAGCCAAGTTTCTTCAATTCGGCAATCTGCTCCGGGCTTTCCACGCCTTCGGCTATCGTCTCAAGATTGAGCGTGTGCGCCAGTGCCAGTATCAGGCGCACAATTTCATTGTCTTCCTGATGCTGGCCGATGCCGCGCACAAAGCTCTTGTCGATTTTCAGCACATCGACGGGAAGTTTTTGCAAATAGGAGAGCGAGGAATAGCCGGTGCCGAAATCGTCAAGTGCCAAGCGCAGGCCGAGTTGCTTGAGCATCGACAGATTTTCGATGGTCTGCAGCGGGTTGGCCATGGCCGAGGTTTCCGTGATCTCCAATTCCAGCGATTGCGGCAAGACGCCGGTTTCGCCAATGATGCGTTTGACTTCGGCAAGGAAGGAAGTCTGCAACAATTGCCGCATTGACACGTTCACTGCAATGGTCAGGTGCTCGGCGACCGGATACTTCATCTGCCAAATGGAAAGCTGCTTGCATGCTTCTTCCAGCACCCAGAAGCCGATGGGCACCACCATGCCGGACGTTTCGGCGATGGGAATAAATTCGTCGGGTGAAATCAGACCATACTCCGGGCTGTTCCAGCGGAGCAGCAATTCAAAGCCATTGACCGAACCATCGATCAGCGACACCTTGGGCTGATAAGCCAGGACCAGCTCGTTGCGTTCCAGCGCGAAGCGCAGTGCGACGTCCATTTGTGCGCGCTTGGTTGTCGCACTTTGCAAGTTGGCGTCATACACTTCGGCGCGATTGCGCCCGCGTTCCTTGGCCTGATACATGGCGGCATCGGCATCGCGGATCAGTTCGGACGGACTGCGATGGCTTTCCTGAATCTGGGCGATGCCAATGCTGGCCTGGATCTTGACGACGGTATCGTCGAGCACCAATTGGCGCGAAATGGCGCGCAGCAAGGCCTCGGCCTTTTGCTTGCCCTGCTCAAGGTTGCCATAAGTCAGGACGATGAATTCGTTGCCGCCGAAACGGGCAACGAAATCCGTTTTTTCGAGACAGCCGGTAATGCGCTCGGTCAATTCCGTCAGGCATTGGTCGCCGAAATCGTGGCCATGCGTGTCGTTGACGCTCTTGAACGAGTCGAGATCGCAGAACAGCATGACCAGTTCGCGCACATTGCCGGTCTGGGTCATCGCCTCGCCGATCTTGGTCAGGACATAACGCCGGTTCGGCAGGCCCGTCAAGGGATCGTGCAGGGCCTGGTATTCCAGGCGCATTTCGTATTCCTTGCGCTCGGTGATGTCGCGCGTAATACCGAGCACGCCGGTGATATTGCCAACCGCATCGCGCAGCGGGTATTTGTTGGTGCGATACCAGCGCTTGTTTTCGCCCTCCATCGCGCCTTGCAATTCCGTGCCCTCCTGTGGTACGCCGGTTTCGAGCACGCGCATGTCCTGGAGGTGCAGCGAATCGGCGATTTCGTAGGCGTGCAATTCCTTTCCCGGCGCGGCATTGCTGAGCAACACGTCGTAGGAAGTTTTACCGCGCAACTCCTCCTCCGACGTGTAACCGAAGCGGCGCTGAAAACTGAGGTTGCTGATGGTGAAGCACCCGCGCACGTCCTTGGCGTAGATCAGCGACGGATTGAGGTCCAGCACTGCGCGCAGCAGCGCATGTTCCTCGTCCAGCTTGCGCTCCATGTCGATCCGTGCCGACACGTCTTCGAGGCTGAATACCAGGCCGTCTATGGCGGAGTCGTGCAACATGTTGAATCCGCTTGTCTCCATCCAGATCCACTGGCCATTGCGATGCTGCACGCGGTGGCGTGAAAAAATGTTGCTGCGTTCGTTATCGCGCAGGTAGCGTAATTTCTTTTGATGCTCGAACAGGTCTTCAGGATGAATGCGCAGCACTGCATCGTCGGTCGCCAGTTCGTCGTGGGAGTAACCAATGATTTCCTGGAGTGCCGGATTGGAAAATTTGAGCTTGTAGCGCGCATCGCAAATAAGGAATACGTGGCGCGTCGCGCGTGCGATCGCGTCAAACCGGCGGTCGTTGGTGCGCGCATGCCAAACCGCGGAAATATTGATGTTCAGCGCCTGCGTGAGTAGGATCGCCAGCAGACCGAGAAAGAGTGTCGCAAAGGTGTTGGGCAGCCAATCATTCAAAGGCACGCCCAGATCGAGGTTCAGTCCCAGGCCGATCCAGGCGATCAGCAGAACGCCGCCGAGTGCGATGCCGCTTTCGATGACGAGCGGGAAAATCCCGGCCAATGCGATCAACCAGGGCAGGGGCGGGGTGGGCATCGTTCTTTGCAGCGTCAGCATCACCACGACCAGCACGGCAGAAGTCAGTTCGGCCACTGCGCCGATTGAACTGACCCGGATCCAGTGTGGCGCCAGATAGCGCAAGGAGGAAATGGCGAACAAGCCAGACAGCAGAACCAGAGCAGTCAGGCTGAGGGCAGAGACATGCAGATGTTGCCCATAGCCGACCAGCGCCACGTCGAGCAGAAGACTGAGATAAAACAACAGCGACGAAATGCGGAAAATTTCATCGCCGGTTACGACGTCCTTGGAGCCAAGGAGCTGGAACTTCATCGGGCCGAAACGACTACAGGTTTGACTTTGCTCGCTGCTTCCTTGGCGCGCTGCCGTGCCGTCTCTGTGTCGGTCGCCGTGGCGAGGGCGACGCCCATGCGACGGCGGGCGAATGACTCGGGCTTGCCGAACAGCCTGATGTCGGTACCGGGAATACGCAAGGCGTCGGCAACGCCTTCGAAGGCGATTGCCTTGGCGTCGTGCTGACCATAAATGACTGCCGAGGCGCCTGGGCTGCGCAGCGACACGTCAACCGGCAGGCCGAGTATCGCCTTGGCATGCAGTTCAAATTCGCTTTGCACCTGGCTGCACATGGTTACCATGCCGGTGTCGTGCGGGCGCGGACTGACTTCGGAAAACCACACCATATCTTCCTTGACGAACAGTTCCACGCCGAACAAGCCCAGACCACCGAGGTTGTCGGTCACCTTACGCGCGATATCCTGGGCGCGTTGCAGCGCCAATGGGCGCATGGCGCAGGGTTGCCACGATTCGACATAGTCGCCCTTGACCTGGACGTGGCCGATTGGCTCGCAGAAATGTGTGGCAGGCTTGCCGTCGCGATCGAGCGCGCGCACGGTCAAGAGCGTAATTTCGTAGTCGAAATCGATGAAGCCCTCGACGATGACACGTCCGGCGTCAACCCGCCCGCCTGCTGCGGCGTAATTCCATGCCGCTTCGACTTCTGCCGCGCTATCGATTTTGGACTGGCCTTTGCCTGACGACGACATGACCGGCTTGATCACGCATGGGAAGCCGATTGCAGCACAGGCGTCACGCAATTCCTGCAGGTTGTCGGCAAAGTGATACGGTGACGTGGCCAGTTGCAAATCTTCGGCGGCCAGGCGCCGGATGCCTTCGCGGTTCATGGTCAGCCAGGCGGCGCGCGCCGTCGGGATCACGGTGACCTTACCGGCTTTTTCCAGCTCGACCAGCGTCGGCGTGGCAATCGCTTCGATCTCCGGTACCACCAGGTCGGGCTTTTCCAATTCGATCAAGGCCGCCAGGGCCGCGCCGTCGGTCATGTTGATCACATGCGCGCGATGGGCCACCTGATGCCCTGGGGCATCGGGATAGCGGTCGACAGCGATCACCTCGACGCCGAGGCGTTGCAACGCAATGATTACTTCCTTGCCAAGCTCGCCTGAGCCGAGCAGCATAATTTTTGTGGCCGTGGGCGAGAGTGGAGTCCCCAGGCGGTCAAAGGTTTTCATATAATAATTATTTTGGTATTGCAGTGGTATGAAGTTGGTATGCGGTGGTGCTTGCCGCTACCAAGATGACAATAGCAAAACTTTTGTCATTTGGACAGGGTTAACTGCCTCTAAAGTGAAGATACCAGTTGAATTGTTGTCTCGTATGCGCGCCAATTTTCAATGTGATTGCCATATGGAAACTTGACGGGTAAAAAATCTGGCAATAAAAAAGCTGCCGAAGCGAACTTCGGCAGCTTTGTTCAGTGCTTCTGGCATTGCGTGAGCAATTCGAGCGATGTATTAATCGTTTGCGTAAATATCGACATCCTTGGTTTCCGGTATGAACAGACTACCGATAACGAACGTCATTGCCGCGATGATGATCGGGTACCAGAGGCCGAAATAAATATCGCCTTTGTAAGCAACCAGCGCAAACGCCGTCGCCGGTAGGAACCCGCCAAACCAGCCGTTACCGATGTGGTAAGGCAACGACATCGACGTGTAGCGAATGCGGGTCGGGAACAACTCAACCAGCATAGCGGCGATCGGGCCGTACACCATCGTGACATAGATCACCAAGATGGTCAGCAATACGACGACCATTGCATAATTAATTTGCTCAGGATCGGCCTTGGTAGGGTAACCAGCCGCCTTGATCGCGTCGCCCAACTCTTTCTTGAACGCCTTGTCCTTGGCGGCGGTTTCCTCCTTCGGCAAGCCTGTGCTGTCGTAACCCTGAATCACCTTGTCGCCAACCTTGATCGAAGCAATGCTTCCCGCAGGCGCATCTTCACTGGTATAGGCAACCGACGCTTGCGCCAGAACCGTGCGCGAAATATCGCAGGAACTGGTGAATTTTTTCGTGCCGGTCGGGTTGAACAGGAATTGGCACTTTTCAGGGTCGGCCGTCACCACAACAGGTGACTTGGACAAAGCGGATTCAAGCGCGGGGTTGGCGAAGTGCGTCAATCCCTGGAAAATCGGGAAGTAAGTCAGGGCGGCGATCAGGCAACCTGCAAGGATAATTTTCTTGCGACCAATCTTGTCCGACCAGGAACCAAACAGGATAAAGAATGGTGTGCCGATCAGGAGTGAGCCTGCGATCAGGAAGTTTGCGGTTTGGCCGCTCACTTTCAGGGTTTGGGTCAGGAAGAACAAGGCATAGAACTGACCGGTGTACCAAACAACCGCCTGACCGGCGGTCAGGCCGAGCAGGGCGAGGATGACGATTTTCAGGTTCTTCCACTTGCCGAAGGATTCAGTCAACGGTGCCTTGGAAGTTTTGCCCTCGGCTTTCATTTTTGCAAATGCAGGCGATTCGTTCATCGACAAGCGGATCCACACCGATACACCGAGCAGGAATACGGAGATCAGGAAAGGAATGCGCCAGCCCCATTCGGCAAAGGCATCTTCGCCGATAGTCATGCGTGTGACTTGAATGACGATCAGGGACAGGAACAAGCCCAGCGTTGCCGTGGTTTGAATCCATGAAGTGAATGCGCCGCGCTTGTTCTGCGGGGCATGTTCGGCGACATACGTTGCAGCACCGCCATATTCGCCACCGAGCGCCAGGCCTTGCAAGATACGCAGCGAAATCAGGATGATCGGCGCGGCGATGCCTATGCTGCTATAAGCTGGCAGGATACCGACGATGAAAGTCGAACTGCCCATGATCAGGATGGTGACAAGGAAAGTGTATTTGCGGCCGATCATGTCGCCAAGGCGGCCGAAGACGAGTGCACCGAATGGGCGGACAATAAACCCTGCGGCAAAGGCCAGCAGAGCGAAAATGAATCCGGTACTTGGATCTGCGCCGGAAAAGAATTGTTTCGCAATGATCGCCGCGAGCGATCCGTACAGATAGAAGTCGTACCACTCGAATACCGTACCGAGGGAAGATGCGAAGATAACCTTGCGCTCTTCCGCAGTAATGCCGCGATCGACAGGTTGTGCCGTTGCCATGCGTGTCTCCTAGTTTTGGTTTAATAACATTCACCGACGTTGAGAGTCTGCAATGTGAACCTTACGCAATGCTTGCAAATATGATTCTTTTCGTTGTGCAGTGCAGCGAGCGTGCTTGTGCCATGTCGCTGGTGAAAGCAGGAAAAACGATGTGTATCGGTTAAGAAAATTTTTGCGAACGACCGTTCTAAAATTATGATATGCTGGCATTTTTCATGGCTGGCCAGGCTGCTTTGAAGGCTGAGTCAGTTGCAAATTCTCATTCGCTTGCGTTGTTATTTTTTGTGCGCTCGCGCACAAGGCTCAAAACCATTAAAAGGAGACTCACATGACCGACGCCGTCATCGTATCAACTGCCCGTACCGGCCTTGCCAAGTCCTGGAAGGGCGCATTCAACATGACGCACGGCGCGACGCTGGGTGGCCACGTACTCGCCGCAGCGATCGAGCGCGCACGCATCGAATCGGGTGAAGTGGAAGACGTCCTGATCGGCTGCGCCACGCCTGAAGGTGCAACTGGCAGCAATATTGCGCGCCAGATCGCGCTGCGCGGCGGTTGCCCGGTCACGACGGCCGGCATGACGATCAATCGTTTTTGTTCCTCGGGTCTGCAGACCATCGCAACAGCGGCGCAGCGCATCATTGCCGGTGAGGGCGACATTTACGCCGCCGGTGGCGTGGAGTCGATTTCCTGCGTTCAGCAGGAAGCCAATACCCACATGATCGTCGAAACCTGGCTCAAGGAACACAAGCCGGAAGTGTATTGGCCCATGCTGCAAACCGCGGAAACGGTTGCCAAGCGCTATAACATTTCGCGCGAACGCCAGGATGAATACGGCGTGCAGAGTCAATTGCGCGCGGCTGCTGCTCAGGCTGTCGGCAAGTTCAACGACGAAATCGTGCCGATGACGACCATCATGGGCGTGGCCGACAAGGCCAGCGGCATGTTGATCAGCAAGGAAGTGACGATTTCGGCGGACGAAGGTATTCGTCCCGATACAACATTGGAAGCGGTTTCGAAGATCCGCTCGGCGGTACCGGGCGGTGTGATTTCGGCCGGTAATGCCAGTCAGTTTTCCGATGGCGCATCGGTTGCCATCGTCATGAACAGCAAGGTCGCCGAAGCCAAGGGCCTGACGCCGCTCGGCATTTTCCGCGGCTTTGCCGTTGCCGGCTGCGAGCCCGACGAAATGGGGATCGGCCCCGTCTTTGCCATTCCAAAATTGCTGAAGAAGGCTGGTCTGAAGGTTGAAGACATCGGCCTGTGGGAATTGAATGAAGCCTTCGCCGTGCAAGTGCTGTATTGCGCAGACAAACTCGGCATTCCGATGGATCGCTTGAACGTCAATGGCGGTGCAATCGCGGTCGGCCATCCTTACGGCGTCTCCGGCGCGCGCCTCACCGGCCATGCGCTGATCGAAGGCAAACGTCGCGGCGTCAAATACGTCGTGGTGACGATGTGCATCGGTGGCGGGCAGGGCGCTGCAGGTCTTTTCGAAGTCGTTTGATCGTTTAATCTTTAGAAATGGCGTGCCATACGTTTTGGTTCTCTTGATAGAGGCCAAGGCGTACGGCGGCATTCGTCCGTTCCATTCGGACGCAATCTGTTTCGGAGCTTGAGATGCAATCGAAAATCGTCTCCCGGCGCGACCTGGAATTCCTGCTCTATGAATGGCTCGATGTCGAATCGTTGACGCAGCGCGAACGCTACGCCGACCACACGCGTGAAACCTTCGGCGCCACGCTAGACATCGCGGAGCGCATGGCGGAAGATTTGTACGCGCCGCACTGCAAGAAGAGCGATCAGCAGGAACCGCATTTCGACGGCCAGGTGGTCCACATGATCCCCGAAGTGAAAGTCGCTCTCGATGCGTTCTGCGAGGCGGGACTGGTTGCTGCGGGCCAGGATTATGAAATGGGCGGCATGCAATTGCCCTCGATGGTCGAGAAGGCGGCGTCCGCTTATTTTACCGGCGCCAATATCGGCACCTCGTCCTACACCTTTCTGACGGTCGGCAACGCCAATACCCTACTCAAGTACGGTACGCCCGAGCAGATCGATACCTTCGTCAAGCCGATGATGGCGGGACGCTTCTTCGGCACCATGTGCCTGTCCGAGCCGCAAGCCGGGTCCAGCCTGTCGGACATTCTGACCCGGGCCGAGCCCCAGGTTGATGGAACGTATCGCCTGACCGGCAACAAGATGTGGATTTCGGCCGGTGAACATGAATTGTCCGAGAATATCGTCCATCTGGTGCTGGCCAAGATACCGGGGCCGGATGGCAAGCTAATTCCCGGCGTGAAGGGCATCTCGCTGTTCATCGTGCCCAAGAAATTGGTCGGTGGTGATGGTAGTGTCGGCGAGCGCAACGACGTGGTGCTGGCAGGGCTGAATCACAAGATGGGCCATCGCGGCACCACCAATTGCCTGCTCAATTTCGGCGAGGGCAAGTTCAAGCCGCATGGCAAGGCAGGGGCGATCGGCTATCTGGTCGGCGAACCGCACAAGGGCCTTGGCTACATGTTCCACATGATGAACGAGGCGCGCATTGGCGTGGGCCTGGGCGCCGTGATGCTCGGCTACACCGGCTATCTGCACGCACTCGACTATGCGCGTGAGCGACCGCAAGGGCGGCATCCGCAGGCCAAGGACCCGTCGCAGGCGCAGATTCCCATCATCGAACACACCGATGTCAAGCGCATGCTGTTGGCGCAAAAATCGTATGTGGAAGGCGGACTTGCCTTGATCATGTATTGCTCTCGCCTGGTCGACGAAGAACGCACCGCATCGAGCGACGACGCACGCAAACACGCGACCATGCTGCTCGATATTCTGACCCCCATAGCCAAGTCGTGGCCATCGCAATGGTGCCTGGAGGCGAATAGTCTGGCAATCCAGGTGCATGGCGGCTACGGCTATACACGCGAATATAACGTCGAGCAGTTCTACCGTGACAATCGGCTTAACGCGATTCATGAAGGCACTCATGGAATCCAGGGGCTCGATCTGCTCGGACGCAAGGTCACCATGCACGATGGCGCGCTGTTCAAGACGCTCGGCGCTGAGGTGCAAAAGACCATCGTCAAGGCTGACGCAATTGCCGAATTGAAGCCTTATGCCGATGCCCTCGCCGATGCGCTGCAGGGCATGGCAGTCGCCACGCGCAAGCTATACGGTGCGGGCGACATGAACAAGACGCTGGCCAATGCCTCGGCCTATCTGGAAGCATTCGGCCATACGGTTCTGGCGTGGATATGGCTTGAGCAAGCACTCGTTGCAGTCGGCAAGACCGGTGAGGACGCCGACTTTTATCGCGGGAAATTGCAGGCATGTCGCTATTTCTTCCTTTGGGAATTGCCCAAGGTGAGGCAGCAGCTCGATCTGCTGGAAAGTATCGACACCACATGCCTTGACATGCAGGACAGCTGGTTCTAAGAACTGAATAAATCAAAACCAAAGGAGACAATATGCGCACCATCAAAGAGCTGTTCGATCTAACCGGCAAGACGGCATTAGTCACAGGCGGTTCGCGTGGACTGGGCCTGCAAATTGCGGAAGCCCTGGGCGAGCAGGGTGCAAAAGTCGTGCTGTCCGCACGCAAGCAGTCCGACCTTGATGAAGCGGTTGCCCATTTGAAGAAGCGCGGCATTACCGCCTCGGCCATCGCTGCGGACCTGTCGCAAGAATCTGCCGTCGCGCCGCTGGTGGCTGAAGCGCTGAAGCGCCTCGGCCATATCGACATCCTGGTCAACAATGCCGGCGCCACCTGGGGCGCTCCGGCTGAAGACCATCCTGTCGAAGCATGGGACAAGGTCATGAACCTGAACATCCGCAGCATTTTCCTGCTCTCGCAAGCGGTGGGCAAACAATCGATGATTCCGCGCGAATACGGCCGTATCATCAACGTGGCATCCATCGCCGGCCTGGCCGGCAATGCGCCGGGTACGATGAAGACGATTGCCTACAATACTTCGAAGGGCGCGGTGGTCAATTTCACGCGCACCCTGGCAGGCGAATGGGGGCCTTACGGCATCACCGTCAATGCGCTGGCACCGGGTTTCTTCCCATCCAAGATGACCAAGGGCGTGCTGGAAACCTTCGGCAAGGAAACCCTGGCTCACCATGCGCCGCTACAGCGTATCGGCGACGACGAAGACTTGAAGGGTGCTGCGTTGCTGTTTGCCTCGGATGCAGGCAAACACATCACCGGGCAAATCCTGGCAGTCGACGGCGGCGTTTCGGCGGTCTGATCCGGCACAACGACCATGTCCATGGAAAAGATCGGCACAGCCAAGCCCTTTCAGGCGGACATACCCTTCCTGCACGAATTGGGCGTGGAATTTCTCGGCATGGGCGAGGGTTTGGCGGAAGTGGCCTTGAATCTGGAAGTGCGCCACATGAACAGCTGGCAAGTGGCGCACGGCGGCGTGATCATGACTCTGCTCGACGTTGTGATGTCGATGGCCGGGCGCTCGCTGGACCCGGAGGCACGCGGTGGCGTCACGGTGGAGATGAAAACCAGTTTCGTACAGCCGGGCGGCCATCCCGGCGGACGTCTCGTTGCCAAGGGCAAGGCCTTTCATCGTTCTACTACCATATGCTTTTGCGAAGGCGAAGCCTGGAATGGCGACAAGCTCGTCGCCAAAGCCATGGGCACATTCAAATACCTCAAACGCCTTGATGTCGTGCGAAAACTCGAACACGACTAGCCCGGATATTTCGCCGCGTTCCGATGAAATACCCGGGCTAGCGTTTCACCAATAAGGAATACATATGGCAAGCTATCAAAGAATCGTTTTGGCATCACGTCCCAAGGGCGAAGTCAGCGTGGACAATTTTCGCCTTGAAACGGCAGAAGTGCCGGCATTGAAGGATGGCGAGGTGCTGGTGCGCAATCATTACCTCTCGCTCGACCCCTACATGCGCGGGCGTATGGAAGACGTCAAAAGTTATGCGACGCCGCAAGCGATCAATGCCGTCATGATAGGCGGCACGGTCGGCGTGGTGGTCGAGTCGCGTGATGCCAGGTATTCTGCCGGCGACCATGTCGTTGGCATGCTCGGCTGGGCCGAAATGGGCGTCGCCGAAGGCGTCATGCTGCGCAAGGTCGATACGGCCCACATACCACTCTCGGCTTACCTTGGATCAGTCGGCATGCCCGGCATGACGGCATGGTATGGCTTGACGCAGATCATGAAAACCAAACCTGGCGAAACGATTGTTGTCTCTGCCGCCAGTGGTGCGGTCGGTAGCGTGGTTGGTCAATTGGCAAAGCAACGCGGCTGTCGTGCAGTGGGGATTGCCGGCGGCGCGGAAAAATGCCGATACGTCGTTGAAGAATTGGGCTTCGATGCCTGCATCGACTATAAGGCGGGCAATCTGGTTGCCGAGCTCGCTGCAGCAACGCCGGATGGGGTTGATGCCGTGTTCGAGAACGTCGGCGGCGAAATATTCGATGCGGTCTTGGCGCGCATGAATCCATTTGGCCGCGTTGCAGTCTGCGGCCTGATTTCGGGCTATAACGGCGAATCGATGGCATTGAAGAATGTACGCCAGATCTTGACTATGCGCCTGACCCTGCAAGGCTTCATCGTTTCGGAACACATGGAACTGTGGCCCCAGGGCTTGACGGAATTGGGCGGCCTGGTTGCGACCGGCAAATTGAAATTCCGCGAAACCATAGCAGAAGGACTGGCCGCCGCGCCGCAGGCATTCATCGGCCTGCTCAAGGGCAAGAATTTCGGTAAACAACTGGTCAAGTTATAGGAGTTCTCATGTCCGACATCATTTTTCATCATTACCAAACGTCGCCGTTTTCCGAAAAGATTCGTCTGATATTCGGTTACAAGAACATCAGCTGGAAGTCGGTCAACATTCCGGCAATCATGCCCAAGCCTGATGTCGTGGCTCTGACGGGCGGCTACCGTCGCACACCGGTGATGCAGATCGGTGCCGACATCTATTGCGATACGGCGCTCATTGCCGACGTTCTGGAACGCCTGTTTCCAACGTCGAGTTTGTATCCTGCCAATCTGGAAGGCAGCGCGCGGATCCTGGCGCAATGGGCCGACTCGACGCTTTTCTGGAGCGCCATTCCCTACAGTTTCCAGCCTGCCGGCATGCAAAACGTATTCGGCAACATGCCGCCCGAGCACATGCAGGCTTTCGCGGCCGACCGTGCAAAGTTTCGCGGCACCGTGCCGCGCATGTCCACGGCGGAGGCAACCGGCCAGGTGCGCGAGGCGGTCAAACGCCTGGAAAACATGCTGGCCGGCGGCGACTTCCTGCAAGGCGCCCAAGCGACGATTGCCGACTTCTCTGTCTATCACGCGATTTGGTTCATCCGCGATGTGGCCAAACTCGGCGCAATTCTCGATCCGGCGCCGAAATTGCGCGCCTGGTCCGATCGCATGGCGGCGTTTGGACACGGGCAAAGCTCGTCGTTATCCTCGGCAGACGCGTTGTCCATTGCACGTGAACACAAGACCGAGGATCTCTCGGCTCGGCCGTTCGTCGATCTGCACGGCATTGCGCTTGGCGAGCAAGTGAATATTTTTCCGAGCGACTATGGCATCGATCCGGTTCAGGGGACCTTGGTCCTGGCCGACGCCAACGAATTGGCGGTGCGCCGCAAGGATGACAGGGCAGGCGAGGTAGTCGTGCATTTCCCGCGTCTGGGATTTCAATTGAAGAAGGTGGAAGCATGAAAAATTTCAAAGACAAGGTTGCGGTCATCACTGGCGGTGCAAGCGGCTTCGGCCTCGAATTTGCCAATATCGCGGCTGGACTCGGCATGAAACTGGTGCTGGCTGACGTCCAGCGCGACGCGCTCGACAAGGTGGCGGCGCAGTTCGAAGCGCATGGCGTATCGGTCATTGCGCGCATTTGCGATGTCAGCAAGGCTGATCAGGTGCAGGCACTGGCCGACACCACGATGGAGAAATTCGGCGCCGTACATCTGGTGTTCAACAACGCCGGTGTCGGTTCAGGCGGCCTGTTGTGGGAAAACACCGAGGCCGACTGGGAATGGGTGCTGGGCGTCAACCTGTGGGGCGTCATCCACGGCGTGCGCATCTTCACGCCTTTGATGCTGGCCTGCGCCAAGAATGAGCCCGGCTATGAAGGCCACATCGTCAACACCGCGTCGATGGCCGGTTTGCTCAATGCGCCGACCATGGGTGTCTACAATGTGTCCAAGCACGCTGTCGTCTCTTTGTCCGAGAGCTTGTACCAGGATCTGAAACTGGTCGAAGCGCCGATCAATGCCTCGGTCCTGTGTCCCTATTTCGTGCCGACCGGCATTTCGCAATCGCACCGCAATCGTCCAAGCGACATGCAGAACAAATCGGCGCCGACCGCCAGCCAGAAGGCCGCGCAAATGATGTCGGACAAGGCAGTCAATTCCGGCAAGGTGACCGCTGCCGAAGTGGCACAACGTACCTTCGATGCCATTCGCGATGAGAAGTTTTATATCTTTTCTCATCCGGAAGCACTTGGCAACGTGCAGCATCGCATGGAAGATATCGTGCATCAGCGCAATCCGGGCGACCCCTATGAAGCAGCGCCCCAGGTGCGCGAAAAATTGAAGAATGCGCTCAAACAGCAATCCTGATCCGCAAGAGACCGCGCAATGAGTGCAGAGATACGCGACAAGCAGTTCGCCGAACTTTCCAATGGCACACGCCTGCACTATGCGAGTGCCGGCGAGCCGGGCAAACCCTTGCTGTTGTTCCTGCATGGCTTTCCGGAATTCTGGTATGCCTGGCAGGCGCAATTGGCTGAATTCGGCGGCGATTTTCACGCTGTTGCACCGGACCTGCGCGGTTTCAATTTGTCTTCGATGCCGGCCGATGTGGGCGCCTACAAGGCGCGCCATATTATGGAAGACTTGCGCCTGTTTGTCGCGCACCTCGGCTACGCCAAATTCGACCTGGTGGCGCACGATTGGGGTGGCGCCATTGCCTGGAATCTTGCGATTGCCTTGCCTGAGCTGCTGGGCAAGCTGGTCATCATCAATTCGCCGCATCCGTATGTTTTCACGCATGCCCTGGTGCACGACCCGGCGCAGCAGAAATCATCGGAATACATGAACTGGCTGCGCGCCGAAGGTACCGAAACTGAACTGACCAGGGACGATTTTGCCCGGATGGAAGGGTTCTTCAAAGGCTTGGGCCAAGGCAAGGCAGCCTGGTTCACAGCGGAGGTGAGGGAGAAATATCATGCCTGCTGGGCTCGCGGCTTGACCGGCGGACTCAACTATTACCGTGCTTCGCCGCTGCATCCACCTACCGAGGGCCATGCCGGCCCATTGAAGCTTGACTTGCAGTCCAAGGATTTTCGTGTCAATGTTCCGACGCGCGTCATTTGGGGCGAATGCGATACGGCATTGCCCAAGTCCCTGCTAAACGGACTGGAGGAGTTGATTGCGGATTTGCGCATCGCGCGCATACCGGATGCCACGCATTGGGTGGTGCACGAACAGCCTGAACTGGTCAATCGCCTGTTACGCGAATTTCTTGGGTGAGCCATGGCACGCTGCGATTTTTCCTTCTTTCATCCCTTGCGGGTGCGCTGGTCCGAGGTCGATATGCAAGCCATCGTCTTCAACGGGCACTACCTGAACTATTTTGACGTTGCATTCACCGAATATTGGCGCGCTACCGGCCTGCCCGATGTCTTGCAGCAGGCGCGCGATGGGCGCGAGTTGTTTGCGCGCAAGGCAACTGTCGAATACCTCGCTCCTGCGCGGTTTGACGATCAGTTGGAAATCGGCGTTCGATGCGCTGCGCTCGGACGCTCGTCGCTGCGTTTCGCGATGGAAATTCATTGCGGCGACGCGCACCTTATATCCGGGGAACTGGTCTATGTTTATGCCGATGCATCACTGCGCAAGTCGACGCCCATTCCAACCGACTGGCGTGAGAGAATAGCCGGACTTGAGCAAATTTCGCCCGAAGCGCTATGAAAAACACGAAAATCGATATCCGAGTCGGCCCATGGTCCGACCAGCAAGCGCCGGCACAGGCGATTCGCTACGCCGTGTTCGTCATTGAACAAAACATACCTGTCGAGCTCGAATGGGACGACATGGATGTGGTCTGCCTGCATGCTGTCGCTTACGACGGCAACGGCATCAGCTTGGGAACGGGCCGCTTGCTGCCGGACGGGCACATCGGTCGCATGGCGGTCAAAAAAAATGCGCGCGGGATGGGTGTCGGCGGCGCGATTCTAGATGCATTGGTGGAAGCGGCGCGAGCCCGCGGCGATAAACTTGTCATGCTCAATGCCCAAACTGTTGCTGAGCCATTTTATGCTGCACATGGATTTGCACGCGACGGCAGCGGCTTCATGGAAGCCGGCATTCCCCATATCGGAATGCGGCGCGCATTGTAAGCGTTAAAGTGTAAGCGTTAAAGCGCGATATCGCTGCAGTGCCTCAACCCGGCGGCGCAACGAGGTGTTCGACCAGCACCGGCGCGTGATCGCGGTAAATCTGCACCACACTCGATGAGCGCGTGCCGTAAGTTGGCGACTCGATATACACCGCTGACAGTAGGCGCTCCAACTCAATATCCACCCCGGTCTTGGGCAAGCGACAGTCGGAGCACCGCGTGGTGTCTTTCAGCATTTCGAAATACGCGTCGCGCGGCGCGCCCTGGCATAACAAACTGGCGAACTGCGCCTTGGTGCGCACCACCTTGGGCCACGGAGAATCGAGGCGGTCGTTGGACAAGCCGTAAATCCCGGAGGCGAGAGGCTCGCCGTTGCGCGTATCGTCTTCATTGCGATTGTTGTACCAGATCAGCGTGTCCTGCGTGCCGATGACGAGATTGAAGCCGTTGTAATCCTGTGCCGTGGCGCGAATCGAATCGACATAATCTTGCGGGGACATGTTGCCGGACAAATATTCGGCCACCAGCATGCCCCGCGAGCGGACCCCCGAGCGGCGCTCGGCAGGGTTGCGAATATTGGTCAGCGCTGCAAATCGCCCATCACGCGTGATGCCCAGCCACGTTCCACCGCCTTGCAGATCGCGCCCGGCGAAAACGTGCGGATGCTCCGGCCACCAAGCGGCGGGCGCGGTAGGCCGGTCGTAAAATTCGTCACGATTGGCCGCGAGCACCAGGGGGACGCCCGGCACAACCTGCCATGCGAATACAATCAAGCACATGATGTCACGTCCAAAAAGTGTTCCGTGTGTCGGTCGCCATCGATCAACTCATCGAGCTTCGCGGAAAGCACTTCCTGTGCCAGGATCGTCTCGAAGTTGACCGGTACCGCCAGATACACTTCCATCCAGGTATGGTGTTCATCGCGCGTCTGGTGCCGCTTTTTAAGAGAACATTGGATACCCAAGGCTTGTTGCAAACGCGATTGCATGGCAGCGACGCGGCTCTGCAACAGGTCGGCGTGCTCGATCCGTACCCGATAATAGACATACCAGTCGGTGTTCATTTTTGTTCTTCGGACAAGCTGTATGGCAGAGTCCGGAATTGCAGCGCCGGGCCGGTGCTTGAACCCAGATGGATGCCGCCTTCCTCGGCAAGTGCCGACTTGATCTCAACGAGGCAGTCGAAAGTGCCATCCATGGCTTGTTCTGCGTTGACAATCATTCCGCAAGGCTGCTCCGGATCGGACGTGGAAAACACTTCCGTGCCGGCTGTCACCGCTTGGGCCGTCACGCCGGCAAGCAGCATACGCCGCTTGAGTTTGCCCAAATATTGGCTGCGCGCGACGATCTCTTGACCCGGATAGCAACCTTTCTTGAAGTTGACGCCGCCGATCAGTTCAAAATTGATCATTTGCGGCACGAATTTTTCCTGGGTTGGCCCAGTCACCCAAGGGGTCCCGGCGTGCACTTCAGTCAACTGCCAGGCAGACGCCGTGGCCGGCGTCAGTGCCTGCGCGAGTGTGGGCCATGCCGCCTCGGCGTTGGATAGAGACGTGATCCAAAGAACGCGCACAAGGCCGTCAGCTTCAGGCAGACGGATCAAGGAGCCGTTGCCGGAATCCGATTTGGCGTAAGGTTCGTGTGGCAATGTCGGCAAATTTGCGTCAGACGGAAGCTTCCCGAGTTGGCCGGCCAAGCCCAGGATGGCGAAATCGGCAGTTGCATCGCGCAACTTGACCTTGGCGCGCAAGACGAACATCTGCAAGCGTTTCTGTATGGACGGCAACAGCTCGCGCGGTAGCATCAGCATGATGTCGTCGCCAGCGCGCCAGGTCAGCATGGTGGCCAACAAGCGGCCCTTGGGAGAACAATAGCCGGCAAGGCGTGCGTTACCGGAACCAAGCTGCAAGACATCGTTGGTCAATTGGTTATGTAGGAAAGCGGCAGCCTCATCGCCAGAAATTGCAATCAGGCCGAAGTTGGTCAGCGGGGCCAAGAACCCCTCGACAAGCGGCACGCCATTTTGCGCCAAATCCTGGCGGGCAAGAAAATTTTGCCAATCGTTCATGAAATCAGTCATAAAATCGGAGAAGCTCTCTGGAAACTATTATCATTATGGGTCGATTATATCGGCGCTGAAGAAAAGACGTCGGACACCACCTAAAGACTGCTTTGGAACTCCATTGATCAAAAAATTATTTGCCCTGTGCATACTGATTGCGATTCTCGCCACCGGTGGTTTTGTCTATTGGGCGCAGCAGCCTATCACCCTGGAACCGCAGGCGCCAATCGAATTTACCGTGGCGGTCGGTAGTACAGTACGCGGCACCGCCCAGCAAATTGCCAATTCCGGCGTGCCGATGAATCCCTTGTTGTTCGCCTGGCTGGCGCGGCTGACGGGCAGGGCTTCAAAACTGAAAGCCGGTACTTACGACCTCAAACCGGGCACCACGCCATTGCGCCTGGTGGAGCAACTGGTGCGTGGCGAGTTTGCTCAGGAATCCCTGGCGATCATCGAAGGCTGGACCTTCCAGCAAATGCGCCAGGCGATCGCTGCCAACCCAGCACTCAAGCACGAAACCGAACATTGGTCGGACCGCGAATTGCTGCAAAAAATTACGCTCGACTACAAAGATGCCGAGGGATTGTTTTTCCCGGATACCTACCTGTTCGCCAAGGGATCGAGCGACTTGCAAGTTTATAAACAGGCAAATCAGCAGATGATGAAGCGACTGGCCGACGGCTGGGCACGTCGCGACCCGGACGCACCGCTCAAGTCGCCCTACGAAGCCTTGATCCTGGCTTCCATAGTCGAAAAGGAGACCGGGCAAAAGTCCGAACGCGGCATGATAGCGGGTGTCTTCGCCAATCGCCTGCGTCGCGGCATGCTATTGCAGACCGATCCAACGGTGATTTATGGCATGGGTGACAAGTATCAGGGTCAGATTCACAAGCGCGATTTGCTGACCGATACGCCTTATAACACGTATACTCGTCCCGGCTTGCCACCCACGCCGATAGCATTGCCGGGCGAGGCTTCGCTCGACGCTGCCCTGAACCCGGCAAAAACCGATGCCTTGTACTTTGTCTCGCGCAACGACGGCACGAGCAAATTTTCCGACAATCTTGACGAGCACAACCATGCCGTCAACCAATACCAGAAGTGAAGGCGGCAGGGCAGACATGGCAAGAGGCAAATTCATCAGTTTTGAAGGCATAGACGGTGCGGGCAAATCGACCCACATCGCCTTTTTTGCCGAGCGCCTGCGTGCTCGCGGCCTCCGTGTTGTGTCGACTCGCGAACCGGGCGGCACGCCTTTGGGCGAAAAGCTGCGCGAGCTGTTGCTGCACGAAAAAATGCACCTGGAGACAGAGGCACTGCTGATGTTTGCAGCGCGCCGCGAGCATCTTGCGCAAGTCATCGAACCGGCGCTGGTGCGCGGCGACTGTGTCATCACCGACCGATTCACCGATGCGACCTTTGCTTACCAGGGCGGCGGGCGCAAACTCAATCTCAACAAGCTCGCTGTGCTCGAACATTGGGTGCATCCGCACTTGCAGCCCGACCTGACACTACTGTTTGATGTGCCACTTGAGGTCGCCAGGGCACGGCTCGATGCCACGCGCGACTTGGATAAGTTCGAGCAGGAAAGGGCAGAGTTCTTTGCCGCGACCCGCGCCGAATACTTGCGCCGCGCGGCGGAGTTCCCCGAGCGAATTCGCATTATCGATTCCACCAAATCGATCGATGAAATTCGCGTTTTACTTGAGAAAATCATTGTAACAATTTGATATTATTCAATTATTCTCCATATTGTTGAAATCCCCTGACCCTTTGGAATGACCACAACACTCTATCCCTGGCATGAATCGGCTTGGCAGCAGCTTCAGCAATTGCGTGAGCGCATGCCACATGCCATCTTGTTTCATGGCGCCGCCGGCACCGGCAAAACGGCTTTCGCCGAACGGTTTGCTCAAGCCTTGTTGTGCCAGTCGCCGTTGGCAGACGGTCAGCCATGCATGCAATGTGCGTCTTGCGGCTGGTTCGATCAATATGCCCATCCGGATTTTCGCCGCGTTCGACCGGAGGCGCTTGACGACGAAGCGAGCGACGACGGGGAGGAGGGCGCCGAAACGGGCGAGGTCAAGAAAAGCGGCAAGGCCGGCAAGGCGCCATCGAAGGACATCAAGATCGACCAGATCAGGGCGCTGGCCGACTTCATGAACATTTCCACGCACCGCAACGGTAAGCGCGTCATTGTCCTTTATCCGGCAGAAGCCCTGAACACCGCCGCCGCCAATGCACTCCTGAAAACCCTTGAGGAACCGCCGCCCGATACGATGTTCCTGCTGGTGTCGAACAGCCTCGACAGGCTATTGCCTACCATCCTCTCGCGTTGCCGCAAGTTTGCGCTCAACATGCCGCAGCAAGAACAGGCCCTTGCGTGGCTTGTCGCGCAACAGGTCCCCGATGCTGCAGCCTGGCTTGCCGAGCAAGGCGGCGCACCGCTGGCGGCGCTTGAGCAATCGATCGAAGGCGACCGCGAAACGCTGGACGAATTCCTGCGCCACCTTGCGCATCCGGGCGTTGATGGCGCGCTCAAAACGGCCGATCGACTGCAAAAGACTGCCGTAGCGGACCTTGTATCATGGTTGCAACGCTGGCAATACGATTTGTTTTCGCATAAACTTTGCGGCAATATCCGTTATTATCCAAGATATAGCAAAGAGTTGACGCGGTTGGCGACCAGGATTGAACTTGGCGCACTGCTGCGGAGCCTGAAGGCGCTTAACGATCGCAAGAAAATTGCCGAACACCCTTTGTCTGCCAAGCTGTTTATTGAAGACATGCTGTTGGATTATGCAACACTCTTTACCGGAAAATAGATTTCATGGCTGACGCCCCCGCAACTGCAGCAGTAGCGCGCCCCTCGGTATTGTCCTTGCCGATCAAGGAAAAGGCCGCGCTCTATGCCGCGTACATGCCTTTCCTGACCAATGGCGGCATCTTCGTGCCCACAACCAAGCCATACAAGATTGGCGACGAAATCTACCTGATTCTTACTTTGATGGAAGATGTGACGAAGTACCCAATCGCGGGCAAAATCGCCTGGATCACACCGGCCGGCGCCAACAACAGCAAGGCACAGGGTATAGGCGTCCATTTTTCATCCGACGAAAGCGGCAAGCGCGTCAAGCAGCGCATTGAAGAGATTCTTGGCGCTGCGCTCGGTTCCTCGCGCGCCACACACACGCTCTGAGCGCTGCCGGTTTCCTGCGTTTTCCCATCCGATTTACCCGAATTTGCCATGACTCCATTGCATCGTCTCGCCCGTTTCGACGACCTTCCAGCGATCGTCGATATATACAACAGCACGGTTGCATCGCGCCAGGTAACGGCCGATACCGAGCCGATCAGCGTGGAATCGCGCCATACCTGGTTTCATGAGCACACCCCGGAACGGCGACCACTGTGGGTTGTCGAGCAGCAGGGCAAGGTAATCGGCTGGCTTTCCTACTCCAATTTCTACGGGCGTCCTGCATATTCAGGCACGGCCGAGCTCTCGATCTACCTGCATGAGGAAGCGCGCGGCAAGGGCCTCGGCCGCTACCTGCTGGAGCAGGCCATCGCCTTTGCGCCGTCCATCGGTGTGCACACCCTGTTGGGTTTCATTTTTGGCCATAACGAACCGAGTCTGAAACTATTTGAGGCCTACGCCTTTGAACGTTGGGCGACCATGCCGCGTGTAGCCACGCTTGACGGCATCGAACGGGACCTCATCATATTAGGCAAACGCGTCGCCTGAGCCTCTCCATCATTGCCTGTAATTTCCCTCGGCGCACATAAACACAGCGCAGCTTGCGCGTTGCAGCATAAAATACGTCCATGTATATCGATTCCCACTGCCACATCAATTTCCCCGAGCTGGTCGTTCGCATGCCCGAGATTCTCGGCAAGATGCAGGAAAACCAGGTCAGCCACGCTCTGTGCGTGTCGGTCAACCTGCCCGATTTCCCGCAAGTCCTGGATCTGGCACAACGCTATCCCAATATCTACGCCTCGGTCGGGGTGCACCCGGATTATGAAGACACCCCGGAACCGAGCGTCGAACAACTGGTCCAATTGTCGCAGCATCCGAAAATTGTGGCGATCGGCGAGACCGGCCTCGACTATTACCGCCTGCAAGGCGACCTCGAATGGCAGCGCGAGCGCTTCCGAGTGCATATCCGCGCTTCGCGCGCCACGAAAAAGCCGCTGATCATCCATACGCGCTCGGCTTCGGCCGATACGATAAGGTTGATGCGCGAGGAAGGGGCCGGCAGCGATGCCGGCGGTGCGGCCGGCGTCATGCATTGCTTTACCGAATCGCTGGACATTGCCAATGCGGCAATCGAGATGGGGTTCTATATTTCATTTTCAGGTATCGTTACCTTCAAAAGCGCCAAGGAGTTGCAAGCGGTAGCGTTGGCGGTACCACTTGAACGCATTCTGATCGAAACGGATTCACCCTATCTGGCGCCGGTACCGCACCGGGGGAAAATCAATGAGCCAGGGTATGTGATGCATGTTGCCGAATTTATTGCCCAACTCAAGGGCGTACCGCTGGAAACAGTGGCAAAAGCGACGACGGACAATTTTTTTAATTTATTCAATGTATTACAATGATTTGTTAATCTAAAATATGAGAAAAGATCGACGCATCTGGAAGGCAATTGGCGGGTTCGCCGTTGCCCTGGCCGCATCGGCATTGATGAGCGTACCGGCCTTTGCGGATGACGTCGCGGACCTGATTCTGGCCGTGTCGCGCAACGAGTCCTACACTCTGGCGAAATTGTTGGAACGCGGTATCGACCCCAATTTGAAGGAAGTGACGCGCGGTGAAACAGCCCTCATGGTTGCCGTGCGTGAGAAGTCGATGCGATCAGTTCAAGTACTGCTTGATTCACCCAAGATCGATGTCGAGGCAAGCGCAAACAATGGCGACACGGCGTTGATGATTGCCAGCTATACGGACAACGTTGCTGCGGTGAAAGCTTTACTGGCCAAGGAGGCCGAGGTGAACCGGCACGGCTGGACGCCGTTGCACTATGCATGCGCCGCAGGCAGCAGTGAAATCGTCAAGATATTGCTGGACAACTCGGCGTATATCGACGCCGAATCGCCGAACAAGACAACGCCGCTGATGATGGCGGCACGTGGCGGCCAAACTGCCATCGTGAAACTGTTGATCGATGCCGGCGCCGACGTCAAGCTCAAGAACGACCAGGGCTTGAGCGCATATGATTTCGCCGTCGGCAACGAACGCACTTCAACAGCCGAGCTGCTTAAAAGCGCACCCTAGGGGTTTGCGCGGCGGAAGCGAGTCGGCTGCAATGGATGGAGCAAAGTCCCACTTCGCCCCCCCGTTTTCCCGGCTGTAGCTACGGCTACAGTCCTTAAAAGCGAGGCCAAATTGGGCTCTTTGCCCACCCATTTCGCTTCGACTCGTTCTGCCGCGCGGACTCCCAGTCTTTTCAGTGCAGCTTGATCCTCGGATTGCGCGCCCAATTGAACGTTTCCGCCCAAGTCGATAGCCAGGTGTGGAACAGCCCGTTGACTGCTATCTGGTGGTGTTTGTGCAACCACCAGTACATCCATTTCGCGATTGTGCCCTCGATGAATAGAGGACCTTTTGCAATCGCGCCCATCAGGCTTCCGATGGTACTGTAGTCCCCCAACGAGACCAATGTGCCGTGATCCTCGTAGCTAAATTCGAGTGGAGCCTTGCCTTTCATCATACCCACCAGGGTTTTGGCCAGCATTGAAGCTTGCTGATGTGCTGCTTGCGCCGTGGCCGGCACCATCTTCTTGCCGTCCTGATGCGGGCACGAGGCACAATCGCCCATGGCGAAAATTGCCGGATCGCGGGTAGTCTGCAGGGTACGGCCCACCACCAGCTGGTTGAGGCGGTTGGTTTCCAGGCCATCGATATCCTTCATGAAGTCCGGTGCCTTGATGCCTGCCGCCCACACGACGATGCCGCTTGGTATGAACTTGCCGCTTGCCATGCGCACACCTTCCTTGGATACCTCCACGACTTTTTCGTTGGTATGGACTTCGATGTTGATGGCGCGCAACTCGCGCGCAACCGATTCCGACAGCCGCTCGGGTAACATCTGCAGCAGGCGTGGTGCTGCGTCTACAATGGCAATTTTTAAATCTTTTTCCGGGTGGAAATTTGCCAATCCGTACGTCGACAGTATTGTTGTCGTCATGTGAAGCTCGGCCGACAGCTCGACACCGGTCGCGCCGCCGCCGATGATGGTCACTGTGAAGCGGCCCTGGCCGGCGATTTTGCCCCCGCTTTGTGCCCGTAAGCAGCTGTTGATCAGACGGGTGTGAAATTGTTGAGCGGCAACCGGCGTGTCGAGCATGATGCAGTTTTCCCGCGCCCCGATTGTGCCGAAATCGTTAGTTTGGCTTCCCAGGGATACCACCAGTGTGTCGTACGGTATTGCCTGTTTGGGCAGGATTTCTTCGCCGTTTTCGTCGTTGACCGGGCTCAGGTAGACCTGTTTCGTTTGCCTGTCGAGCCCTTCCATGCGTCCTAGCCGGAAGGTAAAGTGGTGTTTGCGCGCCAATGCGTAGTATTCCAGCTCGTCGGCATGGCTATCGAGCGTGCCTGCCGCTACCTGGTGCAGCAACGGTTTCCATAGGTGGGTCTGGCTGGCATCGACCAGCGTGATGTGCGCCTTGTGCTGCTTACCCAGCTTTTTTCCCAGGTTTACCGCCAGCTCCAGGCCCCCGGCCCCGCCACCGACAATTGTGATTCTCGGTATTCCCTCCGTCGCATATTGATCCAAACCATTGCTCCTGAACTGTGAAAAATGTGGCTTTGCATGTGCAATTGGCATTAGTCTATCTTGTGCGCCGCAAAAATTCCATCTTCCTGCTGGAACCAGAACAATGTAAAATTGCCTTACGGAAAAAATTAACCCGAGTTATCTTGCATTCAACCTTCAAACCGCTATGCTTATAAGTGCTTGGTGGTAGTCGGTAGTGTCGTAGAATATACAAAAAGTACTATTCCCTGATGGTGGAGTTTTATGCCCGGTTGGGTTATTGTATTGCTGTCAAATTTTCAATCGCAATTTGGCAAGAATATTCTCTAGACGGAGCAATCAGCTTCGCGGTGTGAGGCGTGACCAGTGGGGATTAGCATCATGAAATCATGGCAGGAAGATCATCTAAATTCATTGGCAACCATTGAGTCGGAGCAGTTGCTGTTCAATGAGATTGCAGTGCTTGCCAAGGACATGGGCTTTGATTATTGCGCCTACGGCATTCAGATGTCGGTGCCGATATCGCGCCCCTTTGTCGCATCCTTCAATAACTTTTCCAAGAACTGGGATTTCTGCAGCCAGGAACGCAGCATTTACGGCGATTCCGAATCGCCCGCGGCCTCGGAAGGCGCAATCGTGCCGGTTGCCATCCCCCGCACCAACGAAGTCTTCGTCGAAATGCCCGAACTTTGGAATGAAGCGCGCCAATTGGGATTGCACTACGGGTGGACCCAAACTTCACGCGACGCAAGCGGATCGGTCGGGATGTTGACGCTGGCGCGCACTGTGGCGAAGCTCACCGAATACGAATTGTTTGAAAACAAGATCAAGATGGCGTGGCTGGCGCAGTTTTCCCATGCCAACATGGCCCGCATACTGGTGCCGAAATACGCACCAGAGACGCTCATCACCATGACCCTGCGCGAGAAGGAAGTGCTGCGCTGGACTGCAGAAGGAAAAACCGCCTACGAGATCGGCCAGATTTTGCAGGTTTCCGAGCGCACCGTGAATTTCCACATCAACAATGTCGTCAACAAGCTCGGCGCATCCAACAAGACCCAGGCAGCGGTGAAAGCTGCAACGCTCGGCATGTTGGCCTGAGAGTCGCATTCCGTAGTCGACCGAATGTTTACTACCTGATCAGGGGCTCTGACCCTGGTCGTCGCCCCGCCGGCGCCGCGCTGCGTGCCTATTGCAATAACGCCTGAATCTTTGCCTGCGTCTTGGCGTCAAGCTTCGGCCATACCTTGGCGTATTTCTCGCCGTTTTGTATCAATTGAATCTGCTCAGCCGTTAATGCCGCGGCCGGTGCCGCTGAAACTTGCGTTGCCGCCGGCAGCGGCTGGCGGGCGGGCGCCATGATGGTTTGCGCAAGAATGACCAGCAATGCGCTGCAGACGGCGGTAGCGGCTACCAGGCCCGGTAATTTGAACCGGCTCAGCGGGTTTGCGACTTCGCGCGATTCCGGTGCCGGCGCGACCGGGTCATCGACGGCTTTGCCCATTTGCAGTAAAAGCCGTTTGGTGCGGTCACCCGCTTGTACCAGCAGTTGCGTCTGCTCTTTCAATTTTTCTGCGGATTCGTTCAGGCCGGTAAGTTGCTGCCCGATGCACTCGGAGAGAACGGCCTCATTGAGCGCTACCAGCGCGAAGATCGGATCGGTCGTGTCGACCTTGATGCCGGTCTGCTCGAAAACGTGGGTCCTCAGCTTGTTCAGGTCCATGGTGGCCGCCCTACCAGGGAATTGCGTCGAGTTGGCTGAACAGGTCGCGATACACCACCTTGATGCGCTGCTTCTCCATGATGTTGAATTTGTCGCTTTGCATGACTTCATCGAGCGTCATGCGAGTCGTGTTCATCTTTTTTATGTCGGCGCCGAATGTGTCGGCATTGCGCTGCACCAGCTTGACGCGGCCTTTGACCTTGTCGATGTGATCATTGAAGCTCTGCGAATCGACAAACGCTTTGCCGCTCGGCGTTTGCAGCAGGCCGAAATGTTCGTTTTCCCACAGGATAAGCGGAACGGGCGTCGACAACGCCGTCGAAATGAAACCTGAAGCGGTGTCGTGCAAGGTGTCACCGCCGCCGACGATGCTGTGAATGTAGACACGGCGGCCTGCGTCTTTCAGTAGTTCGAAACAGGCATTTTCGATGAGATACGCCATCAAGGGAGAAAACGTGTTGGCTCCATTGTCAATGACGCAATTCCCGTCCGATTCCAGAATATCCATCATCAACGCATCGAAGCCCTTCGGTTCTATGGTTCGCGAATCGTTCATCACCGGAACGTGCTTGACGTTGAGAGCCTTGTAGCGCGAGAAGGTCGTATTTTCCTGATCCGTGTCGTAGCAACGCAATAACTCCGGATTCTTGTTTTGCATCCATTGGGCCAGAATCGAAGAGACAAACGTCTTTCCGATACCGCCTTTGCCTTGCAGGATGAAGTGAACAGTATTTTGCATGAGGTCGTCCGTGGTATTCAATTGTGGGCATCTCCAAAGGTCTGCTGTGCACGTTGATCTCGGCCCGGCGATGCGCACTATCCATTTGACTGGCAGCGCGTCTCGCTCCGGCCTTGCGTCGCCCGCTATGACTGTCAGGGGGAGTCCCGGCGTCAAGATTTACCTGATTTTAATCTGGCAACGGGTATCGTGCCATTATTTGCTCGCGATGCGCATCGTAATTGCCCGGTTAATACCACTCTAAGCCACCCGCTCATGTATTATTGTGGGGTCGAATAGGCGTGCAAGCCGGGCGTTGTGTAAAATCACCAACAATTTAATTTTCGAGACTGGTCATGGCGAAAACTGCTTTGGAATCCTTGCCGCAAGAGTGGCAAACCTGGGTAGCTGAAAATCTGGCGCGTTCCTGCGAGCCGCATGGCATGGTGAGCTTGATGGTCCGTGACGGGCGCTTCGACGTCGCGCTGGCCCGCGCTGCCGTGGAAGAGGCGAGCAATGGCGCTATTTGCCTGACGCCGCCGGCCTCGCTGGAAATGCCCAATATCGATACCACAAGCAATGTCATCAAGACTTCCGATCGCAATGTGGATGTGCTGTTGACGCTCAATGAACCCAGGATCGTCTTGCTCGGCAACGTCTTGAGCGAAGAAGAATGCGACGCGCTTGCGGCCTATTGCGAACCGCGCCTGCAACGTTCACCGGTTGTCAATGATGCCGATGGCACAATGCAGTTGCACCAGAACCGCACCAGCCGCGGCGCCATGATCCAGCGTGGCGAGACCGAATTGGTCGCGCGTGTCGAGGCGCGCCTGGCTGAAATCGGTCATTGGCCGGTTGAGCGCGGCGAGGGTATGCAGGTGCAGCATTACCAGGCCACCAACGAATACCGTCCCCATTTCGATTGGTTCGACCCCGATTTGCCGGGGCCGCGCAAGCACATGGAGCATGGCGGACAACGGGTGGGCACCTTTGTGCTCTACTTGAGCGACGTCGAGTCCGGCGGAGGGACGGCATTTCCTGTTATCGGCCTGGAAGTGTTGCCCAAGAAGGGTGGGGCGGTGTTTTTCCAGAATACCGACGCCCAACATACGCCCGACCGGCGCACGCTTCATGCCGGCAGCCCTGTCGTCAACGGCGTGAAGGTCATCGCCAACAAATGGTTGCGCGAACGCGTCTATTAATCTGCGCTTGCCGACTGCAAGCTGAAAAACGGTCGGCAAACGCCGGCTTTTGATGCCGGGCAGGGCTTCCTGCTCAGCGGCTTCTTCCGGCCCTGCCATTAGCCTCGAAAACTCACGGCCGAACTTGGCCGATCGATCCATCCATTCGCCGGTTCAGGCGAGTTCCGTCCTTCTGCATTACTTCCCGTGGAAAATTGATGTTACGATAAACTCAGGGCTTGCTCATGAATCGCGTGCTCCGGAGCGGTAGATTGTCCGGAATGGATTTTCGGCAGTCCGAGAAATGCATTGTGTTTGCCGTGCAAGCCTCCGAAATGTTTCGATATCGACGGCCTGGGTGTCGCCTGGTTGATCGCGACAGACGGGGAGTACATAGTCTGCCTAAAACTTGTGATGACTGAATACAAATCTCCTCTGGACAAGAGCGAATCCGGGAGTTCCATCCTGATCATCGACGATAGCGTCGAGACTATTCGCCTGCTGAGCAGCATGCTGCGCGACCTTGGGCAGATATCGTTCGCCACCAGCGGGGAGGCGGGACTGCAGCTTGCGATGCAGCGCCCACCCGACTTGATCCTGCTCGACGTACAAATGGCGACAATGGACGGCTACGAAGTGTGCCGCAAGCTGAAAGCGAATCCGGCCACGCAACATTGCGCCGTCATATTTGTCACTGCCCACACGACGCCGGAAGGGGAAGTCGCTGCCCTGGAGGCTGGCGCCGTGGATTTTATTGCCAAGCCGCTCAACCCACCGGTTGTGCGCGCACGCGTGCAAACCCACTTGCGCCTGCAGCTCAATTCGACCGCCCTGGCCAAGCTTGCGAGCAAGGATGCGTTGACGGGTCTTTATAATCGACGCTACTTCGATTCGGTTGCGGAAAAAGAATTGATGCGCCATCGGCGCCAAAAACTCCCTCTTGGCATCGTATTTATCGATATCGATTGTTTCAAGGCCTACAACGACGGGTACGGACACCAGCAGGGCGATATCTGTCTGCGGCAGGTCGCCAACGCAATCGACTTCGCTACCAGGCGACCGGACGAGATCGTGGCGCGCTTCGGCGGTGAAGAGTTCATCGTCATCCTGCCGTATTCTTCTCCTGACGATGTGATCGCCTACGGCGAATGGATTTGCAAGCGGGTTCAGGACCTGGAGATCGAACACGCTTTTTCGGATATTTCGCACTATGTCACGATCAGCGTTGGCGCGACTTCAAAAATTCCGCAGGAAGGTGAATCGATGGAGAAATTCATCCGTGCGGCCGACGAAGCACTGTACCTTGCAAAATCGTCGGGTCGAAACTGCTCAAAGATTGTGATTCCCGAATAACAGGCCAGGCGGAGCAAGCGGTATCAATAATTCGCGATGCTCCCGGAGGAACCGTTGATGGTCGGTGTTGCCGTTTTAAAGACGCCAGGCATTCGATTGCTGCGCATGCTGGCCTTGGCGCTGGTCTATTACGGCGCGGCACGCCTGGGTCTGATCCTGGCGTTTGCTTCCACCAATGTGTCGCCGGTGTGGCCTCCGTCGGGTATTGCACTGGCGGCCGTTCTGGCGCTGGGAAACCGAAGTTGGGCAGGCATTTTTCTCGGCGCGTTTGCCGCCAATCTTGCCGTGTTCTCGGCCAATGAGGTGGCCAGTGAATCGACTATCGGGTTGATGTCGGCTTCGATATCGGTCGGCAATACCTTAGAGGCACTTGTTGGTGCGTATCTGGTTCGCCGGCTTGTGAGTAGTGGCCGGTATTTCGGTAAAGCCGCCAACATCTACAAATTTGTTGCAGCAGCAATCTTTGCCGCCATGGTGAGTGCCGGCATCGGAACGCTCACCCTGATTGCGGGTGGCGTTGTGCCGTCGTCTGCATTTTGGTCGATTTCAAGTCTGTGGTGGTTGGGCGATGCCTGCGGCATGCTCGTCCTTGCACCATTTCTGCTGACGTGGGGAAGGTCGTTCAAGCTGCACAAAAGCCTGCGCGAATACGGCCTCATTATGGTGTCCGCCGCACTGTTGACGATTGCCCTCGGGTTGATTTTCGGTCAGCAGTACGCCAGCAACCTTGCCAATCGCTGGGTGGCTTACCTGCTTTTGCCCATCATCGGCTGGGCGGCGTATCGCTACCTGCAACATGGCGTCACCGCTGTCATGGTCACCGTCACAGCCGCTGCCGTCGTGGCCAGCACGCACGGCCTCGGACCTTTCGCTACCGGAACGCTGCAAGACTCGTTGATGACCCTGGAGATTTTCATCGGGCTTTGCTGTGTTGTGGGTCTGGTGCTGGCAGCGGATATGAGCAACCGCTTTCGGCGCGACCGTGCCGTTTCGCTGCCCAGCCAAACCGGTGCATTCCTGAACTGGCCCACCTTGTTTCTTTGCCTCGGCCTGACCATCGTCGCGTGGCATTTTATCTCCAGTAACACGCAGCGCCAGGCCGAGGAACGCTTCAAATTCATCGCCGACACGGTCAAGCAGCGCATTGAAGAGCGCATGAACGTCTATGAAACCTTGCTGTTCGCCGGACAAGGATTGTTTGCCGCTTCGCATGAGGTCGAGCGAGGGGAATGGAAGGCATTCCTCGAGCATTTGAACGTGGAGCAAAATTTTCCCGGCGTTCTGGGCATCGGTTATGCGCGCAAGGTCACCGAATCGCAACGCGAGGCCGTTGTTCGGGCCGCGCACGCCGATGGCCTCGACGGCTTCTCTATCTGGCCCTCCGGTGTGCGCGACGACTATGTGCCGGTCGTCTATGTGGAGCCATATCGCGGCGGCAACCAGATGGCTCTTGGATACGACATGTTCACGGAGCCCGCAAGGCGTGATGCCATGATTCGCGCGCGCGATAGCGGCGCTGCGGCGGTCACGCGACAAGTAGTGCTGGTGCAAAATAAATCGAACGATAGGCAGGCGGGCTTTCTGATGTATGTGCCGATATACCGTAACGGCGCGCCGATAAGAAGCAAGGCAGAGCGGATTGCGGCATTGCAGGGCTTTGTCTATTGCCCGTTCAGAGTCCATGACCTCATGGAAGGCATCTTGGGCGGTTCCCTGCCGGAAGTGGCTGTGCAAATCTATGATGGACTTAATGAAAACGATGCCGAGCTCATGTATTCAAGCAGTTCGCTCGCAGCCATCGGCTCGGTGTATCCGAATGCCCTGACATCGAGCAAGCTTGTTTCGGTCGTCAGCGATGAAAAAAACTGGGCCTTGCGCGTCACGTCCCTGCCGCCCTTCGAAGCCAGCATAGACCGCCAGAAATCCCTGATCGTATTGATCGCCGGCACCATGATCAGTTTGCTGTTTTTCGGCATCGTCAGCAATCTGGCGAAGACCCGCGAGACGGCGGAGGCGCTGGCCGAACAGATGGTCACGGCACTCAAGGAAAGCAATCTTAATCTGCGCAAATCGGAAGAACGCTTTCGGCTATTGACCTCCAAGGTCAAGGATTACGCCATCTTGCTGCTCGATCCCGATGGCAAAATCCTGAGCTGGAATGAAGGTGCGCAACGCCTGAACGGGTACGCCGAGGAGGAAGCGATCGGCCGCTCTTTCGATATTTTCTTTCTCCCCGAGGATGTCGAGGCCGGCAAGGCTCAAACCGTATTGAATGAAGCGCGAAAGAGCGGGCAGTATGAAGCGAGCGGCTGGCATGTGCGCAAGGACGGCAGGCGCTATTACGCCGACATACTAATGACTGCCTTGCGCGATGAGCGTGACGCATTGATCGGATTTGCCAAGATTACGCGCGATATCACGCAGGAAAAACGCGTCGAGCAGGAACTGCATACGGCAATTGAACAGGCCGAATCGGCAAGCCGCGCCAAGAGCGAGTTCGTCGCCAATATGAGCCACGAACTGAGAACGCCAATGAACGCCGTGTTGGGCCTGACCTATTTGCTCGGCAGTTCCGGGCTGACCCAGGAGCAGCGAAAATATCTCGACATGATCCGGACTTCGGGCCAATCACTGCTTGATATCCTCAACGACATTCTCGATTTTTCCAAAATCGAAGCCGGCCGCATGGAACTATCTCCGGCTGAATTCCGTTTGTGCGACTTGCTTGATGCCATTGCAACCGTCATGAGCGTCAACGCCGGCGAGAAGGACCTGGAATTGGCCGTCGTGGTCGGCGCCGGGGTACCGCAGGCCCTGATCGGCGACGAATTGCGCGTGCAGCAAATACTGCTCAATCTCGTGAGCAACGCCATCAAGTTCACTGAGCGTGGCGAGATCAGTTTGTCGGTCGAACTATTGGAACAACATGACAACGTCGCGACGCTACAAATGAAGGTGCGTGACACCGGCATTGGCGTCAGCCCGGAACAGCAGGCACGCCTGTTCTCACCGTTCACGCAGGCAGACTCTTCCATGACAAGGCGGTTCGGTGGTTCCGGACTCGGGTTGACGATATGCCGGCGGCTCGTCGAATTGATGGGCGGCCGCATTGCCATGCAGAGCGAACTGGGCCGCGGCAGCGAGTTTTTTGTCATTATCCCATTCAAGACTGCAGTCTTCGCGGAGGATCCCAAGCGGCCGAAAAATGCCTTGTCCAGCCTACGCTTGTTAGTCGCCGACGATAGCAGGCTCAGTCGGGAGAGTTTCCAGCAGATTGCACATTGCCTAGATTGGCAGGTGGAACTTGCGGCAACCGGTGGGGATGTAATGCGCGCACTTGCCACTGCACAGCGCGGTGGCCGGACATTTGATGCCGTGTTCCTCGATTGGCAATTGCCCGACATGAACGGCATCACGATGCTTGAATCGATTCGCGCACAGATACCCGATTCGAGCCTGCCGGTCGTTTTTACCGCCAATGCCTTTGGCCGCAGCGAATTGATGAATCTCGGTGCTGCGTCGAAGGCCGATTTGATCCTGGCCAAGCCGATTACAAGCAATACGCTGTACGACACGATGATCGAATTGCTGGTTCACCGGACCGGACCCATGAAATCAACTCAATACGAACTTTCCAGTCCGCGGGTCGAGCAGCAACTTGCCGGCGTTCGTATCCTGCTGGCGGAAGACAATGTCATGAATCAGATTGTTGCCAAAGGCGTCCTTGAGCAATCCGGAGCCAGTGTCGTCATTGTCGAAAACGGTCAGATGGCGGTTGATATATTGCGCGCCGCGCCGCAGGCTTACGATGTCGTGCTGATGGATGTGCAAATGCCCGTCATGGACGGGTTCACGGCAACGCGCTTGATTCGCAATTCGGTCGGTTTGACCCTGCCTGTGCTGGCGACGACTGCCGGCGTCACGGAGTCGGAGCGCAAGCAGTGTGTCGATGCGGGCATGGACGATTTCATCGCCAAGCCTATCGACTTGCCGCAGATGATCGCGGTAATCCGCAAGCATTTGCCCAACCTCGATCATACAACCCGAATGCCGAATTTTCCGAACGACATGAGTGTGCCATCGGCACGCGCAAAAAACGGGGACGGGAAGGAAAAAACTATACTGGACATGAGCCAGCTCGTCGCGCTTGGCGCCGACAGTCCGGCCTTTGAAATAACGATAGCGGGGCTGGTGGAAGGCATTGTCGCGCTCGGCATGACGCCAATCGAAAGTGCCCGTCAATCTTTGGCAAAAGGCGACAGTGCAGCATGTGCCAAAGTACTGCACCGCATGCGAGGGGAGATCGGCAGCCTTGGCGCCGAACGCCTTGTCGAAGCGACGATAGCGTGCGAACTGGCGATCAAGCAGGGCGAGTTGGATCGGGTCACCGATTTGCTGGAGCGGGTCGATGTCGAATTGCGTCTGGTTCTCGAATACGCCCAAAAGTGGCTGGAGGAGAGAAAACTTGCCGTCGTCAATCGTGACGCGAGCCAGGAGTCTGCATCGTCAGGCCAGACGTCAATGGAGTTAAACGCTGCAGCGCTGGTGGATTTCAGAGCGCTCTTGCTTGAACAAAATGTGGCTGCTTGCGACCGCTACCCGATGTTGCGCGCCGAATTGGCACGTCGCATGAGCGCCGATGCGTTGGCAAACCTCGACATTGCGATCCAAGGGCTCGATTTCGTGCGCGCGCTTGCCATCCTGAACAATGTATAAACTGCGCGATCCGGTGGCGCGCGGGCTTGCCTATTTCCGCCCGCTACGCACCGGCGCCAGCGGTTTCCCGCTGCGCGGGTTCGACGATGGTGTGCGTATTACTGCCGCACCAGGGCGGGGTTTGTTCTGGCCGAATTTTTTCGCCAACTGAGCCGGCCCCGGGGTTTCCTTGCGTTTTGATACGGCGCTCAGGGAAGCTGCGGGCGAATGGCGCGGCACCAGATGGCGTTCGCTGCTGCCGATCAAGTCGCTGCGGCCCATGCGCTGCAATCCTTCGCGCAATATTTCCCAGTTTTCCGGATCGTGATAGCGCAGGAAAGCCTTGTGCAGGCGCCGCGTCTTGCCTGACCTGACCGTCTCTACCGCTTCCGAATCAACCGTCACCTTGTGCAGCGGATTCTTGCGGCTGTGATACATGGCGGTCGCCAACGCCATCGGCGTCGGCATGAAATTTTGCACCTGATCGAGGCGGAAATCGTTTTTCTTCAGCCATAACGCAAGGTTCAACATGTCTTCATCTGTGGTGCCGGGATGGGCCGCGATGAAATAGGGAATCAGATACTGTTCCTTGCCGGCTTCGCGCGAATAACGGTCGAACAAGGCCTTGAACTCGTCGTAGGCACCCATGCCCGGCTTCATCATCTTCGACAACGGGCCCGATTCCGAATGTTCCGGCGCGATTTTCAACAGGCCGCCGACGTGATGCGTGACCAATTCCTTGACATACTCCGGCGAACGCACCGCCAGGTCATAGCGCAAGCCGGAACTGATCAGAATCTTCTTCACACCGGGTATCGCGCGTGCGCGGCGATACAACTGAATCAGCTTGCTGTGGTCGGTACCGAGATTGGAACAGATGGTCGGGTAAACACAGGACAGGCGGCGGCACGACTCTTCAATCGTCTTGTCCTTGCAGGCCAGGCGATACATGTTTGCCGTGGGGCCGCCAAGATCGGAAATGGTGCCCGTGAAACCCTTGGTCTTGTCGCGGATGAGTTCGATCTCGCGCAGAATGGACGGTTCGGAACGGCTTTGGATGATGCGGCCTTCATGCTCCGTGATCGAACAGAAGGTGCAGCCGCCGAAGCAGCCGCGCATGATGTTGACCGAAAAGCGGATCATCTCCCAGGCCGGAATGTTCGCCTTGCCGTAGCTCGGATGTGGTGAACGTGCATAGGGCAGGTCATACACGCCGTCCATCTCTTCCATCGCCAGAGGCAGCGGCGGCGGATTGAGCCAGACATCGCGCTCGCCATGTGCCTGCACCAGCGCGCGGGCGTTGCCGGGGTTCGATTCCAGATGGAACACGCGCGAGGCATGCGCATACATGACCGGGTCGTCCTTGACCGTCTCGTAAGAAGGCAGGCGCACGACGGTTTTCTCTCGTTGTTCTTTCAGTGCAGCCTGGCGCTCCTCCCGGCTCAGGATCACGATGGGCTTTTCCACCACAGCAGCATTCTTGTCTTCCGTGGCGCAGCTCGACGGTTCCTTGGACTTCATTTCGTATGGGTCCGGATGCGGCTCGATCTTGCCCGGTGTGTCGACACGGGTGGAATTGGCTTCGCTCCAGTCTGCGGCCGGTTTCCAGCCTGCCGGCACCATGAATGCCGTACCGCGCAAATCGCGGATCGACTTGATGGTTTCGCCAGCAGCCACGCGATGCGTCAATTCGACCAGGGCACGCTCGGCATTGCCGAAAATCAGAATGTCGGCCTTGGAGTCTGGAAGCACCGAACGTTTGACCTTGTCCGACCAATAATCGTAATGCGCAATGCGGCGCAAGCTCGCTTCGATGCTGCCGATCACCACTTGCACGTCAGGGAAAGCCTCGCGCGCCCGCTGCGCATAAACCACCACCGCGCGGTCCGGCCGCCTGTTCGGTTCGCCGTTCGGCGTATAGGCATCGTCTGATCGTATTTTGCGCTCGGATGTGTAGCGATTGACCATCGAATCCATATTGCCGGCGGTTACGCCGAAATACAGATTGGGCTTGCCCAGTGCGCGGAACGGCTCGGCAGATTGCCAGTCAGGTTGGCAAATGATTCCGACGCGGAAGCCTTGTGCTTCCAGCAATCTCCCAACCAGGGCCATGCCGAAGCTAGGGTGATCAATATAGGCGTCGCCCGTGACCAGCACCACATCACAACTATCCCAGCCGAGCGCGTTCATTTCCGCCCGGGTGGTGGGCAGGAAAGGCGCAGGCTTGACCATCTCTGGACGATAGCGCGGGTAGGAAAACAGGTTCTTGGGCGATTGCATGATCAGAGGGTAGCACCCTTGGGAAAATTATTCACGAACCAGCCGCCAAGTGAGGGATGCTTGGCGTCAGTTTGGCTTGCTATTAAATGGCATTAGCAAGAGAAAACAACGAACAAAAGGAAAAAGGGCTTAAGAAATCACTCTTAAGCCCTTTTCTTTTTCTTACAACTGCATAATGGTGCGGCTGGCAGGAATCGAACCCACGACCCCTTGGTTCGTAGCCAAGTACTCTATCCAGCTGAGCTACAGCCGCGTAAAACGAAATTATAGCACAGGTTTATTGTGGAATGGAAGCCCTTTGTTTCCCTTCAGTATCACGTACGCGTTTCGTCCATAATTTGCCGAATGAATGCCTGCAATCTTGTGACAATGAAGCTTCGGCGTTGCAGGTGCCGAGGTTGGGATTTGGCGGCTCGGTGGTAGCGGCCACGCAATCGCGTGCGGCATGGCGTTTGACGGATACAAAGGGGAGGGGTGGCTCGCATGGATATTTTTATGGAGGGCAAACTGAACGTCTTCTCAGCAACGGTCTGCCCATGCGGTGTTGCGAGAAACACGAGATGATTTCCATTCGGAAATAAAACTATTCCTGCTGGTTGTGACGGTGTAAAGTGACAACCTTGATAGTCATACGTCAAATCGGATACACATCAATTATGGCTCGCAATCTTCTATCATTTTCGCTCGTGTTGGCCGGCATGTTGGCAGGGTCATCGCTTGCCATCGCCGCTTCGTTGACCGTTGATGTGACGGATGCTCACGGAACACCGTTGGCAGATGCCGTCATATTCGCCGAACCGGTGGCGGGGCAACTACTGCCGAAGGCGCTGCATGCAGCGGAAATCGAACAGCGCAAGCGCAAGTTCAACCCGCTTGTCACCGTAGTGCAAGTTGGCACCGAAATCAATTTCCCAAATAACGATACCGTGAAACATCATGTGTATTCGTTTTCCCAAGCCAAGGTTTTCGATTTGCCGCTGTATTCCGGCAAGCCGGCTACGCCGCAATTGTTCGACAAGCCTGGCACCGTTGTGCTTGGCTGTAATATCCATGACCAAATGCTGGCCTATGTCGAAGTGGTCAATACACCGTATTTCGGGAAGACCGACGCTACAGGGAAAGTCAAGCTCGATGGCATCGCGCCGGGAAAATATGCGCTCAAGGCATGGCACTACAATTTGCCGATCTCTGCGCAAGTGGTCGAGCAGCCGATCACCATGATCGGTTCCGACAGCGCAGCGTCGTTCAAGCTTGACCTCAAACCCGGCGCAACGGCGAAGTAGGGCTGACGATGCGTTTTCGTACTCTGGAAAGCCGAATTGTCACGCTGTTTCTGGTGCTGGTGTTGGTCGTGCAACTTGGCGGTTTCTTTGTCATTCGCAACGGCATCATCAATAATGCACAGGCTTCGACGCGTGAGCAATTGAAACTCGGTGAAAACCTGTTCGACCGTTTGCTGGAGCAAAAGAAGCAACGCCTGACCGATAGTGCGCGGGTGCTGGCAAAGGATACCGGTTTTCGCAGCGCGATCGGTTCGGACGACCGACCTACCATAGAGTCCGGCTTGACCACGTTGGGCGAGCGCATTGACGCTTCGCTGACCTTGTTGGTCGGTCTTGACCGGCAAATCAAGGCCACGACCGCGCAACGGCCGCCAGGCAGCCTGGAGCAGACAATATTCTCTCTGATCGATAGGGCTGAAGAAAACGACGGCGCAGTCGGCATCGGTATCTTCGATAATCGAATCTATCAGGTGTTGGTTGTGCCCGTGCGCGCGCCGATTACCATCGGCTGGATCGCCATGGCCTTTCCGCTCGACGAGAAAATGGCGCAGGATATGCGCGGGCTGTCTTCGCTCGACGTGTCTTTCCTGATTCCTGCCGGGAAAGCCGGCTGGCTGATCGACGCCAGCACGCTCAAGGACGCCGAAGGCAAGGAATTGGCACAAAATCTGCGCGGCAGGTCCGCAGACCTGGTTGCAATGACCCAGCTTGGCATGTCCGAAAGCCAGTACAGCATTCGTGCTTTCCCTTTGCCCGGCGCAAAAGAAAATGCGGTCGTGGTGCTGCAGCGTTCCCTTGACGAAGCAATCGCTCCGTATAAGCAGTTGCAGTACACGATGATTCAATTTACCGTCGCGCTGATTTTCGCGTCCGTCATTTTGAGCTTCTTTGCCGCCAAACGCATCGCCGGACCGTTGCGCGAGTTGGCCGAGATTGCCAAGCGCCTGGGTGCCGGCAATTACGAGGGGCAGATCGTCATCAAACGCGAAGACGAAATCGGCAAGTTGTCGATGGCTTTCAACAGCATGCGCGACGACATCGCCAAGCGCGAGGTGCAAATCCGGCGCCTCGCTTATTGGGATACCCTCACCAATTTGCCCAATCGCGCCCAATTCACGTTAATGCTCGACGAGGCCATTGCCAAGGCGCGTGAGCAGGGCGCCGCCTGTTATATTCTGATGATGGATCTTGATCGGTTCAAGAACGTCAACGACGTATTGGGTCACGGATTTGGCGACGCCTTGCTGCGTGAAGTTGCGCATCGGCTGGCGCAGATTCTTGAGCCGCAATATCCTCTGGCCCGCCTGGGTGGCGATGAATTTGCGGTCTTGATGCCGAACGTCGACTTGAAGGTGGCCAAGATCGTCGCCGCACGCATCCTCAAATCGCTGGAGACGCCGATTTCGCTCGATGATCAGACCGTCGATCTGGGCGCAGGCATCGGTATTTCCGGCTATCCGTCGCACGGCGCCGATGCAGAGTCGCTGCTGAGCCGCGCTGAAGTGGCCATGTATGAGGCCAAATTGAGCGGCAACGAAGCAGTATTGTATGACCCGAGCCAGGACAGGGCCAGCCAGGAAAGTCTCTCGCTATTGAGCGAGCTGCGGCGCGCGCTCGACCGCAATGAATTCAGGCTATTTGTACAGCCCAAGCTGTTGCTCGGGTCCGGCGCGTTTGTCGGGCTCGAAGCGTTGGTGCGCTGGCAACATCCCGAAAAGGGGCTGATCTATCCCGATTATTTCATCCCATTTTCCGAAAAAACCGGTTTCATTCGCTTGCTGACCCGCTGGGTGCTCGAACAATCGGCCATGCTGTGCCGGGACCTGAAGGAAAAGAACGTCAAGGCCAAGATTTCGGTCAATTTGTCGGCCCGCGATTTGCTGGACCAGAATCTGCCGAAGAAATTTTCGGAAGTGCTTGATCGCTATGGTGTCGAGGCGACCTCATTTTGCCTGGAAATTACGGAGAGTTCGATCATGGACGACCCGGTTCGTGCTCAACTTACGCTGGAAGGCTTGCATGCCATGGGCGTGGAACTGTCCATTGACGATTTCGGCACGGGCTACTCGTCGTTGGCTTACCTGAAGCGCCTGCCGGTCGACGAATTGAAGATCGACAAATCCTTCGTCATGAACATGGAACGCGATGCGGACGATGCAAAGATCGTGCGTTCCACCATCGACCTGGGCCACAATATGGGATTGCGCGTGGTGGCCGAGGGTGTGGAAAGTGAAGAAGTATGGAACATTTTGGCGCGCATGGGGTGCGATCAGGGGCAAGGCTATTTCATGAGCCGGCCGATTGCCTCTGAGGGCTTGGTCGACTGGATTGCGCAATGGGTGCCGCCGCAAAAAGCCGCCCAAGAGCCCGGTCAGGATTGATATGGTTGACACGAAATCGAATGCCGGTCTGCGACGGACGCCAGCCATGAGCGAAACCGCGCCGGAAATCGCCGAGGCGAAGATGGCGGAGCGGGCTCGGATAGCACGCGATCTGCACGATGCGATCGGTGGAAATCTGGCCGGCATAAAAATGGCATTGGCGGTACTCGCTCGTGATTTGCCGCAGGACAGCTCTGCCTTGCATGAAAAAGCGGCCTACGTGGACGAATTGATCGACCGCACCATCGATGCCGTGCATCGGCTGTCGGCAGACATGGCACCCGCCTCGCTCCGGCAGGGTCTGACGTCGGCCATTCGTGCGCTGGCGGAAGACTTTTCCAGGCAATCGGAGGTCCAATGCCAAGTTATTGCCAACGCGCAGGAAATCGATCCTGCTGTCAGCCTTGAACACGCGACGGCGCTGCTGCGGATTTTTCAGGAGGCACTGACTAACGTCTCCAGGCACGCGCGCGCAGCGCACGTGCAGGTGCGCATGGCGCTGGAACATCGCAGTGTGCGCCTGGTAATTGAAGACGATGGCAAAGGTATTCAGCCGGCTGATCGCGGCAAAGCGGATTCGCTCGGCATTCGTGGCATGATAGAGCGTGCACAAAGCCTCGGCGGCGATGTGTCGTTACATGCTGTCGTGCCGCACGGCACTGCGGTGATTGCGACGTTTCCGGTAATCGGAGAAATTCCTTGAATCTGCAAGTGCGGGCCAATCAACCGCAAAATCGCAGGAAAACATTGATCTAGCCCGGACAGGAACCATGGCGGCAAAAGAAGTCATAAAAATTCTCATCGCGGACGATCATGCCATTGTGCGTGAAGGTCTCAAGCAAATTCTTGCCGATAATCCCGACATCGTTGTGGCCGGCAACGCAGAAAATGGATTTGACGCCATAAAACTTGCAAGGCGCGGAGGCTATAAGATCATATTGCTCGACATATCCCTGCCGGACCGCAATGGCATCGAAGTGTTGAAACAATTGCGCAAGGAGTGTCCCGATATCGCGGTATTGATGCTGTCGATGTACCGCGAGGAGCAATATGCGATCCGTTCGCTGCGCGCCGGCGCGTCCGGCTACCTGAACAAGCAAAGCGCTCCGGCTGATCTGGTGGTTGCCATCCGCCAGGTGGCATCCGGCAAAAAATACATCAGTCCTGCCTTGGCCCAGGAACTGGCCAACCAGATCGGCGAAGACCGCGATTTACCCTTGCACGAAACGCTGTCCGACCGCGAATATCAGACGCTGACCCTGATCGCGTCCGGCAAGTCGGTGGGTGAAATTGCGGCCGAGTTGAGCCTGTCGGTCAAGACGATCAGCATGTATCGATCACGTCTGTTGCAGAAGATGAAGCTCAAGCACAACGCCGAGTTGACCCATTACGCCATCAGAAACCGCCTGGTGGAAGAATAGGTCGTCAGCGCGAGGCTTTACGGCACGGTCCTAAATGCTGATGCGCCAGCCGCGCAGCGTCATGAAACGCATCCCCAGCCAGAAAACTGCAGCGAACGCCAAGGCAAAAACCAACGAAGGCACGAACGGACCAAAGATCGGCGCAAGCGGTTGCGAAAACGCCAGACTGTAAAGCTTGGGCGTAATGCCGAATCCATCCAGAATGCATACGGCCAACCATGAACCGGCATACGCCGAGATGGCATTGATGCCCAGGCTGCGGCCGAAGGCCGGAAAACCTCGTTTGTCGATGAAGTGATGCGCCAGCGCGATTGCCAGAAAACCAAAGCCGCCGGTCCAGAGAATGAACGACGAGGTCCACAGCTGCTTGTTGAACGGAAATACCTGCGACCACAGGAAGGCGACGACAATCGACCCAACGCCGGCGCCGATGAGCAGACGCTCCTGTCCATTACGCAACCAGGCCCCTGCGCGCAGACCGAATATCACGGTGGCAATCGAGGGCAGGGTGCTGAGCACGCCTTCCGGATCATGTGCGTGGCCGGAGATTTTATCGAAGTTGTAAGCCAAAGGGCCGAGCAGCATGCTGTCGACATGATCGGCCAGATTCGCGTCCGGCATATAGGAGCCATAACTTGCCAGCAACGCCCAGTAACCGATCAGGATGGCGACAAAGATTCCCCATTGAACGCGTGCATCGCGCAGGTAAATTGCGACCAGGCCGACCAAGGCGAAGCAAATGCCGATGCGCTGCAACACACCAAGCAGGCGGAATTCCCGACCAGGCAAGGTCAGCGACGCGACATAGTGCAGGAATACGCCGAGCAGGAAAATGCGCAGGCCGCGCAACAGGACCGAGCGACGCAAAATTGCAGGCTCGATACCGCTGTCGATTTGCGGTCCCAAGGCCAGACTGAGCGATACGCCGACTATGAGCATGAAAAACGGGAAGATGAAATCCGCCAAATTACAGCCGAACCACTCGGCATGTTCGAGCCATGGATAGACATGACCCCAGTCGCCGGCATCGTTGACCACCAGCATGGCGGCTACCGTCAGGCCGCGCAATGCATCGATTGAATTGATTCTATTCTGTGCTTGCATCGTGAGATTCTGTTTATTTAGGGTGTAGGCCGCCGATCTGGCGCGGGTAGGCACAATGTCGGCGAATAGTTATAGTCGATTATTGTTTTATGCAACGAATTTTCAGGGACGAATATCAGAGTTGTAATTTGATGTGCAGGCGGTTGAGACCCATGGCCAGGAACATCACGGCCAGCGCGTAGGACGCGGCCCAGATCAATCCTGGTACGCCACTGCCAAAGGCGGCAGGCCAGCTCCATTGCATGGCTTGCATCAGTGCATAGACCATATACGGGATGATGTAAATCAGCAACGGGTTGGCCGCCGCCGGTTTGAAGAATGCCGTCCACGCCTGGACTTTTTTCAGGTCAACGAGCCAGTAGAGCAAGACAAACAGGATCACGCAGATCGCTGCGCTATACAGGCACCAGGTCGGTGTTGCATAAATCTTCGAAATCTTGAAGTAGGGGCGCAGCAAGGCGCCGGCGACAAACAGAACGGCCGTCAGGATGGCAGCCTGTAGGAACTTGGCCGACAATTGCGCCGTCTTGCCCTTGCCGAAAAAGATCAGCGATGTCACAAGACCGCACAGGACTATCGACGAATGTGCGGCGTCGTCCGTCTGACTGAACAGGATTCCGGCAACAGGTGAATTCTTGACGACGTCCATTTGGCCGATGCAGTAATACGCAATGCAGCAGGCAATTGCCGCTACAAGCCATGCAACGCGGCCATTCGTCAATCGGTAGAAGAAGCAGGTAATCAGGTAAGCCCACCCGATCAAACCGAGTATGCCCCACCATTGCGGTGTAAGGTAGACGTCGCCATGCGCACCGCCTCGGAATATGCAGGCCAGGGCGACCAGTCCGGCCACGCCGATCAGGCGCAAGGCCACCGACACGGATTTGCTATTGAAACGGTGCACGCTCCAAACCAGGATGGCGCAGCCGTAGAACAATAGACTCCAGACGTAGATGGACATGCCCATCGCGTTTTCGTTGTAGCCGTCTTCGGCATTGACCATGAACACGCCGAGCACGATCAAGCCCAGCGCGCGCAGGCCGATGTGCTTCCAGATTTGCAGCGGCGTGTCGCCCTGCGCTTCACGCTGCACCAAGGCGAAAGGGATGGACATGCCGACGATGAACAGGAATGCGGGAAAGACCACGTCGACAAAGGTCATGCCATCCACGTCGGCAGGCATATGTTCCATCCAGGCAGGCATGCCGCGCACGCCCGCCAGCGTATTGACGAAGATCATGACCAGCATGGTCACGCCGCGAAAAGCATCAATCGCCAGCACCCGGGATGGGCCAACTGCCGCAGCACCGGTTTTTACTTGGTCCTTGGGCGGCGCTACGGGCGCAGAGACTGCATTCATTGACGTTCCTCGATCTTTTCCAAGCTAATCAAAACAGTTGTTCCGGCATCAGCGCCGCAGCTCGGCCACAAAATCGTAATAGTCGCTGCGGCAGTACGAATGCGTCAATTCAACAGGCGTGCCGTTTTCCATGTAGCCGATCCGCACGATATGCAGCATGGCCGCGTCCTGCTTGATATTGGCCAGACGCGATTGCTCCGCCGTCGCATTGACCGCGCGTATGTGCTGCAGCGCACGCACCGGCCGGGCGTTACGCATGTCGAGGTGGCCGTATAGCGATTCGCCAACCACCCTGGGGTCCGGCACGAACTGCGCCGGCAACACGCTGTTTTCGATAATCATGACAATGTTGTCCGCAGTGCGCAAGCGCTTCAGGCGCGCCACAACGGCGTTCGGGGACAGGCCGAGGGTCAGAACTTCTTCGGCAGTAGCAATCCCGGTTTCGCGTGAAAGCCATTGAGAACCGGGATTGAATCCGCGTTGTTTCAATTCGTCGCTGAAATTGGTCAGGCGAGACAGCGGCTGCACCAGCTTGGGCGGAATGTAGGTTCCCGACCCCGGTTTGCGCGTCAACAGCCCGCGTTCGCACAGGATATCGATAGCCTTGCGCGCTGTGTCGCGCGAGATATCGAGCTGATCGGAAAGAACCCGTTCGGATGGCAGCGCTTCTTCCGGTTGCCATACTCCGCTGTGAATCCCGTCTGACAGTTTGTTCGCCAGTTGCAGGTACAGCGGCGTGCCGCTTTCCATGTCGGGCTTGAATTCGCTGAGTTGGACCGCCATTGCGTGTCTTTCGCTGTTCGTCTTGAACCGAGGGGGTTGCTGTGCGGCGCGCTGCCGAGACGGCGCACCACACAGCGAGTGCAACTGCGACTACGTTACATTTTGACCCGCAGGCCGAAGTAATACTGGCGGCCGTTGGAGTACAAGGCGATAGGCTGCTCCTTGTTTTCGCCGTAGTAGCGCAATACGGCATTGCTCAGGTTCAGCGCATCGAAGTTGAGCGACAAATTGTCGTTGATCTTGTAGCTGAAAGAAGCATCCAGATTGCCGGTCCCAGCCATCACTTGCGGGAAGCTGTTATACAGGCCGCCCGAGAAGCTGGAACGATAAGTGTAAGCCAGACGAGCGCTGATGTTATCGTTCTCGAAATAGCCTTCCAGGTTGCCGGTATCCTTGGAGTTGCCGACCATCGGCAAGCCGTCTGCCGTCGAGCCATTGGTCAGTGTGAAATTGGCCAGCATGCCGAAGCCGCCCCACAGATTTTGCTGATAGCTCAATTCGACGCCCTCGTTTTTGGCCGAAATGTTGGTCGGCGAGGAAATCAGATAAGTATCGAAGCGCTTGAAGGTGTTGTTGCGATACACCTGGTTGGACGTGCCGAACGTGACATACGACGACATGTCCATGAAGAATATACCTGCCGACAACAGGGACTTTGGTGCGAAATACCATTCCAGTGTGGCGTCGTAGTTGGTGGAACGAACCGGCTTGAGGTTCGGGTTGCCGCCGCTGCCGGTGTCGTTGCTGTCGTTCAAGGTGACCGCACCGACCAGGGCGCTATAGTCGGCGCGGGCCATCGTCCGGGCGACTGCAACGCGGGCGACCAGATCCTTGCTCAAGTCGAATTTGAAATTGGCGCTGGGCAGCACGTCGTTGTAACTGTGCTCGGCCAATGTCGGGATAAAGGCGCCGTTGACGTTGGTTTCGCCGACGGTGCCCGGTGCATACACCTGTGTGCCGGAGACCGGGTCAGTGGTCGGCACGGAAAGCAGGTTGGTGATCGTGGCCTGATTGGTATGGACAAAGCGTACGCCGACATTACCGCGCCACGCGTCGCCGGACAGGTTCACCATTGCGTAGGCAGCCGTATCCTTCTCAAGGACGTCGAGTTCGCCGGGCCAGTTTTCCGTATTCGGGCCGCCCGCGAGGTCATATTGGCTGGCCCAACTCTGGATCGCCGACGGTGCAATCTGCCAGACATTGCCGGCACCGAGAAAGCCGGCGCCAGGGTGGAGGCCGGAACCGAAATTGGCGGGATAGGTGCCGCCATTCCATACCGGAGCAGGCGAGGTCGTGGTACCGAGACAGGCAGCGCAGCTCCGGTTTTCCGGTTCTGCTACGTTACGATGGTGTTCGGCATAACGGACGCCGAATTTGGCCGATTCCCAGATGCCTTCGCCAATGGAAAGCAGCCCATCCAACTGGCCATATTTTTCAGTATCGAGCGTTTCAACGTGGGTGCCCCAAGCAGCATCGGTCACGACGTTGGCGAATTGCGCCGTGTTGACGCCTGGGAATGACATAGCAGCAGGAGACAGGCCGTTAAGTTGATAAGACGACCCTGCGCCCGTCTGGCCGGCCTCGTAGCCGATATCGGCCGGCGTCGAACCCGTGCCGCGCGTATAGCCCAGACTTCCCGTCAGCTTCAGGCTTTTGTTGACACGATAGCTGCCGTCCACGTCGAAGTAAGCAGACGACGATGCGGAACCCGGGCGATAGATCTCATCGCCGAATGCCGAGTACAGCTGCGAATTATAGGTCGTGGTGGCGCTGATGGCCGGGTACTGTGAAGCCGGAATCACGGCCGACGTCAAGGTGCCGTTCTTGACCGTGTAGGCCGACGGCACCACGCCGACTGAGGCGCCGCTGTTTGGGTCGGTTGCATTCAGGTTCGATGCAATATTGTTGTAAAAGCTGCGGTTGTAGTTTGCTGCATCAAGCTTGGACGAAAAACCGTTGACGTCAAGCATCAAGTCCGAACTCGGCTTGAATTGCACGTCGAAATCGCCGCCGGTACGCTTGCGGGTTTGTTCGAACAACGAAGCGCTGATACCAGCCGGCGCCAGCACATTGGCCAGATCAGGATGCGCAATTGCCGCGTTGCTGGTCGGCGAAATGGCTGCGTAACCATAAAATTCCTGGCCATCGCGACGCTCATGGCGCTTTTCGGAAAACAGTTGCACCATGACGCCGAACGTGTTGGCGTCGTTCTTCCAGTTGATCAGACCGTTGAGTTGCGGATCGGTCTCTTTCGGTAAATCGGCGTAGATTGCCTGGACCGAAGCTTCGGCTGTCAGTTGCTTCTTGAAGTCCAGCGGTTTGCGCGTCTCGACATTGACCGAGCCGGCCACGCCGCCTTCGACCAGATCTGCGGTCTGGCTCTTGGCCACAGTGACCGAGCTGACGATCTCGGAAGGCAACAAGGCGTAGCTCACGCTTCGGCCGACTGCGCCTGCCTGGTCGAGTACAAACCAGTCGCCGGTGCCGATCAAGTGTCCGTTGACCAGGGTTTGCGTCAGGCTGGCGCTGGTGCCGCGGATGCTCACGCGGTCATTTTCCGAAAAACCGCCTTCGCCGCCGGCGGAAGATGAAATGTTGACGCCTGGTACGCGCTGCACGGCGTCGGCGACATTTTTGTCAGGCAGCTTGCCGATGTCTTCGGCTGAAACCACTTCGACGACTGAGTCGGCGTTGCGTTTCTTTTGCAGCGCTTGCTGTAGCGACGCCCGAATCCCGCTCACCACAACCTGCTCGACCTGGGCCGGCTGCGCTGTGGTGTCCGCCTGCTGGGCAAACGCCGGCATGGCTGCGCCGATCAACAAAAGCGCCACGCCCATTGCGATTGGCGTCAAACAGGTTTTCGTAATTGCCGAGTTGCTATTCATCTACTCCCCCTCATGGTGGCCGCGTGGAAGCGAGCCTGTTGGTTTTAACTATTTCCTCGTTGGCGTTACTGTCATGCTGAACTTCAAAACTTCTCGTCCATTACCGTTACCTGCGTTACCTGCAATGCTTGCATCCCTGGCGTTTGCAAAACCGGTACTGCACTGGCATGGTTGACCTTGGAGGCGATTGTCCATACTCTTCCTTAAGAAACACTAAAAGAAATCTTAAGATTTGCTTAAGACATAACGCGGCGTAGCGATTGACAAGGACGGGGTGGGCTAGGTAAAACGTCGTTGTACATAGAGAGAATTGCGTCACGGCGCGGTACGCAACAACGGGGAAATGACGAACACATGAAGATCTGCTTGATTGAAGATGACCTCGAATTGGGGCGGGCATTGCAATCGGCACTGCAAGATGCTGGACAGGAAGTGGTATGGGTCAGGCGCGCTTCGGACGCCAAGCATTGGGTTACCACCGAGCCCTTCGATGCCGTATTGCTCGACCTGGGTCTGCCCGATGGCAACGGCATGGACCTGCTGCGCCATTTCCGCAGTGACGGGAAAACACTGCCCATCCTCGTCATCACCGCACGCGACAGCCTGGAAGACCGATTGAGCGGCCTCGATCTCGGCGCCGACGACTACCTGGTCAAGCCCTTCGTGGTGACCGAACTGCTGGCGCGCCTGCGCGCCGTGGTGCGGCGCGCAACCGGCTGGAACGAATCGGGTGAATCGGTCTGGAAAATCAAGGACCTCGTGTTGGACGACCGGCGCCTGGTGCTCACCCGCGCCGGTGCACCCGTTGTATTGTCGAAAACCGAGTTTGCCCTTTTGCATGCGCTGATGCGCTACCCCGATCGCGTGTTGACGCGGCGCGAACTGGAAGCCTGGGCGCTGCCGCATAGCGAGGGCCAGGCGTTGGACGTCCATATGTCGCACCTGCGGCGCAAAATCGGCGAAGGCTACATCCGCACCGTGCGCGGCGTCGGCTACGTGGTGGAAAAATGAACCGCATCCAGAATCGCTCCCTGTTCCGCCGCCTGCTGCTTGGCTTCACCGTTGTCGTTATCGGCCTGTGGCTGTGTAATCTCGGTCTCGACGTGTACGAAACCAAGGCGGCGAAAAGAAAGGACATGCAGCGCGAATTGCAAGCCACGGCCAAACGCATCCTGGTCGTTCTGCAAATCGCGGGCGACAAACCGGAAGAAATGAAACAGGTCGTGCGCCAGATGGAAAAACTGCACTACGCCTCCTACAGCGAATGGGGCTGGTACGTACCTGCCTTGCAAACGCAAATATGGAAGGGCCAGAACCTGATCTACGAGTCGCCCGATGCGGGCCTGCCGCACACCATATTGGCCGCCGGCCCCTATCAACAGCCATTGAAAGACAGTTGGGTGGCCAGCGTGGAGCGCGACGCCGCCACGGGTTATACGGTGCGCATGAGCACCGAAGTGATCGGTGAATGGATCTTGCAGGTGTCGAGCATAGGCTACTACTTCGAGCCCTTGCTGTTCAGCCTGCCGCTGTTGTTGATCCCGGCCTGGTTCATCATCGGCGTTGGCCTGCACCCGCTGAAAACCATCGTCGCCGAAATTGAGGAACGCTCGGCCACCGACCTTTCACCGCTGGCGCCTTCGCCCTACAAGGAATTGTCGTCGCTGGTGAGCTCCGTCAATCGCCTGATGGAACGCCTGACCGAACGGCTCGAACGAGAGCAGGAATTTCTGCTCGACGCTGCCCACGAACTGAAAACCCCGCTCTCCATCATCCAGATCAATGCCGATTCGCTGAGCAATTCATTGAGCGCGCAGCGCGTCAAGGAAGCCACCGCCGGACTGCACCAGGGTGTGAACCGCGCCACCCACACCGTGCATCAATTGCTGGCCCTGGCACGCTCAGGCAGCGACCGCGACAACGCCGACCTGCAATCGATCGACCTGGTAGAACTGGTGCGCGACCGCATGGTGCTGGCAGTGCAGATTGCCACCTTGCGTGGTATCGAACTGGAATTTCAATCGCCCGAGAGTTGCTATCTACCGCTGCATCGTGAAAGCATGGCTTCATTGATCGATAATCTTGTCAGTAATGCGGTGAAATATTCGCCGGACAATAGCAAGATTACCGTGAGCGTAAAGAGTGTGGAGGGACGTACGCGATTGATCGTTGCCGATCAGGGATCGGGGATTCCGCCGGAATTGCGCAAGAAGGTGTTTGAGCGTTTTTTTCGTTTGCCGGGGCAGGATCAGCCGGGGAGTGGGCTGGGCTTGGCTATCGCGGAACGGGCAGCGACACGTAATAACGGAATCATTCGGTTGGACGATGGGGCAAATGGGGCGGGGCTCTGTGTTGTTGTTGAGTTCGGTTAGGCAGATTTGTCGACTTCCCTGCTGATGTTTGACTGTTCCGACCCCCTTTTTTGCGTCCAACTTAAGACCCGTGAGTTCAACCTAAGCTAGCTCGCCAAATTTCGATCTTAAGCTCAATTCGTCGCACTTTTCTTCTCATTTGGCATTTCCCAAATCCCCTGT
>DATBQE010000001.1:0-13451 GCA_036561005.1 Burkholderiaceae bacterium | reverse complement strand
ATCGATTGCAGACGCAACTGTTGCAAAGTGTCGACCTGATGAACCGTATGAGCGAGTTGGCACATGTCGGCGGCTGGGAATATATGGTCGACGCAAAGCAACTGTCGTGGTCGCCGGAAATCTATCGGATCTATGAAATTGATCCACGCGAAAAAGTCGACCTGGCATTGGCATTCTCATGCTACAGCGATGACGCCAGACCGTTGATTCAAGCCGCCTTCCGCAATGCAGAGATGCATGGCACCTCATGGGATCTGGAATTACCATTTATCACGGCCAAGGGACGCCGCATATGGGTTCGTTCCATTGGCGCTGCCCATCGCGAAGGCAACGTGACGTGGAAAATAGACGGATCGTTTCAGGACATCACAGCCCGCAAACATTCCGAAGAGTGTCTGCACGAGGCGAACACGCAGCTCGGGTTCGAGCGTGATCGGGCGGAAGCCGCCAACAAGGCCAAGAGCCAATTTTTGGCCAACATGAGCCACGAAATCCGTACCCCGATGAACGCGATTCTGGGCATGGTCCAGCTGCTGGCGCAAACCGACCTGACCAGGCGCCAGCAAGACTACGTGACAAAAACCGAGCGCGCAGCCAAGTCGCTGCTCGACATCCTGAACGATATCCTGGATTTTTCCAAGATTGAAGCCGCCAAGATGGTGCTTGACTTGCGGCCATTTGCGCTGGACAAACTGATGCGTGACCTGGCCGTGATCCTGTCCACCAGCATGGGCGGAAAAGACGTCGAGGCGCTGCTCGACATCGATACGCGCCTGCCTGCTTATCTAACCGGCGATTCACTTCGATTGCAACAGGTATTGATCAATCTTGCGGGCAATGCCGTGAAATTCACGGAGCGAGGCTCGATTGTCGTCTCAGTCAAACTGGCGCGACAAATGGCAAGCCAGGTTGTCGTCGATTTCGCCGTGACCGATACCGGAATAGGGATATCGAACGAACATTTGCAGCAGGTATTCGATGGGTTCTCACAGGGTGAGGCATCCACCTCACGTCGATTTGGCGGTACCGGGCTTGGCTTGGCCATCAGCAAACGCCTGGTCGAACTGATGGGCGGCAATCTTCTGGTGGAAAGCAAGCTGCATCTGGGGAGCCGCTTTTACTTTTCCCTGCCGTTTAACGTGGTCGGCGATGGCAAGGTTCTGCAGGACAGATACGACGTTGCTCGGCCGGCGCAAGACGGGAAAGAACTCAAGGTTCTGGTGGTTGACGACAATGATCTGGCGCGCAATGTGCTGCGTACAATGATTGTCTCCCTGGGCTGGAACTGCGACACGGCCGACAGCGGATACCAGGCCTTGCGCTCCATTCAGGCTGCAATCGACAGCGGTCACATCTACGATGTCATTTTCATGGACTGGAAAATGCCGGGCATGGATGGCTGGCAGGTCACACAACAAATACGCAAGTCGCATCCGGCTGCCGCGGCGCCGGTCATTATCATGGTGTCGGCACACGGCCGGGAACTGCTCGCGGAAAAATTGGAAAAGGAACCGATGCAGCTCGACGGATTCATCGTCAAACCGGTGACGGCATCCATGCTCTTCGATGCGGTAATCGATGCGAGGCAAGGCGCCGGCGCCGAGACCGTGCGCACCAAGCAACGCGCCGCAACCGACCGCCTGATCGGCCTTCGCCTCTTGCTAGTGGAAGACAATGCGATAAATCGACAAGTCGCCTACGAGCTGCTTACCGCTTCTGGCGCGCAGGTGCAGGTGGCAAACAATGGCAGATTGGGTGTGGACGCCGTAGTGGCCGCCGAACCGCCTTTCGATGCAGTGCTGATGGATATCCAAATGCCTGAGATGGATGGATATGCTGCAACGGCTGAAATTCGCCGCCATGCCCGCTTGCATGATATGCCCATCATTGCCATGACCGCCAATGCAATGGCATCAGACAAAGAGGCCTGCCTGGCGGCCGGCATGAACGACCACATCAGCAAACCAGTCGACCTCGATTCCATGATTGCGACACTCTTGCGTCATTGCCGGCCCAAGATACCCGAACGTCCACGCGACACAAACAAACCGGAAGTTGTGCGCCAAAATGTAACTGCGAAGCATGCAGTTGAGGATATGGATCTGGAGAAAGCATTGCAGCGCATGGGGGGCAACAACGCGTTGTATGCCAATATGGCAGACGGTTTTACCGCGACTGCCAAATCGATGTACGATCAACTGCAGATGCACGTCGGAAATAGTGATATCGTCGAGATATTGCACGTGCTCCATACACTCAAGGGCATTGCCCGCACAATGGGCGCAGGCGAACTGGGAAATTTTGCGGAGAAAGAAGAGAGACGCATAAAGAATACCGGCCAATTGCAAGCGATATCACTTGGTGAAGAATCCTTCTTGCCGGTGCTTCGTCAGGGGTGTGCTGCCGTAGAACGATTTGCAGCTTCTTTGCGAAGCGCGGGCCTCGAAAGCGTCAATCCGCGCCACACACCTGCCCGACGCGAATTGGACGCCATTCTCGACGAATTGGGCCACTTGCTGGAAAGCCGGAATATGCAAACGATGACCGTATTTGGCGAATTGAAGGCATGTTATAGTGAACTTCTTGGCGATCAATTGCAACAGCTTGAACAATCGATTGACAGGCTCGATTTTCAGCAAGCTCAAGTGAGTCTGGCAATATTGAAAGAGGGCCTGCGATGACCCAAGCGAATGCGCTCATATTCCAGTCGGCACAAGCGCGCCTCGCCGCGAAACCAAAGTTGCTGATTGTCGACGATCAGCCGATAAACATCCGGATGCTGCACGAGATCTTTCAGGCCGACCACGAAATATTTGTCGCCACATCCGGAGAAGATGCATTGCGTTTTTGCGCAACCCAGCTTCCGGATCTGATCCTGCTTGATGTCATCATGCCGCACATGGATGGGCATGAAGTGTGTCGTCGCTTGAAACAAGGCGAGTCGACGCGCGACGTCCCGGTAATTTTTGTGACCAGCCATAGCGACGGACCGGAGGAAGAGCTGGGCCTGGAAGCAGGCGCAGTCGATTTCATTTCCAAGTCTGCCAGCCCGCGCATCATTCGCGCGCGCGTCAAAACGCATTTGACCCTGAAATATCAGGCGGATTTGCTGCGTACCCTGACGCTGATCGACAGTCTTACCGGCGTAGGCAACCGGCGCCACTTCGACGAAACTCTTGCCTCGGAATGGCGCCGCTGCGCGCGTGAAGTTAAGCCGCTCTCAGTCCTGATGATTGACATTGATTTCTTCAAACGCTACAACGATAAATATGGCCATCAGACCGGCGATGCATGCCTGCAGAATGTGGCCAAATGCCTCAAGCAAGGTTTGACTCGCTCACACGACCTGCTGGCCCGTTATGGCGGAGAAGAATTCGTTGCCATTTTGCCCGACACGCCGCTGGAAGGGGCGCGGGCGAAAGCCGGCGAATTGCTCGACGCTATCCGCAGGCTGGCCATTGCGCACGAGGCGAGCGAGGTAGCCGGCGCAATCGTCACCGTCAGCATAGGCGTGGCCAGTGTGACGCCGCACCATGAACATGCGGTGAAGGACCTCGTCTCGACGGCCGATACCATGCTGTATCAGGCGAAGCAGGAGGGTCGCGCCCGAATCAAAGCAAAGCAGATGTGACCCGCTGCATCATTCCCCCCATCGCAACTGCGGTGCAACAATCGGAGCCGGCAACGGCGCTGTTTTGACATTCTGTCGCAGCCATCAAGCTTCCTGGCGCCTTACTTTTTGTCCTTGTATACCCCTGCGCAAATAACCAAATCCTGGAAACGTTCGAAATACATCGATTTAGGTTCTATGTTCTTTGACACGGGATTGACAAACGAATAGTCTTGCCAGCCTTTGCCCTTCGCCTTGACGATCTCCAGCCGCTCCCGAATGTAATACTTTCCGTCCGTGTCTTTCATGTCCACGAGATTGACGCCTTGCATGCGCTTGTTGGCGCCGTGTGCCAGCTCCAGGCCGTTCAAATCCATGATGGTGACGTAAAGATCCCGGTCTTTGTATTCGGGGCTGAAGGCGTTGATGTCGGCAATCACCGAGTCCTTTCCGTTTGCCTTGATCTTGGCGATTACTTTTTGCACCATCGCGACCGCCTCCGCGGCACTTGCGTGATCTTCGGCAAATGCTTCACGGGTTATGCCCGCGCAGCAAACCACAATGCACAGCACCATCACTCTGATCAGGTGTTTCATGACTTGGTCTCCAGTTTATCGTTGCACCAACATTTGGTTTGAACGGGGAACATTGACGGGTCGGCGCCTCCTTGATGATTGGCTATTTATGCCACGCGCGCGTCGCATAAGCCGGTACTAGGCACCGGCAGACTGGAAATGGCTGCAAGCGGTTCAGCGCTTCGCAATGAATAGACTGGCAGAACTAGCGCGTTTTTCCGCCACTGGCGCGATGGAATATGCTAATGTCGGCAATCCCTGATTGTCAACGAAAATGCGCCGCTCGGTCGGCGAAACAACAAGACCCGGACAATCGGGCTGCCGCAGAAGTGCGGAAGAGCGATCCAATCCGACTTAAGGAACAAACGATGAAAAAAATCGCATCACTATTCCTGCTTTGCTGCATCGCGACCTCGCCTTTGGTGGCCTTCGCTAAAGAACTGCGCAACACCGGCGCAGATAACAATACCCAGGCGACGTCCAATTATTACGGCAGGCTCATTGGCGGCGGAGCACCGCAGTTGGCCGAACTCAACATGCTCATGACCATGCTCCCCAAGGGAGGAGACCTGCATCATCATTACTCCGGTGCCATCTATGCCGAAACCTATATCGACTGGGTCGGCAAGCAAGGTTATTGTGTCTACCGTCAGGACGACCCCGCCAATTGCAGCGACGCCAATCCGGTTGCAAAAAATTGCCATGCCCGATTTCGCATTGAAACCGCAAATCCAAGTCACGATCCGGGCGACCAGAACTGCCTGAGCGCGCAACAAATTCAGGAAGACAATGGCTTCTATCGCGCGCTGCTGATGCGTTGGTCGGACAAGGATTTCGACAATCACTCGCATGAGTCGGCTCCGCCGGACCAGCAGTTCTTCGACACCTTCGGGTATTTCGGCCCGGCATCGGGCTACGCGCCGGCTACCGGACTGACGCTGCTCAAGCAACAGGCCAAGGCAGACAACCTGCAGTATCTTGAAACTATGCTCAAAGGAGCACCGGCAACCGAAAATGTCGGCCTATCGCAACGGTTTAACGAACTTGGACAGGATGCCGATAGTGCAAACATTCGGCAAATTCTGCAGACCTATAGCGACTTCCTCGACCGCGATGTCGATGCACAAAAAAAGATCTTCGACTATCGCAGCAGCCTCGCCGGGTACGCCAAGGGGCTCGACGACGGTGAATTCACCTTGCGTTTTCAATCCTACGTCAGCCGCAACAATCCCCCCGGGCAAGTCTTTGCCGGCTTGTATTCGGCGTTCGCCGCGGCGCACGACAACAATCTGATTGTCGGCGTCAACATCGTGGGACCGGAAAACGGTGTTGTTGCAATGCGCGATTATCGCCTGCATATGGAGATGTTTCATTTTCTCAAGCAGCGCTTTCCTGACGTGCGTCTTGCGATGCACGCCGGAGAATTGACCTTGGGCATGGTGCCGCCGGCCGGGTTGCGCAGCCATATCCGCGACGCCATCGACGTGGCCGGCGCCGAACGCATCGGTCACGGCATTGATGTGACCTATGAGAGCGACCCCGATACCTTGCTGGAAGATTTAAAAAAGCGCAAGGTCGCCGTGGAAATCTGCCTGAGCAGCAATGCCTTCATCCTGGGCGTGGAAAAAGACAGCCATCCCGTCACCGTATACCTGCGCCATCACGTTCCTATCGTCATCGCAACCGATGACGAAGGTGTCTCGCGCAGCAACATCAGCGCCGAATACCTGCTCTTTGCCAGTCGCTATAAACCTTCGTACCGGCAATTGAAAGAAGTCGTTTATAACAGCCTGCGTTACTCTTTTTTGAGTGCAGAGCAGAAACAATTGCATATCAGGCAACTCGATGCGCGCTTCGCCGTTTTCGAAGCTGCTGTGGCAAAACTGGCAAGGGATGACGGAGCGGCAAAGTGACCCGAAGGAGACAGATTACCGATATTCATAATTCGATGGAGGCGGATGGTTGTTTGTCCGTCGGCACTGTTATTATTTGATCCTGATATCTGCCCTTTGATCGCTTCAGGACCTGATTCACATGCTGAAACTGATTAAAAAGAAAAAGAAGATTGATATTGAAGCCTTTATTGCCGACAGCTACAAAAGCTTGCAATTGGTGACGGAGGAACATCGCAATCAATGGCGCCTCGGCCAGGAGAAATCGTGGGCAGTCGACGAGAATAGCGGTACGCTGTGTTTTACTTTTTCCAACGGCACGATCGCGTGGGCGCCGACGCAGGTTGTCGGGACATTTCACGTTATCGACAAGACATTCACATGGGGCTGGCACCATCCGAACGTGCCGTCAAAACTACAGCGACACGCCTTGCGGGTGCGCGAGTTCGGCATCGAATACGGGTCAGAAGAACTGGCCATGCAAAAACTGCCGTGCACCGAACGGCGGGCGTGGGAATATACTGCGCTGACCATGTTGCTCGCCGAGGCTAACGGCGCATATTGCCTGCAAACCCAACCCGACACCTTCGTTTTCATGACCTTCGGCGAAGTCGACATCAGGGCGGCCTGATTCCCAAGGGGGAATGCGGCAACCATGCTACCATGCGCGCCGACGCCTCGCCGATCGCAGGGGCAAAACACGATCAATCCATGTCAATTTCAAAACAATTCCTTCGCTTTGCCGCAGTCGGCGCCTGCGGCACACTTGTTCAATATGCGGTCCTTGCTGCCGGCACAAACTGGCTCGGCATGCTGCCTGAATTTGCCTCTGCCGCGGGGTATATGTGCGGTTCGGTAGTCAATTACCTGCTCAACTATTTTTTCACCTTCGAAAGCGGCAAAAGCCACATGGAGGCGGCCGGCAAATACTTTACGCTTCTGGGCATCGGCTTTTGCATCAATACCGCATTGATGGCCTTGCTGGCGCATCACCTGGGCTGGAATATCTGGATCGCTCAATGTCTGACCACTGGAATCGGCCTGGTCTGGAACTTCACGGGGAGCCGCTTTTGGGCGTTCAAGGAGTCAGGAACATAGGCAACGCAGCGCGCCGCGGCCTTGAAGCTTACTGTACCGGCGGTTGAGCGGGAACGACTTCCCATGCATTGTCGCAAGCCTTGACGTAGGGGTAATAGCCTTCCGGGTTTTTGCAGAAATACCAGGAGTTGTCGGGTGCGGCTTTCGACCGCGAGACAGCTGGTGGCGCCATGTCGACATACTGGACAGGTGCCGTCGCCTGGCTATAAAAGCTGTCTGCATAGACTGGCAGGCCATAGCCGCTGAAATCGGCCGCATAACCGGGATAGAACCAAGGCCAGGCACCGTAGATTCCTAAACCGAAATACGGGTGCCCGCCATACCCGTGACCATGGCCGGAGCCCCATGGGTGCCCTGAAGGCCCGCCTGAAACGTGAGGGACATGAGAAGCTTGGGGCACGATCTGTGGAGCGCCATGAGCCGTCCACGCATGAGCTACAGTGCAAAAGGCAGCCCAAGTGCAAACCAAAATCATTAACCGGCGAGCGATCATCTTCCACATCTCACGCGACAATTTAGCGTTCTCGCAGGGCTCATTGTGCCCTGCGAACACATATTTATATTATATGCGGTGAATCACGACACTGAAAGTTCCAAGCGGTGCCTAGATACAGGTCACAGTGACTGGTGCCAAAGCGACAGTGGCAGAGATCGTCCCGGTCGAACCGCCGGTAATGCTGCAGTTCTGCCCGTTAGGTTGCGCCGAGATCGCCACTTGATACGGCGTGCCGATCGGCAATGCCTGACCGAACGCAAAATTCTGCGAGGCAGGTCCAGTGGACGTGATCGTCACCGTATCGACGCCATTGTTGGTGAGCTTCAATATATTGCCGGTGGCTAAGCCAGTCACGGTACCGTACACGTCGTCGCTTGACGACACGGACGACACGCAATTGATCACCACACTGCTGACATTGCCGATGTTGGCATTAACCAGGCCTACCGGGTTTTCCACCGCACACAGTTCGCCGGTTGGTTGGGTGAGGATAGAAACCGTGTACGTCGAGCCCGTATTGAGGGCTGTGTGAAAAACGAAATTGCCGTTTGCCGTCAAGGTCAGATTGTCAGCCCCGTTGTTTTGCAACACGACCGAATTGTTGCTCGTGAGGCCGACCAGTGTGCCGCCGACCGTTTCCGTGTCGACGGTGGTATGACAACCCGAGAGAAGAACAGCAGCTGCGCAAAGCGATGACGCCAACAATTTCAAATGCTTCATGATACGTTCCAATCACTAAATCAGTTTAACCACGTGCGCCTTGTAGCCTGCTGTCGCGCATTGTGGAAGTCTCAAAAACGGTGCAAAACGCTGGCATTATGCGGCGCCAAGTCCAACTTCAGGCACACGCAAAAGCGACCACATCAATGGCAGGAGAACTCGACCGTAATCGGACTCGAATCAACAATGCCGCCTGAGGCGTTGGTGCCGGTCACGGTGCAACTTTGCGATGTCGGCTGCGTTGCGACAGTCACGCTATACAAACCGCCGAGAGGCACCAGGACCGTTGATCCTGCGCTGTTGAAGGTATTGGTCACACCGTTAGCGGTCACCGTCGTCGTGTAACTGTTGGCCGGATCGTTTTGCAAAGTCAATCTTAACGTGACGCTGCTTCCTGCGTTTAAACCGGTAACGGCAACGCCGACCTGCGCATTGTTCGAGCAAATTACGCCGACTTTAGAAATATTGTCGCCGGAGTAGTCAATCACGCCGGATCCGTACGATACAGCACAGGTCTGACCAACTGGCTGCTTGGAAACAGCAACGTTATAACTTGCCTTGCTGGCCACCGAGTTGGCGAACTTGAAACTGCCGTTGGCAGTAACCGTCAGCGTATCGGCGCCGTTATCTGTGAGCGTAACACTAGCGTTCGGTGCCAAACCCGTCACCGTTCCCCCGATCGACGCATTGCCGTTTGAGCTGCCGCCGCAAGCCGCCAACAAAGCCGCCAAACCCACACTGCCCACCCACGCCATCAAGCCGATTCGATTCATAGTCTTCCTGGATTCACAATAATTTGCTTCCGTGCATTCCTGCCCGATAGCTGCCCTCAAGCTGATCGTGCGACCGAACAGGCCGCCAAAAATGGCCTTCCGACGCGCGTCAATTTGGACAAAGGCACAAGGATACTATTAATTTAAACAATTGCCGACGCTTTGTAGGCTTGACGGCCGCTTTTCAGCGAATATTTACCCGTGATTTCCAATTTCCGGCGGCCTTGAGGCGGCCAAAACACCGGGGTCGCCCTGGCCACAGGCAGTGTAGCGGTAAAGCGTTTGCCGGAAGTTGCAGCAACGCCCGGCATTGGTTACAAAATGTAACCCTTTGTGCAGCGCCCAGTCCGACGACCCGTTTGCGGCCTTTTATTGCAAAAAAGCACGCATGGTCGATAGAGCCGGAAAAGCGACAACGGGCATCTTGCTGCCGTACAATGTCAACGCAATTTTCAGTGTACAGAAATCAAACATCCAATTCGGAGAAGGAGTATGCAGGCATGACCATTTCACTCGTTCGGTGGGGCATACTCGGAACCGGTCAAATTGCCAGGGCCTTTGCCGACGGTTTGCGCGCGGTGCCCGATGCCGTCCTGGTCGCCGTTGCATCGCGCAGGACGGAAACGGCGAAGAATTTTGCCGGGGATTTGGTCGGACATGCCGGCACCGTCAAGCACTACGGCAGTTACCAGGAGTTGGCAGACGACCCCGAAATTGACGCAGTCTATATCGCCACGCCGCACAATTTGCACGCCGAAAATACCTTGCTGTGCCTGCATGCCGGTAAGGCCGTACTGTGCGAAAAACCTTTCACCATCAATCGCCGGCAGGCCCGCGAAGTGGTGAGCGTCGCACGCCATAAAAAGCTCTTTCTCATGGAAGCGATGTGGACACGTTTTCTGCCGGCCGTGCGCGAGGCCAAACGACTGATTGAACACGGCGAAATCGGTCAGCCACGCCAGATTCAGGCCGATTTCGGCTTCTGCGCAAAGTTCGATGCGCAAAGCCGACTGTTCAATCGGGAATTGGGCGGCGGCGCCTTGCTCGACATCGGCATTTATCCGTTGTCGATCGCCGCACATTTGCTCGGCCCAATTGCCCAGGCCCAGGCTCAGGCCACTTTGTGCGAAACCGGGGTCGATACGCAAACCGCATTCATCCTGCGCCATCGCAATGGCGCCCTGTCTTCCTGCCTGTGCTCGATTAACGCCGGCACACCGATGCGCCTGATCGTCTCGGGCAGCAAGGGAAGCATCGAATTGCACTCGCCTTTCTTCATGACGCAAGCGTTGACCGTGACCGACGCGCATGGCGCGGCGCGCACCATTGACCTGCCCTTCCTTGGTAACGGCTACACGCACGAAGCCATCGAAGTGAGCCGCTGCCTGCGCAGCAATACCGCCGAAAGCCCGCTGATGACGCTCGACGAATCGCTTGATCTGATGGGCTGGCTCGATACCATGCGGGCGCAATGCGGCGTGAAATACCCCTACGACGATGAGAACGAAGATTGACTGCCAAAGATTGGATACGCAAGCAAATGAGGTGGGTTTCTAAGGAATAGCTTGTAGCGGCATGGCAATCCATGCTATAGTCTTCATCTTCAGACGCGGGGTGGAGCAGTCTGGCAGCTCGTCGGGCTCATAACCCGAAGGTCACAGGTTCAAATCCTGTCCCCGCAACCAAATTCGTAATGCGTCGTAGGTAATTTTTCACGCATGCACTCGCCAAGCCGTTGATTTTCCCAATCGGAAATTGACGGCTTTGCCGTTTTTGCCGCTATTGAATCATTGAATTGCGTTACATTTCGGCCGAGATGCTACCTGAGTCAGCCGGAAACGACTCGCTTGATCAATTCCATTCCTGCATTTGGATTGCGCTCCTTGAAACCGCTGATCACGTAAAGAAAAACGTCGCGGCCTTTCGACGCCTTGGCATGGGTATCGGGGAAAATCTCGGGAATGGCGACCGGGTTTCCTGCTTGCCAGGCTTTTGCATGTTGCGCCCACCGATCAAGATCGTCTCCACTATAGCCGTTTGGCTCCGTTTCCACCGTGCCCATGATTCTGGCATAGACGAACGGCGCTGTGTTACCGTGAATCTGAGGATAGTCGGAATCAGCGGCGAGGACCACGGCAACTTCGTATTTGCGTGCCAGTGTTATGAACTCCTCGCAAACGAAACTCTCATGCCTGACCTCGACGGCATGCCGCACTTCCCTGCCTTCAATCGATTTAGGCAGCAGGCCGAGAAAGCTTTCGAAATCTTCGGGATCGAACTTCTTGGTGGGCACGAATTGCCAGTTGATCGGCCCCAGTTTGTCTCCGAGCAGCAGCACGCCGCTATCGAAAAATCGCTCAATGGATTCGCCTGCCTCGGCCAGGACACGGCGGTTGGTGGCGAAGCGCGGCCCCTTGAGCGCGAAGACGAAATCCTCCGGTGTTTCATCATGCCACTTCGCGAAACTTTCCGGTTTTTGCGAGCCGTAGTAGGTACCGTTGATTTCGATGGAATTGAGCTTACCGCTGGCATACTGCAACTCCTGTCGTTGCGGCAATCCTTTCGGGTAAAAACTTCCGCGCCATGGCGCGAAGGTCCAACCGCCGATACCGATGTGAATTCGCTTGCTTGGCTTAACTGGCATGACCGCCTTCTCCATTCGACCGAACGAGTGCAAATATACCGCGTATTGAGGGAAGGCGCCTTGGTCTAAAAATAGTAGGTCACAACAGTCTGCCATGTCGTGCGCGCCGGCAGTACGCCAAAATCGCTCCAGGCCTTTCCGCCATAATGCTGCCATTGCAAGGCGGCGTCGGCATGAATCCAGTGGTAACGTGCTTCAGCCCAGGCCAAGCGGCTCTGATCGAGCAAATCCTGGCGCGCCAAAGCAGTCAGGTCCAGATGCGTCACGAATGCATCCTGCCAGCTGACGTAGGCGAAGGCCGCTTCCTTGGTGGGAATGTCCTGGGCCGCCTGCACGAAGTTGCGGTATTGCAGGTAACGCGGCAATGGGCCCTTGCCCAGCGCGTTCCAGTTCGACTCGTCCATTGCCGCACCGTTATATTCCGCTTCAACTGTAATCGAAACTTTGCCGGGTGTGGTGTAGGTGAAGCCGGTCGCCAAGCGGTTGCAGAAAGTCTCCCGTGCTGCACCGCCCGTCGATTGTGCATAGAGAGAAGCACCCTGCCCGCCCGACCATTCGACAAAGGCAACCGTTGCATCGCCGATCAAATGCGTCAGGTCAAAGCCGAATTGCGCCGATTTTCCTTGTTCGCCATAGACAAGGAATTGCGGATTGAACGCGTCTGAAAATTGTTCGCTGAGCGCGAGCAGATAGCGATTGGCATGATTGGTTGCGCCGAGGTCGACATTGTACGGCTCACTGCTGGCGGCGGGGTCCAGCTTTGGTGAAACGATACCGGTGAGAGAGCCGCCGTTCCATAGTGTCTGGCCGCGCAGCATGACACTGCCGAGACGGTTGTTGCGCAGGCTTGACGGATTGACCGAGACCTGCGAACGCACGGCGTCACTGCGGAAATAGTCGGTCGGGTTGTAGCCGGTCGCCACGCCGTAACGCGTATTGATGCGTCCGGCATCGATGATCTGGTCGGGTGCAAATTGCCAGCTCAAGTAAAGTTCCTTGAGCGTATTGATCCTTGCCTGCTGCGGCGCCTGGTCTTGCCAATCCAGGTCGAGGCGGTCGGCGAAAACCAGGCGCCAGCCGGGCGCCAGGGTTTTATCGAGTGCGGTGTCGAGCGACAGGCGGCCGCTCGCATAGGAAGGCAAGCTGTAACGCTGTTGCGTGTCGCCATAGGCGCCCTCGATGAAGGTGTGCCAATCGCTAGGCATCTCGATCGGTTTGACTGCCTGATCGGCTGTATTGAGGGCATCGAGATCAGAATCTTCGGGCGGTGCGGCTGCTGCGGAAAAGGCGCTCACGAGGAATAACGTGGCGCTAACCCATTTCGCGCGATCAATCGGAAATTTGTCGGATTCGGTATTGTGATGCGGATTTGCCACCTTGTTCGCCCTCTCTGGCCGCATAACGCGATTTTCTCTCCCGCAGGTGGGAAGGAGGATGCGTTGATATTGCAGGCGCGGTCAAATGACATCCGCGCCAAACTTCATTCCCGGTCTACTCTGGCTTGAAGCGAGCCAGATAATCGCGCTGCATCCAGGTATCGGGAATATCGCGCCAGGCGTAATCCGAAAAGTGCATGACAGTAACCCATTTTGGATCGAGCCCGTCAATGATCACTGTTTCCGTCGGACGGGTTTGGCCGAGCT